>JBDTUY010000434.1:0-2621 GCA_040007495.1 Acidobacteriota bacterium | reverse complement strand
CTTATGTTTCCCGCGCTTCAGATATGTCGTTAGCCTGTCGGCGCCCTCTTTGGTGGCTACGAAGACGAGCCAGGAACCCTGCTCGCTCTTCAGTAGATGCTCGAGCAGATCAAACTTGGAGCCTTGACCCACTTCGTAGCAGAAGAAATCGATCCGGCCGGTTGTTTCGGCGCATGCCTCCACCGCGATCCGCACTGGATTGTGCACGTACCCTGCGACCAGCCCCGCCACGGATTGCTCCATCGTCGCCGAGAAAAGCATGGTGTGGCGTTTCGCCGGAACTTTATCGAGGATGATGCGCAGAGAGGGCAGGAAACCCATATCCAGCATTCGATCGGCCTCGTCGAGAACCACAGTGGCAGCCTTGGAAAGATCGATCAGCCGCCGTTCCAGATAGTCGCAGAGACGGCCCGGCGTCGCGATCACCACTTCCGCCCCGGCCTGGATATCGTTCAGCTGGTTGGTCTCGCTCATACCGCCCACAACCACGGCAGTGCGGATGCGCATGCCGTCGGCGAGTTGCCGGAATGCCGCGTCGATCTGAATAGCAAGTTCGCGCGTGGGACTAAGGATCAGAACCTTTATTGTTTTGGTGCGGGGAACGGCAGCCAGAGCTTCAATCACAGGAATCGAGAACGCCAGAGTCTTGCCGGTGCCAGTTTGTGCGGTCGCCACTACGTCGCGGCCTTCCATAAGTGGCGGAATGGCCTGCGCCTGGACGGGCGTTGGCGTGACGAATTCGTTCTTCTCGAGGTTGCTCCGCAAAGCGGAACAGAGATTGAGTTCGGAAAAATGCTGCATCAATAATGTTCGGTTCTGGCTACCGCAAACCGAAACGTTGTTAGCTTTTAGGATAGCAGCGTTGCGTGCACCTGGCTGGCTCCCCGTCCGCCAGAGCGGGGATTCAAAACCCGGCGTGAGAGCTTAATTCCAACCCTTGCGGTTTGGGCTGCAACGCCTCCCGACCGAAACTAGCTTGCGGCAAATAACTCAATCTAATTCGTCGCCGGAAACGGGACTCTTCCCTTTGCCCGCGCGATTGAGTATTTTCTTGGCCTTGGCCACATTTCCCCGGTCAGCGCGTTCCCGGAAAAAATCCACAGTACGCAACGCGGAAAGCTTCTCCGCTACCGCGACATTGATAAATTGATTCAGTGCCACGCCTTCAGTCTCCGCAACACTTCGAGCTTCCACCAGCAGAGACTCTTGCAGACGCAAGGCTACGTTACTTTTTCTCATTCCGCTGTTGAATCTCCTTCCAGACTTCTCCCGGCACCAGCGACCGAATCCCAAACTCACGGGCAACTCGCCCTCACAAAACCATTTTATCTTCGGGATCTCTAGACGGGGCGGCCAGAACCGCAGTAGCAAATACTTTTGCCAACGTAGCCGATGCTCTTGCAAGGCTGTTATCCTTCGATTGAATCCATTTCAGCCGTCGGAGAATACAAGAATACGACCTTTAGTCAGCGCTGCTTTGCTACTCCTATTCGCGACACTCGGGCATGCTCAGGTGGTTGAAGATTCGATCACTCTGGAGCGGACTCCCTGCCTCGGTACTTGTCCCGCCTACAGCTTGCGGATCGACTCGTCTGGTAACGTTTCCTTTCAAGACAGACAGCCTGAAGTGAGGTCGGTCGTAGATCCTACAGCGTTCCGCACCCTGATAGCTGAGTTTGAGCGAATTGAGTTCTTCGAGTTCAATACTTCCTACGAAGCTACTTATACGGACGGTCCCGGGGCATTGGTGGGTGTGACGCTCGCTGGCAAGTCAAAAATGGTCTCACACTGGAATGTTGCTCCGCCCGGTTTGGAGGAGCTTGAGCGTATGATAGAACGCTTCGCAAAGGTTCATGGCCGCTTGCATAGCGACAGGAGAAATCTGACCTTGCAATTCCCCCTCTCGCGAACCTTCACCTTAGGAGGTCAGATGGGCGGGAAAGAGGACCTTAAGAATGCAGACTTTGTCCAGGAAGACGCCTACCGCCGCATAAAGCCGGGCATGACGCCTCTGATACAAGCCGCGTTTTCGGGCAACGTGGTTGAAATTCGTAGGCTGGTAGCGCGCGGCGACGACGTTAACGCGGCGGACGAAACCGGCTGGACAGCATTGATGTACGCAGCCGTGACTACCCCAGCGGGAGAGCGTCGCAACGCTTCTGGATGCAGGGGCGCGTGTCGATCAGCGAGATTTTCACGGTGACACGGCTCTCATCGGGGCGTCTGCCGTTCAATACTACAACTCCCGGCCACCGGAGAGATCGTGAGTCTATTAGTGGCTCATAGCGCGGCGGTATCGTTAACCAACGATCTCGGCGAGTCGGCGCTCATGTGGGCTGCAAGAACCGGGAACCCCTACACGATCAAAGTCCTGTTGGGTGGTGGAGCAGACCCTAAGCAAGCGGATAAGACGGACCACAATGCCATCTTCTATCTCAAGAATGCCATGGAGGAGTTGGCGTCCGACCGGTCGCTAGTTGAACGCTACAGCACAGCGGAGGCGATTCTTCAGAAGAGATAGGTTTGATCCGGACCTCTTCCTTCCCCGCGTGAGCCTGCCCCGAGGATCTCCCACTCGCGCAGCTGGGAGTAGGCGAAACCTCTGTAGTTCCGGTGGAGCT
>JBDTUY010000433.1:0-2871 GCA_040007495.1 Acidobacteriota bacterium | reverse complement strand
GTCGGCGGCACCCCGCGTAGTTGTAGCCACCACCGTCGCACTTTCCTTTATCAGCTTCTGGCGTGGAGCCTCGATTGTTCTCAGCGATCTAGCTTCGTCCGCGTGGTACGCCGGCGGCGATGCGGAATCGCAGATCGGTATGGCAGCGCCTTGGTTTGTCCTGGGCGTGATGTTGTTCAGTTTCGCGGTGCGAAGCGTGTACCTGGAAAGCTGCGGCATGTTTGTCCGTGGCGGAGTATACGTCGTGGTACGCGACGCGATGGGACCCACCATGGCCAAGCTGTCGGTCTCGGCTCTCATCTTTGATTACGTTCTAACCGGTCCTATCAGTGGCGTCAGCGCGGGCATCTATCTGGGTGCCCTGATCAACGAACTGACAAAATTGTCGGGCTATAACTTTGGCGTCGATGAGCAGACCTTCGCGGCTGGGTTTGCCGTCCTGGTCACGCTGTACTTCTGGTATTCCAACCTGAAGGGCGTCCACGAATCCAGCGGCCACGCGCTGCGGATCATGCAGATCACTACCGCCATGGTTGTGATCATTTTGATCTGGGCTCCTCTAACCATGTTCTTGCGCGGAGGCTGGGCGCAAATGCCACCCGCTCCGGTGCCCGCCAACCTCCATTTCTCTCCCGAGGCCCAAGGCTGGCTCGCCGGCACAAGGTGGCTTAGCGTTCCAATGATTGCGATGCTCGCGGCGTTCGGACATTCGCTGCTTTCCATGAGCGGCTTTGAAACGCTGGCGCAGGTCTATCGCGAAATCGAATCGCCGAAGATGAAGAATTTGAAGATCGCTTCAAATATCGTCTGCGTGTATGCGGTGGTGTGCACGGGCTTGATCACGCTGTTTGCCGCGATGATTATTCCCAACGCTGAGCGGTCGATGTACTACACCAATCTGATCGGCGGCCTGGCCAACAACCTCGCTGGACCGTATCCCCTTCGGTTGGCCTTTCATATCTTTGTCGTCGCCGTCGGCGGGCTGATTCTGTCCGGCGCCGTCAATACGTCCATCATCGGCTCCAACGGCGTCCTCAACCGGGTCGCCGAAGACGGAGTATTGGTCCCGTGGTTCCGCCATCCGCACAAGAAGTTCGGTACCACTCACCGGCTGGTGAACATGATCGCGATTCTGCAAATCGCCACGATCATCTATAGCAAAGGTGACATCACACTGCTGGCAGGTGCCTATGCCTTCGGCGTAGTATGGAGCTTCTTTTTCAAATCGCTCGGCGTCACGGCCCTCCGTTTCCAGCGCAAGGATCAAGAGTATAAGATGCCGCTGAACTTCCACATTGGCGGACGGGAGATCCCCATCGGTCTGATCATCGTGACAGCGTTCCTCGGCTGCATCGCGTTGGTCAATCTCGCAACCAAGGAATTGGCGACCAAGTACGGCATCGCCTTTACCCTGATCCTATTTGTGACGTTTACGATCTCGGAAAAAATCAATAGCCGCCGCGTTCAACTGGAAGCCAAAGGATTGGAGCAATTCAATCTGGAGCATCAGCCGCAGATCGAGTCCACCCACATGGAAGCCCGCCCCGGCTGCGTGCTGGTCGCGGTTCGGGACTTCCGCCGTATGGAACATCTGCGCCGGATTCTGCAAAAAACCAATCTTCGGCGTCATGACATCGTAGTGATGACGGTACGCGCCATGGCGAGCCGTGGCAGCGAATACGAGTTGACCGAAGGGCAAATCTTCACCTCCGACGAAAAAGAACTGTTCACGCGCGTGGTTGCGATGGCCGAAAAAGAGGGCAAACACGTCGAAATGTTGGCCGTGCCTGGGGTCAATCCGTTTGACGCTCTGGTCCAGACAGCAAACAGTCTGAAAGTATCGCGCCTCGTCACAGGCGTGAGTCCGCGCATGACGTCCGAAGAGTTATCTCGGCGAATTGGCGTGGCCTGGGAACGGCTACCTGAACCGAGGCATCCTTTCTCGCTAGAAATCGTAAGCCCCGATCGCAAGTCGAGCTTCGTAGATCTGGGTCCGCATCCGCCGCGTCTGTGGCCGGAGGACGTGGCCCTTGCCCATAGCATCTGGCTGCATCTCAGCGCGCCAGATCAACTAGGTGCCCGTCTGCATCATCGCGATGTAGTCGGAGTCGCGCTGCAACGTTTGGCCCAGGATATCCAAGGTCAGGATCACGACATGGTATTGAAGGAACTAGAAAAAGAACTGCGCAGAGACGAACCGACGAGCTAAAAAAGAGGTGTCAGAAGCCGGGAGTCAGGAGTCAGAATTCCTGTTCTTAAAGCTGCGAGCCGCCATGCGTCAGCATGCGGATAGACAAGGACTCCGCAGCCCGTCACAGGCTCATTTGTGCCACGGGCCTTCCAACTCTTCAAGTATTTCGGCAACACTCTCCACGTTCGGAAGCAAGTACTCCCCCGCCTGATGAACAGAAGTTGAAAAAAGAGCACGATCAGGCATGGCGGGATTGTCGTCCAGCCTGAGCGGCGTCTTCATACATTAACGAGTCCCTAACGGTTGTGGGTCAAGAAAGCCGTCTTCCTGCTGTAAGAAGTCAAATTGATAACAGCTCTGGTCGACCTTAAAGTAGGCTTCCAGCCGCGTGCCGATGTTAGCCCCGTCCCGTGAGGGCGGGGATCAACGGTCAACCCTCGAACCAGAACCACGAACAGCTTGCCCGCAAACGGCAGTGAGTGACCTAAGAAAGTAACTGCGCCACCCACGTCGGAGAGATCATAGCCAACCCCACGCACAGCCGCAGTGCGTCCCTTCGCTGACCGTGCGTCTAAGACACACCCCGCCAAACCACACCGTCAGTCTAAGCCGTTGCTTCACCAGCCCGGTTTTGTTAGAGTTCGGCTTATGCGCAAAACTTTGCTTGTCCGGTCCTCGGT
>JBDTUY010000432.1:0-3003 GCA_040007495.1 Acidobacteriota bacterium | reverse complement strand
CGGCAGGCCGGTAAAATCGCCACGACGCACGGTCGCTGTCGGAACAGAAAACAATTGCGTCTGAGACTGCCGGACACGAAGGCCTTCATAGCTAAGAAAATAGAACGTTCGATCTTCATGGATGGGGCCGCCGATGGTCGCACCAAATTGATTCTGACGGTAGGGAGGCTTCTTATTCGGGTCGAAAAAGTTCCGCGCATCCAGAACGTCGTTGCGGAAATATTCGTACGCGGACCCATGCACTGCGTTGGTGCCGGACTTGATAATAGCGCTGATGGTGGCGGATGCCTTTCCACCAAATTCCGGCGCATAAATTGATTTCTGAATGTTGAACTCGGCAATCGCGTCCAACGGTGGAGCCGCCACCAAGTGGTTGAAGTACTGATCGGTTACCGACACCCCATCCAAGTAATACATGTTGTGTCCAGCGCGTTGGCCAGCGACCAGAACGCCAGTACCCGTCTGCGCCAAGGCCGATCCTCGTGTCCCTCGCGGTGCTTTGAAGACGTTGTCGCTGAGCAGCGTCAGATCCACGAACTGCCGTCCATTCAGCGGTAGACTGGCAATTCGTTCCTTAGCAATCACCTCGCCGACCTCAGCGCTCGTCGTTCGAAGAGGCGCCTCGCTTGCGTCGACCGTCATAATATCGGAACGAATTCCGACTTTCAGAACCAAGTCAACCCGCTCCTCACGGCCCGCCTGCAGAATAATTCCTGATTGAACTTGTATCTGAAACCCGGCCACCTCCGCCTGAACCGTGTATTCGCCAATTGGCAGCGCTGTCGCAACAAATGCGCCATTGTTTTGGCTTGTCAGTTCGCGAGACTGTCCGCTGCTTTTCTCTTTAATCGTCACCTTAGTATTCGCTAGCGCAGCACCGGTGGTATCAGTTACCGCACCGGAGATGGTGCCAGTTCCGGCCTGTCCGTTGGCTATCGGACCGCATACCAGCGCCATGACGAAGATTATCGCGAGCTTCTCATGAATACTGAATCGACTCTGTTTCATCGGCTGGAATCTGTCTCCGGCGATCCATGGACTGCCTTCCTCACAGTACGATTCGCAGCTTCTTTGAGGTGTAACGATGTTGTAAAGAGTTCAGAAGTGGTGGAGTTTGTAGCTGCGTCGTGCTCTACAGCAGTCCCGGTACATCACGGGCTACCACGTGCAGCAAAGCTCGGGCTAGGTCAGTCTTCCGACCCATGGGTAGCACTTTGCAGCAGTCAAGTAACCGCACTTTTTCTACCCGTGTTATGATCCTTGCGCGCCGACTTTAGTACGGCGGAGAAGGAGCCACCACTTGTCAAACTGACTTCGGCAACCTGCAAATAGAGACCCTGAAAGCACGCATGCTATCCTCCATCCAGTCTGAGTTCGACGCGCAACCGAAGATTCGACCCAGCTTGAACTGTTCGGTGGAGCAGCCGACCCGAAGCCCAAACCGAAGGGGCTGCCGCCTGTGAAGGCTGTCCCGCAGCCGGAGTTTTAGAGACTCCAAGGCGATGATGTATGACAAATCAGACTTCGACTTTTTATCTCTTGATAAGGTGGCCGAAATTCTCCACGTCAGCAAAACGCATATTTCAAACGTGGTTGCCGGGGGTGCGGGGATGTCATCCAATCCCCGCTCTCCGGATGGGCAGGCGGCTCTTGATGCGGCGCGACTCTCTTGCCCAGTGGTGCGAGCAAAACGACAAGATAGCAACATCGCCAGGAGTGAGGCGTACAAAGACGCTTCTTCAAAGGGATAGCGTAATGATTAAACGGCACGCGACCGGTGGCGTCACGAAGCAAAGGCGGAGTTGGCGCGAACACTGGTATAAAAACGGAGTGAAGAAAAGCCGCGTCCTTGGACTCATCGCGGAGGTGACCAAAGGCGAGGCACGGGAGGCGGTGGCAGAGATTGTCGCCGCCCAACGCAATAGCAGTGAGGCAACCACCTTGGCGATTTCCTCGAACGTGGGTTCTTCGCTACCTACCAGCGAAAAGTGGAAGCCCTCAACCGCCGCAGAGAACAAGCAGCGTATCAACTACCACCTCGTCAGCATATATAAGGACAGGGAGCTTGCCAGTTTTCGGCGGTACGAACTCCAAGGCCTCATAGACGCAGGAGGCAAGTCCCTTTTCCTTCAGTGTTTGCGACCATTTGCGCCGCGCCGGGACTGCCGTCCGATACTTCAGATGGCGGTCGCTGAAGGTTGAATCGCTCGCAATCCGGCCTTCTGCTGGTCACGCCGAAAGAAGCAAAAAGACCCGTTCGCCGGGTCATGTCAATTGAAGGTGTGCAATTGTGTTTCAGCGTCTTGCCTGAGCGCGAACGCCTTATTGCGAAGCTGGCGATTCTCGCCAGTGCCCGACCATGCGAAGTTTTTTGCGCTGCGATGGCCTCAGCTAACACCGACATACGCCCAGCGCGTGCATAGAGGTCTCGTGGATAGTCCAAACCCCGATCAATCTTTTCAGAAGGCGGCTCTTCCAAAAGGACTGTTGGCCGACTTAGAGAATTGGCGGCGAAGGCGATTGATCTGGAAGGCTGGGTCTTCCCATCGGAGCACATGACCCCGCTGTCAAAAGATAACATCTAGCGTCGGAACATGAAGCCCGCACTTAGCGCAGGCGGGACTCGGTTGGTAACATCCCAAATTTTTCGCAGAACCCATGCTATTATCATGCGTGTGATGAGAGCCGATCCGCACATGGTGGCCGCGCAATTGGGCCACTCTGTCGAGGTCTCGCTGAACGCGTACTCTCAGGCTCCGGTCGAAGTGAGGTTGCCGTTGGTTAACCAATAGGAGAGCGTGCTGATACAATAGTCTTCAAGTAGTGATCAGGTTTGAAACTGGGTGCGAAGGTCATTGATTCTACAGGATAAGCGGGAGTAATTCAGTGGTAGAATGCCAGCTTCCCAAGCTGGACGTCGTGGGTTCGAATCCCATCTCCCGCTCCATTTTTCAACAACTTAGGAAGACCCACTGATTCCTCGTTATTCCGTTTATTCCATTA
>JBDTUY010000431.1:0-3097 GCA_040007495.1 Acidobacteriota bacterium | reverse complement strand
CCACATCCCGCTCGTCCGCGACCAGATAGATCAGTTCGTACTGTCGAAATAACCCCCTGATCGCCGAGTACTCTTGGCCGACGGTCTTCCTGGCCTCAAGAGACACCGCAACGAACTTGGCTGGCCCGACCTTGTTATTGAATTGAAAGCTAACCATCACATGGCCGATGAGTGGTGCGCCCCAATGGGTCATGAAGATGTCGACACCCGCAATCTCGGAGAGATTTAGATCTCGCGTTTCCCAGCGTTCGGTATAGTCTGTTTCGGTTCGATAGTCGAAATTACGAACGTTGTGTAGGGTCACATGTTCGCCCGTCACTTCGGCCCACGGAAGTTGGGCAACGTCAGGCTGCCATGGCCGGTCGTTACTCGGACGAAGCGTGAGCCACCATCCGATGACACAACACAGGCTGACGGCCCACAAGAGTATCGCTTTACTGCGCGGCCAAGACGTCCAAAAGATAGCGCCCGCTCCGACGGCATACACAATCGCGAGAGGGGCACGAAGCCATGAGATCGGGACATCATAATAGAACGCCGCAATCGCCCAACCAGTTGCTAGGATCGCTAGGCCAAGGGTCAACTTTCCGGTCCACGTCTTGGCTGGTTGGCTGAATGCTTCTTTAGCGTCATTGGTATTCCGTTCCACATCGCCATGATTGCACTTTCCCAAGCGAGGTCCCTGGCATTCTGCGAAGAGCCCACCTGCGCCCGCCCTTGTCCCGTTCACCGCTCAAACCGTCCCGTCCACCAGTATTTCGTAGGCCCACCTGGTAGCGCCCATCATACTTAGTAAAAGTGAGATTCCTATTTTCTGACGATTCGAGAAGGAGCCTCATGAGACAAAGTTGGAGTTTACTCGGCCTTGGATTTCTGTTCGGCGGTATTGTGTTCGCCCAAGCCACCCCCGTCCCGAATTCCGACGAACTGCTGACGCGGATGAAGGCGATGGAGGAACGGATTCGATCGCTGGAGGCTGAGGTCTCGGAGTTAAAAGGACAGAAGGCCACGCCTGTTGTTTCTTCATCGGGTGCTGCGGCTCAACCCCAACCGGCAGTTGTCGCCGCAGTGCCAGCGCCCGCCGCGGCCCCCGAATTAAGCGCCCCCACGGGTGGTGGGTCGGCAGCTGCGGCCAAGGTCTTCAACCCCGACATCAGCGTCATCGGCGATTTTTTGGGTGCCGCAGGAAACGGCGGTCCTCGCCCGACGCCCGCTCTCGAAATGCATGAAAGCGAGATCGGACTTCAGGCGATCCTCGATCCCTATGCCCGGGCGGATTTCTTCGTCAGCTTTGGGGAGCAGGGCGTGAATCTGGAAGAAGGATACCTGACTTTTCCCGCACTGCCAGGCGGCTTTCAAGTAAAGGTCGGCAAAATGCGAGCCGCGTTTGGCAAGGTGAACACATTGCACAATCACGTGCTCCCCTGGACCGACCGACCGTTGATGTCGCAAAACCTGGTGGGCGGCGAGGACGGCATCGATGACACCGGCTTCTCCATCAGCCGTATTCTGCCTGCGCCCGGTGGCTTGTTTCTGGAAGGGACTGCGCAATTATTTCGCGGCGATTCCGACAACGTGTTTATGGCTTATAAACGCTCCGATGTGAGTACAGTTGGCCACCTTCGCGCTTACAAAGACATAACGGAGTCCACCAACATTGACCTCGGCGCTTCTTATTCGCGCGGCCATTCGGTTATAGCAGAGCCACTCATCAATCAACTGTATGGGCTGGATGCGACTCTGCATTGGAAGCCATTGCACCGGGGTTTGTATCACTCATTTGTCGGAAGAACGGAGTTTGTGTGGGATCGCAATGGCATCGGCAACGCGTTCAATTCGGTGAGCTTGTTGCTGCCCCCATCGGCGAGTCCGACTTTCGGAACGCCCCTTGGTTTTTACGTCTCCGGCGATTACCAGTTAAACCGACGCTGGTTCGTCGGTTCGCGTTTCGACCGTTCCGACCGTGCCACTGATAGTTCATTGCATGATACGGGCGGATCGCTGCTACTCACCTACTGGCCCAGCGAGTTCAGCCAGATCCGCGGTCAGCTTCGGCGCACCCATTATGCCGAGGGTCAAACCGCGAATGAACTCCTGTTTCAATTCTTGTTCTCGATCGGCGCACACGGTGCACATCCGTTTTAGGAGACTTATGTTCCATCGATCTAACTCTGCCTTCACATCGTTTCGAAAACTGACTGTGGCTGCGTTCGCGGTTGGCCTCAGCGTTTCCATTTGTTCGGCTGCCGGCAAACTGAACGTCGTCGCCACGACCGAGGATCTGGCATCGCTAGCTGCGGAGGCCGGTGGCGATCACGTGAATGTAGATTCAATCGCCAAGGGCTACCAGGATCCGCACTTCGTCGAATCGAAACCCAGTTTCCTGCTTAAGCTCCGCAAAGCCGACCTGCTTGCGGCGGTCGGTCTGCAATTGGAGATCGGCTGGCTGCCCCCTCTGCAGACGCAGAGCGGAAACGGCAAGATTCAGGTCGGCGCGCCAGGATATTTTGACGTGTCCGCATACGTGAACGTTCTCGAAGTTCCCACCGGGACCGTAACCAGGGCGATGGGAGATGTACATCCTTTGGGCAATCCCCACTATTGGCTGGACCCGGAGAATGGCCGGCGGATCGTCCGGGCATTTGCTAAAAAATTCACCGAAATGCAGCCGGGCGATGCTGCCTACTTCGCGGGCCGCGTTGCTGATTTCGAAAAACGCCTGACCGAATCCGAAAAGGTGTGGGACGCCAAGCTCGCGCCATTCAAGGGCCGCAAGGTGGTTACCTACCATCGCTCCTTCCCAAACTTTTGCCAACGCTTCGGCCTGATTGTAGCCGACTATGTAGAGCCGAAACCCGGCATTCCGCCCACGCCACAGCATACTCTGGACTTGATCAACGAAATGAAACGCGAGAACATCAAGCTGATTCTAGTCGAGCCTTATTTCGACATGAAGACGCCTGATTCAATCGCTCTGCAATCTGGCGCAACGGACCTTGTCCTATTGCCTTCGGTCGGCGGCGTCAAAGAAGTGAAGGACTACTTCCAGCTATTTGACTATGACGTAAACTTGTTGGTCTCAGCCTTCAGCAAGTAC
>JBDTUY010000430.1:0-3137 GCA_040007495.1 Acidobacteriota bacterium | reverse complement strand
GGCACGGTTGAGGCTGAAATCCTCGCCCGCGCAGGCGTGGGGACCCTTCGCCTCATTGATCGCGACTTCGTGGAATGGAGCAACCTGCAACGCCAGTTCCTCTATTCGGAATCCGACGCTGCGGACGCTGTGCCCAAGGCCGCAGCTGCCGCGAGGCGGTTGGCTCAGGTGAATAGCGAAGTGTCGCTAGAACCATTGGTCACCGATCTAACACCAGCCAACATCGAAGAAGTTCTGGAAGGTGTCGACCTGATCATGGACGGCACCGATAACTTTGAAGCACGCTTCCTGATCAACGACTATGCGGTTCGCGAAGAGATTCCGTGGATCTACGCCGCTGCCGTCGGCAGCTACGGCCTGAAGCTGCCGATTATCCCGGAGCGCACCGCCTGCCTGCGTTGCATCTACCCCGAGCCTCCGTCCGGCGCACAGCCCACGTGCGAAACCGATGGCGTGCTGGCACCGATTACCGCGACCATCGCGGCGCTGGCCTGCGGGGACGCACTGAAGCTGTTGGCATCAGGGCACGACTCGATCAACGCCAAGCTCACAACGATCGACATCTGGTCGGGCGAAATCCGCCAAACTTCGCCGCCCTCGCGCGATCCGGAGTGTCCATGCTGCGCCCGCAGGGATTTCGTTCACCTGAATGGCCAGCGGCGCGCACCGATCAGTCTTTGCGGACGCAACGCGGTCCAGATTCATGAACGATCGCGACCAGTGGATCTTGCGGGATTAGCTGCCAAGCTCGCGACGTTCGCCACCGTCCGCTCCAACGATTTTGCGGTCCGCGCGACCATCGACGCGTACGAACTGACCGTATTTCCAGACGGACGAGCGATTATCAAAGGCACCACAGACCCAGGCATAGCCCGAGGCCTCTACGCACGTTACGTAGGAATGTAGATGTGGCGTGAGCTTCAGCGCCTTACTTCAACCAAGATTCGAAGTCAGGCACTTTGATGCGGCCTTCCCACAGACTCTTGTTATTCTCTTCGCAGGAATACTCCATCACTTCACCCTTCGGATCGCGAGTGAAGATGCGCTCGCTCTTGATCGGGTCCTTATAGGTACGCGGATCGGTGATCTCGATGGTGTAGTACGCCTGGTCTTTGTTCTTCAACGTCCACGTCTCGCGGACCTTCAACTGTTCACTGTGCGGATGGCCGATGGTGTCCAGACGGGTCTTGCCATTGAAGTTGATCGTGTCAATCACCAACGTGTCCTTCTCCCAGTGACCGCGCGAGGTGCCGAACCAGGTCGGGTCCATATCTTTGGCGTCGGGGAACGGACGTCCATCGGTGGGAACCTTGGTGAACCAGGTGTTCTGTTCATGCAGAAACGCGACGAAATTCTTGCTCTGCACAATCTGCATCGGATGCGGAGCATTAATGGAACGGACCAAGCCGAACGGGAGGCAGCTTCCGGCGTAATCGCCCTTAGCCGCGTCATAGGCTTCCCATTTGCCCTTGCCCCAATCGGTGAAATTCAAGGTTGACGCGGTTGCCTTGGATGGGTTCTGGGATTTGGTCATGTCTGGAGTATAGGGGCGCATCCAAACGCCATTGAAATCCGGCTGACCATCGCCCGTGCGAGGAATCTCACCCTGCGCGGGAACCTCAAACTTGGCGGGAGCTTTGCCCTTGCCTTTAGCCTGCCCAGCCAACGGCGAAGGCGCAATCGTCATCAATCCAGCCGCAGCCAACGCCACAGCCACAACGCCATACGTACGAAGGTGTTTCATCGCCAGACTCCTGCAGTTATGAAGGTTCCAATTGCCTTAACTAAGTTACGCCCGGGGTGGGGGGGTGTCAAGCTACTGGAACGCACTGAAGGAGGCAAGCTAGCTTAGCCCCTCTTTGTCGGCAGTCTCTGTCTGCACGTTGACAACGCTTTCAACGTCATTGTTTTAGAGGACTCCGCAGTTCTGCCGCCGGAGGCGCCTCTTTTAGAGGATTTGCAGGCAACCAGTTCCTTTTCAGAAAGTTACCGGCAGACTCGACGCATCATGGCTACCAGCGAACGCATCGCACCTCGCGAGATCACCACCAAAGACCCCGGTCAACTGGCCGACCAGGCGCGCGCCCTGGCGGCTCGCTACTATCACGAATTCATCGACCTTCGCGACGCCAAAATCGACCACGACCTGTTCCACTCCATCCCGGTCGATCTGATGTTTCGCTATAACTTCGTCCCGATTGAGACGACGCCCACTGGAACCCTGGAAATCGCCCTCGCCGACCCGCGCAACCTCAGCCTGATTGACGAATTGAGCGGACTCCTGCACCGCAAGCTGCGAATCAAGGTCGCGACGCTGTCGCAGATCTCCGACCTTCTGAAAAAGACCGAGCAGTCGCAACGCGTCCTGGAAGAGGTCACCGAAGGCTTCACGCTCGACGTCGTGGGCGATGAAGAAAACCCGGATGAGACCCTCTCGATCGATCGTTTGGCGGCGGGTGATTCCGATATCGCGCCGGTCATCAAACTGGTCGACACCACCATCTTCAACGCGCTCGAACGCCGGGCCAGCGATATTCACATCGAAACCCGCGACCAGGAAGTTGCGATCAAGTACCGGATCGACGGCGTGCTGCACTATGCCATGCCGCCAATCGCCAAGGACTGGCATTCGACCATCATTTCCCGCATCAAAGTCATGAGCGAGCTCGACATCGCCGAGCGCCGCATCCCGCAGGATGGCCGTTTCCGCGTTCGCTACAAGACCCGTCTGATCGATTTCCGCGTCTCCATCATGCCGACCGTGTATGGCGAAGACGCCGTGCTCCGCGTGTTGGATAAAGAATCGATGAGCGAGAAGTTTTCCAACCTGTCGCTCGATGTCGTCGGCTTCGGCGGCCCGGATCTGGTGAAATTCCGCCGTTATATTAAGGAACCGTACGGCATGGTGCTGGTCACCGGGCCCACCGGTTCGGGTAAGACGACCACTCTCTACGCCGCGCTCAGCGAGATCAAGACCGACGAAGACAAGATCGTCACCATCGAAGATCCGGTCGAATATCAGCTGCGCGGCATCACTCAGATTCCGGTTAATGAGAAAAAGGGCCTGACGTTTGCGCGCGGTCTGCGTTCGATCCTGCGCCACGATCCCGACAAGATCATGGTCGGCGAAATCCGCG
>JBDTUY010000429.1:0-3181 GCA_040007495.1 Acidobacteriota bacterium | reverse complement strand
CCGTCGGGGTGGAAGTCAGCGTTCGGCCAGTCGATGCAGAACGCAAAGCCGAGAGCGCGGCCGATCAGCCGCCGTCATAACCGTACGTCGCCATCTGTAGCGCCGAAGCGAAGCTTACTATTGTTGGTCAACTGCGCGAAGCCTCCAGGTGCGACCGCATAGTTCGCACCGCCCTCCGCCTGATAGGACCACGTCGCGGCCGACAGATTTTTAAGCGCTAGACCTTCTCCTGAGGGATTGATTAGCACCACTTCCGCCAATGGTTGGCCGAAGCTATATCTGGCACCATTCAGGTGATGCGCGAACAGTTGAATGCCCGGATTCAGCACCACGACGCAGGCGTCGTTCGGAACACCAACCCGCATTCTGGCGGGCACCTCCAGCGCTCGTTTGCAGGACCAGCAAGGCTCCATGCCCACCTTGCGGCGAATACGATCCAGGTCCATAAAGTTTTCAGCCTTGCAGCCTGGACACAGAAAGATGGAATCGCGTAGCCGGCAGGTTTCCTTGCGCCACTCGTTTTCCATGACGCGAGCATCCGGGTCCCACAATCCGACTGTGAAGCTCCGCAGAAATAGATCGCGTAGGGATTGCGGATAGATCGGCCAGAAGCTTAGCATCGCATCGTGAATCCCAGGCAGGGGGCGATTTCTCTCGTTCAGCGGATCGAATACAAAGATCGGATCGTCCGCGCAGAGGCGTCGAGACCCATCGGGATCGGTAGCGTCGTACTTCAGTTCCATCTCGCGCTTGCCTTTCAGCGGATGGCCAATCATAAAGATGTTGAACAGCAGAGTCGCAAGGCTGAAGCGGTCGGTGGTAGTGCTGGGGTGCGCTTCATTGCGTCCGACCTCCGGCGCCATGAAGCCGGGAGTACCCTTAATGCTGCCCGGACGTCCAGTAATATCCACGTTGTCGGTATCGCCGATGCGTATATCTCCTGTATTCGGCTCGAAAAAGAAATTACCGAAGTTGATGTCGCGGTAGCAAAGCCCGTTGGAATGCAGCTTGAAGAAACTATCGGCCAGCAGAAATCCAACGGTGGCCAGCGAACGGAACGCAGGATCCGACTTGCCGCGCATCAGTTCGATCAGGCTGATAAAGGTCGGCGGCTTGATAGGCATCAAATAGCCCGAATATCCGGTCGAACCGGGCAGGGATGCCAAATCAAACGGCCACAAGAACTGCTCGCTGGGAGACCCGATGTTGATCGCTTCCTTCAAGCGATCCCATAAGCGCGGATCGACTTGGACGTATTCTGGCCGGTACCATTTCAGCGCAAACTCGTGGTCCCCAATGGTGGCGCGATACACCTCGGCTTGCGCGCCCTCACCCAGCACGCCGCGTACGATGCACGCAGACTGCATGTTGCGAGCCACCACCATCTGCCCCTGCTTGAGTAGAGTTTCCATTTAATTCGCGGTCCCAGCTTCTGCCAGCGTGATGCTCGCGGCAATCCCGCCTCGGAAGGTGATCTTCGCGTGATCCACTAGAACGACATTTGTTCCGCGGTCGACCGGAGGCTCAACGGTCTTTTTGCCGGGCAACAACACGGCCCAAGGGTCGTCAGATAGATTGGCGAGACACAGATTGCCGTGGTCATCCTGCACTACCTTCGCATAGGGCCCATTTTGGCGCGACTCTGACGCCTTGGTGCCGCTCGCTCCAGTCAACTCGCGTAACGATATCTCGGCACCCAACTTCAAGGGAATTCGATTCCCCGCTTTGGCCTTGCCGGATACCCCCGGGAAGGCGATCGTCCAAACCTGACCTTCCGGTGCGGGATTGGCGATCACGGGTTTCTCCACATCCGGATTCGTTGCTGTTCCTGCCTCCACTGGACCGGCGGGCTTGGAAGCCGTAGGCACCGTGGCGACTGGTGTTGCAGCTGGATGGCGAATCCCAACGATTCCATGAACTTTGCCATACCATCCCACCGAAAGCAGCACGACCACTAGGCCGAACGTGATGGCAATCGCTCGGAACGGCGGTGCTTTGGGTTCCTGCATGATTTCCGGTCGTCCAACATTCGCCACGACAGGAGCTTGCAGGGCAGGCGCTGGATCAGGTGGTTTTATTGCCAGCGGTGTGACGGCCGTCACAGCCGTGGCCTTGGCCGGTGCGACGAGTGGCGAAAGATCGCGAGTCTGATCCGCCACCGCGTGTATCGAGCTGTTGATCATCAGCGCTAGCGTGATGTCATCACCACTGCCCTTTTCTGAAGCCTCGGACAGGATCGAAGGCAGATCCTCGGCGAGCGAATGCAGCCCGTCCTCGCGAGTAATCCTCAGGTAGTCTCCGCCGATTTGTAAGAAGTCCTTCTCGGACCGGAACGAGTTGGCATAGCCATCGGTCGAGGCAAGCACAGCAGCTAACTTCGCTGGATCGTCCGCAATCGCCCAGCGGAACTCTGCTGCCGCGTTGGGCTGGCACAGCGACGTTGTCTGATTGCCCATCAAACGATCGTCCACTTGAATCGGACGCTGCGTCGTCCCATCGGGACCCACAGCCAATATGTCGCCGTCCCCCAGTTGTAGGAATAATACAAAAGAATCAGCCGCAGCCGCTGCCAGCAGCGTTGCGCCGTAAGCGACAAACGGGTCCTGCTCCACCGACGCACGCCCGGTGTCGCCTGCCGATGTTTCCAGTGCGGACCATTCCTCTACTGTGAAGGGATTATTCTCCAGGTCGGATGCTACGGCCGTCCGCCAGCCCTCTACGATGGTCTGCAGAATCGCTTGTACACCGGATTCCGATACGGCCGAACCGTGTTCCTCTTCCAGATGCCGCCCTAAGGCTTCTTGCAGCACCGAAATCGCAATGTGCGCCGCCAAACGCGAACCGACATCGCTGCGGAAATGCGTCGCGCTGCCATGGCCGTCGGAAACGGCCAGCACCGCTCGCAGCGCTGAATCCTTCGCGCCTACGCCGTGTTCAAATGCGTCCTGGTTCGGACGTCCGCTGCGTTGATGTGAACTGCCGCGCGCCGACGCGCCGGCTAACTTCCAGGTCATTGGAGATGCCTCGTGATGTTGCTACTGTGGGTTCCGAATTTCCTGCTGCTACCGATCGATTACCATGCTGAATCGTCAAATTCCTGTGGCACGGCTACGGGTTTGGGTGGCGGTTCTCGTCCCGGCGGCGTGGCCGCGACAGCAGTAGACACGTAGCGGAAGTAACG
>JBDTUY010000428.1:0-3196 GCA_040007495.1 Acidobacteriota bacterium | reverse complement strand
CTCGTGTTGGTACAGCACATGAAAACTTGAGGGCCGCTCGCTGAGAACACCGTTCACCTCCAACAACTCGGGGATCAGCGTTCTCAGTTTCTGAATCAGGACATTCGGGGAATCGGCCTCGGCAACAAGGCCGGGGACATCCTCGCTCTCGGCCACCCAGACGCCCGCCTCGCTGTCCCACTGCGCCCGAATTTCGTAAACGCTATGCTGGGTCAACTTGTCCACTACCCCACTTTATCACGGCCATCCTTGCTGGCACTTCGCCGAAGCGTGCCACCAGAGGGGATGGCCCTGCTTGACCAGCAGAAAAGCGTCTGGTCGCCTCCCCGCCGAACAAAAGGTAACCGAAGGCCCATATGCCCGAATAGCATCCCCCACTTTCTTCCTGTCGGTCGGGCCGTTAGAGTAGAAAATTGGATTGGCTCCCTACACTGGACGCGAGAACGTTTGCCGCGTAAGAGTCCAACTCGCCTTGAAGTACAAAACAAAAAGCCCCCGGCCTGCGCCAGGGGCTTTTGATCGTGCAGTAGGATTGCTGCTTACCGGCTGGCCTGGAGGCTGGCTCCGCCACTCGCACCGGCGGCCTGAGTGCCAAGGACATCCCCGCTGGAGACAAGCTTGACCCAAAGCGAACCGTTGCCTTTGTAGTACGAGGTCGCACTGGCCTTGCGAAGTGCATCCAGGCTGTCCTGCGCCGTGCCCGACGCCGCGGTGGTGAATCCCGGCAGTTCGAAGATTACCCACGAGCCTTTGTCCAGTTCCGAGACGCTGAGGGACAGCGCTGGCCTTTCCGTCGTCACCTTGAACTCGCTGCCCGCTCGTACGTTGGTTACCCCGTTGACGGGGAAATCCTTGCCGCCGAGGTTGAGAACGGCTACGGGAGCGGCAGGCTCTCCGATGCGACCAGTCCGTGCACCAACAACAGGGCCGCCGCCGCCGCGACCTCCGCCCCCTGCGGGAGCACCGGGTGCTCCGCCACGACCTCCAGGGCCACCACGACCGCCGGCTGCCGCTGCCGTAGGAGCTGCGCCACGACCGCCAGGTGCGCCTGCAGCCGGAGCTGCTCCGCGACCACCAGGTGCCGCAGCACCGGGCGCTCCGCCACGACCGCCGCCACCGCCCGCGCCGATCGTCATGCGCCCGACATCACCCTTACACACTGCAGCATTCCAGGTGGGCTTGACCTCACAGCCATCGTCGAGTGCGATTCCTCCGTTGATGACGATGAAGGAATTGGGGGTGCCGCCGACCGTGCCGTCCAAATCATGGAACACCGCGGTCCTATAGCTCCCACTGCCGTAATCATCGTTGCTCCACTTATACTCCATCGGCGGGAAATACGCCGGCTTCGCGTTGATGAATTTCGCGCGCTCTACGGTGTTGTTGGAGCTCATACCGAAGCTGGTAAACAGTAGGTACGAAATCGCTCCCGTCTTGCGGGTGGCGTTGTCCTGGTAATTCACGAAGGTGTCATTGACCAGTTCATGATGGTAGTCGTAGAACTCGTAGGCGCGGATCGGGAAATCCGGGACTGAGGGCTCCGGCAAGCTGCGTCCGTAAGCCACTTCCGCTGGCGTCGTGGGGTTGCCAATGTTGTCGCTTTCGCCCACGAACAGCGAGTCCACCATCCGTGACGTATAGGCGGAGCGACCGCTGTTGCCGGACGCATGTGTGAAGCCAATCGCGTTGTCGGCCATCCTCATATTCCTATACAGATGCATCTCACCGCGGGCCCAGATGCCGCTATTGCGGTTCTTATAGATGGTGAAATCCTCGAAGACCGACTCCACTAGAGGGCTGTTCGCGTCAGCGGGATTAGCGTTGGCCTGATAACCGCCGACATTGAAATGGCCATCGGCGGTGGGAGCGCGATCCCCCATGAATCCGTCGAAGTTCGAATGGGAGGTGTTGCCCTTGAACTCCTTCACCTTGGTTCGACGCGGAAAGGTCTTCGCACCGATCTCCGTGCCTGCGAACTTACCCGTACCGTTCTGCGGCAAGGCGAACCAGAAACCTGTCGCTTCGGACCCCGCAGCCACGTTGTCCCGATAAATATTGTCCGGATTAGTGATCCAGAAAGCCGACACCGTGTTGTCCGAAGGGAGCAGGACATCCTTGGCGTCTTGGCCGGTCCTCTTAAAGTTCTGGCTGTCCGACGTCGATCCGAAAGGCGCGAGGTTTGTCGGGTCGCACGGCTTGTCCGGATGGCACTTGGTCAGAATCGCCAGATTGTGAACGAACTGGTTGTCGTGCTCCACGCCGTCCTCGAGGAAGAAGCAGTGACCGATGTTGTTGTAGGTCACATTGTTCTCAATGTCCAGGTCATTGGTGCCATGTACGGTCACGCAGCGGCTGTAGGTGTCGTGAATCGCCGAGTTCTTAATGTACTGGCCCTGCGCATCGCCGAGCAGATGCCAATGGATCGGATACCGCGCCAGATGCATGTTCTGCCCCATGCGATTGAGCTCGACGCCGGAGACGTACATCTTGCTCCCGCTCATCGCCATGATGTGGCCGCCAAAGAGCGTCTGGTCTGCGTCAGGCGAAGCCTGGATCAGGATATTGCGCGACAGCATGCCGACTTCGCCGCGTTCATCCACGTCGAAGGTGATCTTGCCGAAGTGCATGTTGTCCAGTTTCTTGTCGAGCGTGATCGTATTGCCGCTGATCGCAGCAATGGTTCGCTCCTCTGCCTGGTGGGGATCGAAATCCGTGGACGCGAGAACAATCGTCTGGCCTTTCTTCCAATCACCCGCACTCAAAACCTCGATGCTGTTGCTGCCCGCGGCGGCCGTCTTTGCCAGCTTCGTCCAGGAGTTCTTCTCCGTACCGTGCAGGTTCAGCGTTCCTCCCATCAGCATGATCCCGCGGTCACTTTTGTCATTTCCCCCCATTCCGCCAAAATCTTCGTCTTTGACGTTATCGGTGAGGGTAATTGTGGCCTTGTGCGTGTAGGGTTTGGCTTCCGTGCCAATCTCCAACTCCCCGTGGATCATGATCCACTCGGTGGACAGGTCCAGATCTTTATTGTCCGCAAAGCTCAGTTTGCCTTCGATCGTCAAACTGCGCAGTGGCATCGGGCTAACATCGAGGACAACATTCATGTCCTTTCCAATGGTGACGGCGGCGTCTTTGCCGGGTACCTTCTTGTCAGGCCAAGCGGCTGCATCGGACCAGCGCTTTGCACTGGCTGGCG
>JBDTUY010000427.1:0-3294 GCA_040007495.1 Acidobacteriota bacterium | reverse complement strand
AGTTCCCGATGGCGGCTTAATCGAAATGCGGGATCATACGGGGGCTGTACTATTGCCGCTAACTCATACGCCCCTCTATGCCGAGTCGGAAGATGTGGTGCCAGCGCCTCATACGGTTACCGTTCACGGCCGCGCGGTCCGAATACTGCACAGCACGTTTGCCGATCGCGGTGAACTCTACGCCACAATCGTTGGTACTTCGCTGGAAAATGTTGACGAAACGATGCGGGAACTTCGGAACCTGACGATCGCGACCATTCCGGTCGTGTTGCTGATCGCTGGTTTAGGTGGGTATTGGCTAAGCCGCAAAGCGTTGTCACCTGTTGACGAGATCACCCAAGTTGCACGGTCGATCAGTGAACAGAACCTTTCTGCCCGGCTTCCTGTTCCTCGCACTGGCGATGAACTTGAACGTATGTCGCAAGCGTGGAACGACGTTCTGGATCGGCTGGAATCGGCGCTGGAGCGTATCCGCCGCTTTACGGCTGATGCGTCGCATGAACTGCGAACTCCGATTGCGCTCATTCGCGGCTCGGCTGAACTATCGTTGAGGCGGGACCGTGATCCGCAAGAATATCGCAAGACGCTGAGCGAAATCCAAACGCACGCGGAACGCATGACCGAGTTAACCGACTCTTTGCTGACGCTAGCTCGCGCGGACGCCATTGGTCTCTCCATGCCGCTGGAAACCGAGGATCTAGCGCGATTGGTCCGGCAAACGGTGCAGGAGGCTACTCCTTTGGCAGTGGAGAGGCGGATTCAACTACAGACCCACGTGCCCGCGACGTCGATTTCCGCTCCTGTGAATCTTGCCGGGATTCGACGCCTCCTTTTGATCCTGATTGACAATGCCCTTAAGTTCACGCCTCCTGATGGCCAAGTCACTGTATCCGTGTCTGAGGATAGCGGGGGCGTGGTGCTCGCGGTGAGCGATTCTGGCCCAGGCATGGAACCTGCGGTTTTATCCCAAATCTTTGAACGCTTCTATCGTGCAGATACCGCGCGTGGAAGCTCCGGTACCGGCCTCGGTCTACCCATCGCGAAGTTGATTGCACAGGCGCATGCTGCGTCGATTGAAGTGGACAGTGTCCCCGGACACGGATCCACGTTTCAGGTGCATCTCAAGACCCAGACGACGGGTCTCGTATAATTAATCCAGACGAGCGCGCTTCACACTTCGCTCACTTCACACTTTCCATCAGGCTGAAAAGGACCATTTCCCTTGCTGCTTTATCGAACCACCTCGGGCTGGGTGATGCAAAACGCATCCGGCAAATTTTTCAGCGTGCCACAGAGCGCGCAAGAAGGACTGACTACGCGTGAAGATCTATTTGAATATTTGAACGCGATGACAGGATTCGCAATGCCGCTTGAGGCTGCTCCGGCGAATCTACGAGCGCCCATCGAATCGCAAGAAGTGTGGGCGGCGGGCGTCACTTACTATCGCAGTCGTTCGGCGCGGATGGCTGAGTCCCATGCGGCAGGCGGCGGCGATTTTTACGATCGCGTCTATAGCGCGGAGCGGCCTGAGTTGTTTATGAAAGCGGTCGCTCATCGGGTCGTCGGTCCGGAGTCGCCGGTGCGCATCCGTCGCGACTCGAAGTGGAATGTCCCGGAGCCTGAACTAACGTTATTGATTTCACCCAAGGGCAAAATCCTTGGGTATACGGCAGGCAATGATATGAGCTCGCGCGATATTGAGGGCGAAAATCCTCTGTACCTGCCGCAGGCTAAGGTCTATGACGGATCGTGCGCGCTGGGTCCCGCGATTCTGGTTACGCCGGAGCCTCTGCCATCCACCACCAAGATCTCTGTGAAGATTCAGCGCGGCGAAAAAGTCATGTTCAACGAATCCACCACGCTTGCCGAGATGAAGCGAACGCCTGTGGAATTGAGCGGGTATCTGTACCGAGAGAACAGCTTTCCTCAAGGTGCCATGCTGATGACCGGAACCGGCGTCGTACCTCCGGATACGTTCACCTTGCTGCCGGGAGATCGGGTCGAGGTCGCGATTGAAGGAATTGGCGTACTTGGTAACACAGTGGAGCAACTCGCATAATGGATTTCCTACAGTTAGGCTTAGACGGTAAGAATCAGATCGCAGGAAAGTCTTCAGCCTTGGGGCAAGCCTCTTTCCGCGCGTACTCGGCTAATACAGGAGAAGCGATCGGACCTGTATTCGTTGAGGCCACGGAAGCCGAGGTCGATCTAGCCGCGACCAGTGCTGACCAAGCCTTCGACGCATATTCTACCCTGCCGCCGGATAAGATCGCGACGTTTCTAGAAGCGATTGCCGAAGGCATCGTGAATCTCGGCGACGGTCTGATTCAGTGTGCCGCCGCAGAAACCGCCCTGCATGTGGATCGAATCACGGGTGAGCGTGGAAGAACGGTAAACCAGTTGAAGCTGTTCGCCGATCTGGTTCGACAAGGGAAATGGAAGGACGTTCGCGTCGACCCTGCTTTGCCCGACCGTAAGCCTCTGAAAAGATCGGATCTTCGCCGCACGATGATCCCGGTTGGTCCGGTTGCGATTTGGGCGGCCAGCAATTTCCCGCTCGCGTTCTCAGTAGCAGGCGGAGACACCGCTGCTGCTTTGGCCGCAGGATGTCCGGTGATCGTGAAGGCGCATCCAGGCCACCCTTGCACCTCCGAACTGGTAGCGCGAGTCATCGGGCAAGTGGTCGCCAAACTGGACCTTCCGCCCGGATCATTTTCGATGTTGCAAGGCACGAGTCCCGCAGTCAGTATTGCGCTGGTGAGCCATCCGAAGATCGCCTCTGGCGCTTTTACTGGTTCCTTGCGTGCTGGTCGCGCTCTGTTCGATGCGGCAGCACAACGTCCGGAACCGATCCCGTTCTTTGCGGAGATGGGGAGCGTGAATCCAGTGTTCCTGCTGGAAGGCGCTCTGGCCGAACGTGGATCAGCGATGGCAGAAGGCCTCGCGCAATCCGTCAACATGGGCGTGGGTCAGTTCTGCACCTGCCCGGGTCTGGCACTTGCAGTCGACAGTCCAAGCCTGACTTCGTTTGCAACAGAACTTCGCGGACGCTTCCAATCAGCCAAACCGGGAACGATGCTGACAACGGCGATTGCCAAGTCCTATGTTGATGCCGTGCAACGCGTCGAAGTATTTTCCAAACTCAAGGCGACCAAGGCAACCGCATTGGAAG
The DNA here is from genome assembly GCA_040007495.1 of Acidobacteriota bacterium. Lineage (GTDB taxonomy): Bacteria > Acidobacteriota > Terriglobia > Bryobacterales > Bryobacteraceae > Palsa-187. The sequence goes on along the minus strand of JBDTUY010000427.1, from coordinate 122 downwards.
GGCTTGCAACACCGGTCCTGTTTGAAACCGACGCGGCGACTTTCCTGCAGCATCCGGAACTACGACATGAAGTCTTCGGACCCGCAACGATCCTGGTAACTTGTGCCTCGGTCGAAGAGATG
>JBDTUY010000426.1:0-3295 GCA_040007495.1 Acidobacteriota bacterium | reverse complement strand
TAGGCGGATCATCGTTTCGCGTTCAGCGCTCCAGTTCCAAAATCTGGCGCGCGACGGCAGATAGATCTGATCCGTCCACGTCTGGCTGAGGCCCCAAAGGGAAACGGACTTTCCCTGGCCGGGCGACAAACGCACCCGCGCAACCAGCCTGCATCGCGCCAACGATATCCCATGCATGCGCGGCGACCATCCGCAGATTGCCGGTCTCGACCCCAAGTTCCGCGGCCACCATCCGATACGGCTCTGGAGCTGGCTTGAAGCGCCGCACAGTGTCGACCGAGAAGTTACGCTCGAAGTAGGACACCAACCCGGCATTCCGGATCTGCTGATCGATCATGCGCGGACTTGAATTCGTAAGGGTCACAAGTCGAAGCCCGGCGGCTTGTAAGGTTCGAAGGGCCTCGGAAACTTCAGGGTGAGGCGGGAGCGCGGTCATCGCCTGGAGAATGTGGTCCACTACGGATTCCGCAACAGCCGTCTTACGGGAGGATGCCGTCATCTGAAGCGCCGCTCGCGCAAGGGTGGCGAAGTCATAATAGGGTCCTGCCAGGGTCGCGACTTCCGAGTGAAGTAGCAAGAGCGAGAACCACTCTCTCAGCGCGGCCTTGTCGCCAAAAGCCGTTTCAAACAACGGTTCGAGGTGACGAACGTCCAGCAGGGTCTCATTTACATCGAAGACGATGATTCTACTCATGATCGGTTTGCGGGCCTCGGTCCCCAGATTCTCACCCAACACCGTAACTCTAAATTACTTCGCGGCGAAGGATATAAAAGTAACGCTTGTGTCACGCCGGCAGTGCTGGTTTAACCTGACAATGGAGTGAGGAGATCAATGGGACGCATCGCGATCAGGACATCTAACGCCACATTTCTGCTTGGAGTGCTGCTTCAGCTTCCGATTTTCGCCCAATCGCAGCCCCCCAGAGAAAAGATCGACGTTTCTAAGCTGGGGCCGCAGGTCGGCGAGCGCGTGCCCGACTTCAGCCTCAAGGATCAATACGGCAACGTTCAGACGCTCAAGTCGATTATGGGTCCCAAAGGAGCGATGCTAGTGTTCGTCCGGTCGGCCGACTGGTGCCCGTACTGCAAAACGCAGCTTGTCGATCTGCAAACCGGAATCGAACAGCTTCGCAAACAGGGCTTAGGCGTGGCCACGATCAGTTACGATCCCGTCGAGATCCTGGCCGGCTTCACCAAGCAGCACGGCATCACGTACACAATGCTTGCGGACGTTGGGTCCGTGACGATCAAGAAGTTCGGTTTGCTGAACCCTGTGCCGGAATGGGCACAAGATCCGAATCTGAAGGACGACCCAGCCGTCCAAGCCGAAATTCAGAAGTACGTCTCAGTCGTGCGGCCTTCGGCTGCCATGATAGGAATCGCCTTCCCTGGAAACATCATTCTCGATACGGAAGGCCGGGTGAGGCAACGGTTCTTCGAAGATTTTTATATTGAGCGGAATACAGTCTCCAGTTTGCTTCTCAAGCTGGGTGGAAGCGCGGATGGCACCGTACCCGCCACCAAGATCTCGACTGCTCACTTGGACCTCACCAGCTATCCGAGCGCGACTCATGTTGCGCCAGGCAATCGCTTTTTGGTTAGCGCGGACATCACTCCCCATAGCAAGAACCATGTGTACGCGCCTGGAGCCAAAGGTTACCGGGTCATCGCACTCAAGATCGAAGAGAGCCCCGAGATTCGGGTTTTGCCCGCTAAATATCCGGCGTCTGAAGTCTATTACTTCAAGCCACTAAAGGAACGCGTGCCCGTATTCCAGAAGCCATTCCGGCTACTTCAGGAAATCGTCCTGAACGGTACGCCTCAGGCCCAAGCCGCGCTGCGAGGCCGCGAGACGGTCACGATCAAAGGCTCGCTGGAATATCAAGCCTGCGACGACCGGCAGTGCTTCAACCCGGTTTCAGTCCCGCTCACGTGGACGATTACGCCTCGGGCACTTGTGACTCAGCGCCCAAATCAGGCCAAGTAAGGACGCCGGTCGGGATTCACTCTCTTGGGACAAAGTCCCGCGACTCCGGACACCGACTGATGCAAAACGCCACTTTTGAAACCCTGCCCGCATCTCGGCCCGGAGTCGCAAGGCTTGTGGCGTTACTCATCGGCAACGCACTGCTTCGTGTTGCCGGAGGAGCAAGCGGAATTCTCGTGGGGCTTTACTTATCCGACGCTGCATCGCACGGTGCCAACATCGACGCATCGCTCGTCGGTCTGGTTGGCGCGGTTTCGTTCGGGGCCGAATTAATTACAGCATTGCCGATGGGCATTCTCTCAGATGCGATTGCGCCACGCTGGCTGATGACGCTAGGTGCGCTGCTGGGCGCAATGGCGACGCAGTTGTTCGGCATGACGGGACGTCCCGCGATCTTCGGGCTTAGTCGCGGACTGGAAGGCGCGGGAGCCGCGGCTGGCGGTCCGGCATTGCTCGCTCACTTGACCGACGTAACGGACGGTTTGCCCGCCCGCCGTGCGAAGGTGATGAGCTTCTACGAACTCGCGTTCCTCGCGGGACTCGCGCTGGGTGGGGTGCTGGGAAGCCAACTCTGGCGATCATTACACACGAATGCCTTCGCCGCCGTGGCCGGGATATACATCGTCTGTGCGGTTCTGTTCTGGGTGGGTGCGGCAGACAGCCGCGCGTATGGGGGCCGTGCAGCGATGGAAGGCCTACGTCATGCGTTCGCTGATCCCTACCTGCGAAGGCTGGCTCCAGTGTGGCTGTGCATGAACACCATCGCGGGTTTGTGGCTGGGACCAACGCTCACATTCCTGTTGACGCAAAGGACGCACCAAGGCCAATTCCTTTCCGGCATCTTTACCGATGCGCCGGAACGAATCGGTTGGGTGATGCTTGGGTATGCTGTGATTTTTGCCATCGGAGTCACAGCGTGGAGCTTCCTAATTCCCCGCTTGGGAGCAGCACGTTCGCTAATCGTGGGTTTGGCTGCAATGCCGTTTGTGTGCTTTGGGTTTTATGCCTTCAATCATTTTGGTGACGGGGATGATTCCCTCCGGTGGATCATCGGCGGATTGACCGCGATACTCATCATGATCGAGAGTGGGTTCACGCCCGCAGCCCTCTCCTTGCTTGCCGGGGCGGTTGGCGCGCAGGCAGGACGGGGCTCGGCAATGGGAATCTACTCGGTGTTGCTCAGCGTGGGAGCGATCGCCGGGTCATTGCTTGCCGCTGGATTGGGGCAGCAATTCTCGGTGGACGGTCTCATCTATGGAACAGTTGTGTTGGCGTTGATGGCGTTACTGTTGGCGCGACGCTTGCGGG
>JBDTUY010000425.1:0-3387 GCA_040007495.1 Acidobacteriota bacterium | reverse complement strand
GCGGCTAGTTTTTGCATAAGGCGAATGTTCCTGAATTACACCAGCCACTGCAAACATCTAGCTGGGGGGCGGGACCCTTGTCCCGCAGCCAGCCCCTTGGCTGGCCTATTTCAAATGAAATGGAAGCGGAGGCAAGGGCCTCCGCGCGGGACTGGGGACCCGCCCCCCAGTTGAGGGAATGTGAGGGGTCCGCAATGTTGAGGTTAGGCATGGGCCAGACCTCGCAAATTCAGACCTTTTAGCAGCCTCTGATACGCCTGCTGCGCGGCAGTCACGGCTTCAATGCCTTTGGCGGTAACCGTGACGTAACGCTTTGCGCGTCCGCCACGCTGCGGGGTTGGATCGCCCAGACGCGAGGTCACCAGCCCCTTCTCTTCCAGGCGGTCGAGCGTGGTGAATAGCGCGCCCGGCGTAGGTTCGCGACTGGTGCAAGCCGTGATCTCCGCGCGAATCGTCACGCCATAGGCGTTGGCATCCAAACGCAGAATAGCCAACAGCACAATCTGCTCGAAATCTCCCAACGACGGTCCAGTTGCCATTTAAACTACATCGTAATCTAAATCGGCTGGGCGTGCAAGAGAATTAAATTTTGGCGTACGGCGCGGCTAGTGGATCACGTATCGAATTCCCACCAACGGTCCGCCAAACGTGCTTTTGAAGTAGACGTCCTTTTGTGGACTGGTACTGAAGTGGTACATCTTGAGCCCACCGTAGACCTCCACGCTGCCGAAGCGCGCGACTGCCGATACGTCCGTGTCCCAGTATGAGGACCGATGCGGGAACCCCATGCCAGTGAAGCGTCCCTCTGCGCGAAAACGCTTGCTGAGCACGTATTCGAAGCCCAGGCCCGCGCCCGGCCACTTAACCGAGTAGCGGTTGGCCAAGGGACCCGCTCCGATCGTCGATTCGGGGAAAAAGATCGTGGGCCGGATCGAATTGTATTGGAACTCCCACAGCGTCTTGATCCGGAGCTTCGCGCCAAAGGCAGGTACGGGAAAGGTCAGGTAGTTCCAAGTAATGCGATAGTTCTTGATGCTATATTGCATGGCGAGTAACTCGCCGACCGGGAAAGTCCCTCCGCTGATCAACAGCGGTGTCGTCGGCCGAAAAGTGCCAGAGTCGCCAACGCTAAACATACCGAGCTCCAAATGATTTGCGCCACCCGTTGGAAGCGTCGCGACAAAGCCTGTTGCGTGGTTCGGCGAATCGGGAAAATCCAACCGCTGCTCAGTTGGATCCGTCGAAAGCCGGCCGCCGTAATATCCGGGAGTCGCGAGCTTTGGTTTCCAATAATACAGACTGATCGAAAGCATGTCGTCAATCGCTTCGCGGGGCGCGACCGGTTGCACAGGAGCGCGACCGGCCGTCTGTGGGGTTGTAGACTGACCCGCCGGTTGTTGTGGAGCGGGTGTCTGTGGCGTTTGCGTCGGCGCCTGCGCAAAGGAACATACGGCAAGGCATACCTGTGCCGCCGGAATCATCCATCCTGATAATCTCAACGAATACCTCTTCCCCTCTGCGCTCCGCCGCTTAGCTGCCCGCCATATTTCACTCTGGAAAGCTCGACCGCACGACGTATTCTAAAAGGATAAGCTTGTGTAGACTAGGAACTCAACCGTTTCCTGATTTTGGGGTCCGTCCCGGAAACCAATCTGTCCCGGAATCGGCATGCTACAACGGCCACTTACCATTCCATGTCCGCTCTCAACATCCCCTTAAGACTGGTGCGCTTCGGCATCCGCTGCATGGTCTTATCGCTCTACAGCGTGCGCGTTGAAGGGGCAGAGAACATTCCGAAAACCGGCGGGGTTCTCATCATCTCCAACCATCTTTCCTTCATGGACGGCTTCCTCACCGGATGGGCTGCCCGACATCGCAACGTGCGATTCATGATCTGGCGGCCGTTTTATGAACATGCGATTCTCGGCATTCCTCTGCGCGCATTGAAGGCGATTCCCATCGGTTCCAGCGGACCGCGGGATCTGGTTTCGGCCATGAAAGCCGCGCGCGTAGAACTGGAGGCGGGACACGCCGTCTGCATTTTCGCCGAAGGCGCAGTCTCGCGGACCGGTCACCTCCATCCCTTCAAGCGCGGTATGGAACGGGTTGTGAATGGCCTCGACGTTCCCATCGTTCCCATGCATTTGGATCGCGTTTGGGGCGGGTTTTTCAGCTTCAAGGGCGGTAGCTTCACGGGTATGCCGAAGCGCTGGCGATGGCCGATTACCGTGATGGTCGGCAAGCCGTTACCAGCCACGACGCCCGCGCACGAAGTTCGCCAAGCGATCGCGGAGTTGGGAGCAACGGCGTTCGCACTGCGCAAAGCATCCGGCGACACGTTGCCCAAGCGTTTCATCCGAATGGCGCGCAAGCAATGGGGCAAGCTCGCGCTGGCCGATTCCACTGGGCGTGAACTAACCTACGGTCGAGCCTTAACCGCCGCCCTGCTGCTGGCCGACGTAGTTCGAAAACGGTGCGGGCAGGAACAGATGATCGGCCTGCTGCTGCCTGCGACCGCTGGCGGCGCGCTGACGAACATGGGAGTGGCCTTGGCTGGTAAGGTCGCGGTCAATCTCAACTTCACAGCAGGCAAAGAGTCGATGGACCTGGCCATCGCCCAGTGCAAGATTCAAACCGTCATCACGTCCAAAGTCTTTTTGGCCAAAGCAAAGCTGGATGCCCCAGTCGGCTGCGTATATCTCGAAGATATCCTCGGGTCCATAGGCGGAAGCGCGAAACTCTGGGCGTTGGTGAAAGCTCGTATCGCGCCTAAATTCGCTCTCGCTCCAAACGTCTCGCCCGATTCGTTGGCCACCGTGATCTTTTCAAGCGGCAGCACTGGAGTACCGAAGGGCGTGATGCTTTCGCACTTCAACCTGATCTCAAACGTCGATGCAATACTCGAAATCTTCTCGCTGGACGCGCGCGATCGCATCATCGGCACACTGCCTCTGTTCCACTCCTTCGGTTATTTGGCGACCATTTGGTTGCCTCTGCTGGCAGGCTGCGGCGTTGCCTATCACCCGATTCCGACCGACGCCAAAGCCATTGGAGAACTGATCGAGAAATACAAGGGTACGTTCCTGCTTTCGACGCCCACCTTCTGCTCCGCCTACATGCGCAAATGCACCAAGCAGCAGTTCGCGTCGCTGCGCTTCGTAGTCGTCGGTGCCGAAAAGCTGCGAGATTCCCTACGGCAAGAGTTTCAGGAACTGATGGGCAAAGAGCTACTCGAAGGCTACGGCTGCACGGAGCTTTCTCCAGTGGTCGCCGTCAATTCGCCCGATTTAGTTTTTGACCGCTACACGCAGATTGGCAACCGACCGGGCACCATTGGCCTGCCAATCCCCGGCGTCGCGGGGGATATGGTCCCACAGCAACATGCTG
>JBDTUY010000424.1:0-3751 GCA_040007495.1 Acidobacteriota bacterium | reverse complement strand
TATCAAACGCACGAAACGAAAGAATGTCGCTGCACAGGGGCGATGATTCAGCGCTATATGGGCAAGCTGAGCGGGCCGCTGCTGGATCGGATCGACATGCATATCGAAGTGCCCGCCCTCTCCTATAGTGAGATGCGCGGGAGCGTAGCAGGAGGTGAATCCTCCGCGATGATTCTGGCGCGGGTGCAAGCGGCGAGAGAGCTTCAAACGGCGCGCGGATTCTGCAATAACAAGATTCCCAGTTCCCACTTGCGAGATGTGGCGGGGCTGGATGCTGCTGGAGAAAGAGTCCTGGAAATGGCCGTACGCCGACTGGGCTTAAGCGCGCGGGCGCACGATCGCGTGCTCAAGGTCGCTCGCACGATTGCGGATTTGGACGGGAAAGAAGGCATCTCCTCGAAGCACCTAGCCGAAGCGGTCCACTACCGGTCGCTTGACCGGATCTATCAAAGCTAGGGGTTGGGCGGTCCAATTCCACGGTTCGAGGAGGAGTCGGCAATTCCAGGAATGCCAGTTTTATGTCACCTGGGGAGGTCCTTTAGGAACTGATGCGCGCGGACCCCATGGGTGCCAGTCGGTTCGCGTTCCCCTCGCTCCCAGCGTGCGAGCGTACTTGGATCGACGCCAAGCAACTCCGCAGACTGCTTCTGATTGAGTCCACGGGCCAGGCGGGCGTTCACGAGACGCGTCGGCCAGTTCGTTCCTACGGGCAAGGGGTTGTAGCCCAGAAAATCGATGATGCTCCGAAGATATCGAAGCTCGGGTTTGATGCGATTCGACTCCCAGTTGTAGATGGAACATTCGTCAACCCCGAGTTGCTCGGCAACCTCCCGCCGGACTAGTTTTCGCTTGAGACGGGTTGTCCGAATGTGGTCGCCCACCGTTTCAGGCGGGGGCAGCGGGTTGGCGGAGTAAGCGTGAGACAGCAGTAGCTCGCGCGAGTCACCCGGCTCGCTGAACCGGTAGTTGACCGCGATCTGATTCTGGCGCACGCCGTCCACTTCGATGGTGTCTACCTGAATGCCCGCAACTAGAATCTCGATCAGCTCCCGTTTCAGTTCCCACGAGACAGGACCATCCAGCCGCTCTCTGAGCTTCGCAAGCAGGCCTTCGGCGGAGTCTAGCGTCTTGCGAACGGATGCCGCACTGGTCACCGACCCGCGCAAAGCGTCGATCTCAGCTTTTAGCGTAAGTTCCTCGGAGGCAATCTCCTCCATTTGCTCATCCAAAACCTTAGCCGTGATTCGACCACGGCGGAACAGGCCGACCACTCGTTTCTGCTCGTCTGCCTTCTGAGCAAGCAGTGCTTCCAGCCGCTTCATCCTTTGAGGGATCTTGTCGGCACCTGAGACGTTCGCGCCCAGCTTGGCATGCAACTGCTGCAGGACGGGCCCGGGATCGCGCAGAAAGCGCTCCACGTCCGCCCAGATCTGGGTTTCCAAGTGATTCCCCCGCAGGGCTTTGGAAGTGCAACGTTCGCCGCTTCGGCCCAACGTTCCCCGCCCTTGCTGGTAGCCATTGCAGCGGTAATAAAACTCGACTTTGTCGCCCGATTTTATCCCCATGCTGCCGCTGAATGTCAGACCGCACAGCTGGCACTTCATTAGTCCCCGAAGAAGGTACTTATGTCTCACGTTACGCTTGGCAAAGATGAAGTTTGATCGCAGCGTTTTCTGCGCCCTGGCCCATATCTGTTCTGAAACTAGAACGGGAACTGGGCGCAAGATGATTCTAGGCTCCTTTTTCCTGGACCGTTTGCCGTACTCGTGAATGCCTTTGTACGTGGTGCTAACGATCATGTTGCGGACCCGACCGGCGCGCCACATCCCTGACGTGCGCTGTTTTCGTTTGCCGCGCGTCATCAATCGGTCATCGCGCGTGTAGGCACAGGGAACTTTCAGGTCATTGAGCTTTTGGAGATTCGATCCACCGCCGACATTTGGTAGATAGTCCGAACCACGTCGGCTTCCGACATGCCCAACCCAGGCACTATCTCATCTGGCACAACCAGGAACAAGTCACTTACCTCACGTGGGAGGATGTTATGCCGGGCTATCAGATCCGGGGTATTAGCCAACCCAACATAATGAGGATTCCAGGACCGTCGCGAACTCGTTTGGTGTGCAGCCCAGAACTGCTGCGGGCCCGCCCGCCGTCGTATTCCTCACGTCACGCTCTCACGGCACGCTCGGATCTTCGCTCTGGCGTCCAGCAGATTGTGGAACCAGGTGGCATTCAGACGCCTCGCTCACAACCTCCCGTTGGAACTTTCCACATGCCCATTCTGCGTCGGCTTGCCCGGGCCATGACTACCGCGAGCAGGCCCGCCGCTAAGAGCGAAATGGTCCCCGGTTCCGGAGTCGCGGACTCCGAGGGTGCAAGCGTACCGCCAATAGAGAAGTAACCACCCCCAGCGGCGTTAATATCGCCCAAGGCGTCCGCGTTCAGGGTGAGGCTCATCGTCGGACTGGGATAGGAGCTCACGATTAAAGCCGCATATAGCTTTCCCGAACTAAGATCATCGAAAATGGCGGAATCCGGGCCGCTGTCGTTCAGGCTAGCTGCGGCCGTGGAAACGTCGAATAGAGAATAGATTGTGGGCAAATCAGAGCCGCTGCTTTCGGACGTATCAATGCTCAACGTTGCAGATAGAGCACCCCCGTCAAACCCTGTCAAAAGGAAGGTGAAATAATTGTTGTATTCTGAGCCTACTTCGTTCGAGACGTAGTAATTGTCATTTCCGACAGAGTGACCGTCGGCCGCGCTCCACCAACCTTGGTTGTTTACACTCCCAGAAAACGCCCCCTGGTTCGTCTGGAATACCAACGAGCCACCAGCCGTGGTGATCGTGAGGGTGTTGGTGAATCCCCCGCTGCCGCCGAACAACGTACTGGCGTGCGCAGGCACAGCGCTTAAGAACGGGACAACTAAGAACAAGCTTCGCACAAGATTCATTTTCATCATTTTTCTCTCCGGACTTACTAGTACTCAGACTTCAACCCGAGCATAACCTCCGGGCAGTCGAACCTCAATCCGGTAAAACACTAGGCTCCCGGTCGTGACGGCACGCCGTGACGACCGCACACCTTAAACGGGCGCGGAGAGTCGAAGTGACCTGCTTCTCGATAATTCCGACCAATCATAATTGGGAGGCTTTGCCGAGAAAGACGACGAAAAAGGACCTTTGAGATGAAGAAGACCAGATACAGCCAACGCGGGTCATACTTCACCAAGTGGACCAGAGGTTGGCCCGTTCTTGTCTTTAATAGAGGAACGGCGTGACACCGGGCTCGCGAACCACCGCGCGGTCACCCCGGAAACCTGCACATCCGGCGATACGAAGGGCGCGAGCAGAGCTTGAAACGAAGCTCGCGCCGCGCGTTGTAGGTTTTTGTCGACGTTCTGCCAAAGCTGAGAGCTGGCGCCAGTTTGCGCATACTCCAGACCATAGTTCGCTGCGGGAACCGAAATCGTCCCAGCGCCAACGAAGTTCGTGGCGAAGCGGGAGCGATTGCAATTGCGGTGGGCACGCCTGCAGAGGGGCTCGCTTGCGTAACTTCGTGATGGAGCTCGTTTCTGGAGAATATTCTTCTTTTATTTCATGCCGCCCTATCCCTTTAAGCCCTAACGCCCGATTGCGATACGGCCATGAAAATTCTGATCGTTGAAGATGAAGGATTAATCGCGAACAATCTCTCCGACGGCTGCGTAAAAGCGGCTACGATATTTCGGGCATCTCGCCGTCCGGTGA
>JBDTUY010000423.1:0-3753 GCA_040007495.1 Acidobacteriota bacterium | reverse complement strand
TACTTGTCCTGGGCAGCGAGCGCGAGTACCGTTATCACAGAAAGAAGCAATCCAACAGACACGGCCACGCGGGTATTTCTCAGTTTCATGTTCCAATCTCCTTTGTTCAAGCTGAATCACAGACGGTGAATATAGTTTTTACTGCGGCAACTTCTCGCCGGATTGCTCAGCCGTCACATACGCGGCATACCAATCGGGCCAGTTCGCATCATGCCGTCCGATACGCTTTTCGTGCTCGCCGTGGGCCGCCTCCGCGCGCCGAAGTGCGCTCGCCAGATCGTTCACTGAGGCGAATGTCGTCCCAGCAACTTCGACGCGTCCTGCCAGGCGCTTCGTAACCTCCTGCAACAACCATCGATTGCCATCGGGGTCGCTGAAGGTAGCGTAGGAGCCGTAACTGGAGCGATCGGGCGACGGTCCGCTGAGGCGTGCGCTTGAACCCTCGGGCTGGAAGGGCGCGCCCGGCGCTCCAGCGTGAAACACTTCGCTGACGCCGGCACCGCGCGCGACGAGTTGGTCCCGAGCGGCCACAATCTCGGGGACGACGAGGTACAGGCTTTGCGCCGAGCCGGGAACGACCGAAGTGACCTTCGTACCGAATTGAATCGAGCACCAAGAGCTGGGCGGAGTGAACTGGACGACCCGGAAGCCGTTATCAAAGCGGAAATCAGCGTCGCGACGCCAGCCAAGTCTACCGTAGAACTCCTTCGCGCGATCCACATCCGCGACCGGGATGACGACAACCTCAAGCCTCAGGTCCATGTTCTTCACCTTCGTGACTCTGTTCTTGTCTTTTTCCAATGGGGTCATAGTTGGCACGTTGATATCACTCATCCAAACCACGCGACTCAGGGGCGGCCATCACTCGTAAAACGCCGGCAACTTCTTTTGCGCATCGCTCTGGGGTTGATCGTGGTTAATCCACAGCTGCGCGTATTCCTTCGCGATGATTGCCGCTATCTTGTCCATGGATCGGAGCGAGGCATCCCTGTTCCAATTACTGGTAGGGACATAGCGATGTTCGAAGCTGGTCTCAAAATGCACTACGTCACCGCTAAGAATCACCGGTCCAGTCTTAGGGAGTCTCACGAGCAGAGATTGGTGGCCCGGAGTGTGTCCGGGAGTAGAGAGCAGCACTAGGCTTCCGTCGCCGAAGATGTCGTAATCGCCGTCGATGAGCTTTACCGGATGCTTCTTCTGAAAGGCTACCGTGTCTTGCCGGCTCCCAGCCCATTCATACTCGACTCTTTGCACCAGCATCAGCGTATTGGGAAACATTTCAATGTTCCCTGCATGGTCCGGGTGGCTATGCGACACGGCCATCAGCTTGATGTCCGAGGGGCTGACGTGGATTTTTTCGAGTTGAGCGGCGAGCGTTATTGGCTTGCGCCAGATCGGGCCGGTGCCGGGTCCCCATTCGTGATACACCCTTTCATGATTCGGCAGTTGTGCTACAGCGTCATCAATACCGGTGTCCCACAGAAACCACCCTTGGGTGTGGTGGATCAGGTAGCAGTGGCCGGGAAAACCCACAGGTTTTCCGACGTTGGCTCCGGGTGTCCAACGCGATTCGTCGGGGCCACTGCCGTCGCCGCAGTCAATCACATAGAGGCGATCTACTCCGGACTTGGCTTGCGGATTAGGGCCGGCGGAAATCCGCATGCCAGGAACGGCGATTGCTAGTGCCAAGACTGCAACAAAGACGGTGCCCTTAACAATTGCTTTCATGTGAAAATGCTCCATTCGAAATCTGATCGAAGTTGGCAAACTGGTTTCGCGCCGAAGGTCGCGGCTCCCTGGGAAGGCTGGACGCCGGCAACGATTGCGGAGCCTGTGGTTACAAGCTCCGCAAGATGTGCCTAGCGCTCGATTTGGCCCAGGTAGTATCCGAGCCGGTTTTCGACATCCCCCGGCTTGTGGAAGCCGCGCGCCATCAGCGCTTTGATCCCATTCTGGGCGGCGGGTCGCCCAAGCGAAGCAATGCACGCATCCCACCCGGAGCCTAGTTCTACGTCCGGCGGCAGGCTGGTGTTGACCAGGCGCTTGGTGTTGGCGATGGCCCATTTGTCGAAGCCGGCAATCCGGGTCGCGAGCGCCTCTACGAACGCGTCCAGATCGGCGTCGGGCAGTGCGCGATTCACGTAGCCGTAGGCCTCGGCCTGTTCTCCACTGATGTCTTCCGAGCTCAAGAGCACTTCGAGCGCGCGGTTCCGGCCGATGAGCTGGGGCAGTCGGGCCATGGGGCCGCCGCCGGCCACCATCCCTACGCCCACCTCCCATTGCGAGATTATGCTCTTTTCGCGGCTGGCGAAACTCATGTCGCAAGCGAGCGTGATCTCGCTACCGTTGCCGGTCGCCCGTCCTCGGATAAGGGCAATAGAGACGACTGGCACGCGAGTCAGACGTACCAAAAAGTCCGGCCAAGGCGGCAGGCCTGTGGGACCCGCGGGCATTGAAGTCAGATCCTCGATCTTGGCAGTGAAATCGGAGTGATTCAGGAAGTAATCGTCGACCGCGCTGTCGAAGACCACCACCCTGACTTGTTCGTCGGTTTCGATAGCGTGGATGACTTCCTGGAACTGCCGGACCATTTCGGGGCCCATGACGTTGATGGGCGGGTTGTCGATTGTGACGCGCCAATAGGCGGGCGAGCGTCGTGTCACGCGAATCTGTACGGGTTGCGTTGCTGCGTTCACAGTTGCCATGAGAGTCTCCTTTGTAGCGGGTTTCGTAGGTGCGTTAGCGGTTGCCATAATTTCCCCTGCTGAGCTTTACGCGAAAGCGGTTCCCTTCGGAAGACGATGAATCGCCGTGGCGAACCTGGACACCGCTACTCCGTCGAAGATCAGGTCAACACCGACCGCGAAGCCAATGAACCAGATGCCCGCAATCGGAATCTGCAAAAGCACCATGATCCCTAATGCCACGGAGAGCACCCCGGAGAAGACGGCCCAGCCCCAGTTCGGAAACTTTGCGATCCCGAAGCCAATGGTGCGGAATAGTCCACCCACGATCAAGAATGAAGCAAGCATCAGCGTGAGGCTCTCAGCCCCCATGACTGGATACCGAACGAGCAAATAACCGGTGAAACCCCGAAACAGCGCACTGAGCAGATAGAGGAAGAATCCGCTCCAGGTTCCTATACGGAAAGCGTTAACCAACTGGAAAACGCCGCTGATGAGCAGCAGCCAGCCGAAGACCAATACCGTAGCGAAGGTCGCGGTTACGTCAAAGACAATGCAGGCTATGCCAAGGATGGTGAGCGCAATTCCGAGGAACCGAAACCAGCCCCAGGACCTGCGGATCTCCTCCATGCCAGCGACGAGCGGATTGTAGGTAGGTGTTGACATATGAATCACTCCTTTAACTTTCTGTGTACTCGTAAGTTCGCCGTGCAGCTCCGGGGGCCGACCCAACGGAAGGCCCGGCGAGAGCCGCGAGATGGCTATTGGATCATTGGTTCCTGCTGGGAGTTGGTCAAATTGAAGCAGCGCCGGCCTTGCTGACCACCTCATCTTGCGAATCGGTACCTCCCGAAGAACCGATGGCGCCGATAATCTTGCCCTGCTCGATCAGTGGGATGCCGCCTCGCGAAGCAATGACCCCATCGAACGCGAGCAGATAATCGAGATGCATAAGATTGATACCGTCCTCGAAGACCTTGGTTGGCCGCCGGAAAGTCACGGCGGCTCGCGCCTTGTGTTCCGCAATCTGAATGGAGGCAAGCATCGCGCCGTCCATTCGTTGGAAGGC
>JBDTUY010000422.1:0-3775 GCA_040007495.1 Acidobacteriota bacterium | reverse complement strand
GATAGTCGGGACCAACGGCCGCCCGCGCCGCTTCGATCGCCTCGACTGCAAAGCGCGTGCGCCTGATAAGGCTGCCACCGTAGGCATCGGTGCGCTGATTCGTCTTCTCCCAAAGAAACTGATCGATCAAATATCCATGCGCACCGTGCAATTCGATGCCATCGAACCCGGCCGCTTTCGCGTTGGCCGCAGCCTCTCCGTATGCTCGGATCACCTTCTGGATTTCGCCTAACGGCATCTCCGGACCGACGGGCTGTAGACCCTCTGGCGACGGCTTTCCGCCGCCGGCCTGCAGTCCGAGGTGCCAGATCTGCGAGAAGATCTTGGCCGATGTCGGCTGGCTCGTACCAACCGCGTGGACTCCCTCCACTACACGCTTCCAACCGGCCAACGCCTCAGCTCCGTAGAGGTGAGGCACCTTGGGATCGAACCCAGCACGATCGTGCGGCGGATAGGTTCCTTCCGTGAAAATCAGACCCACGCCCCCTTCCGCGCGACGCCGATAGTAGTCCGCCACGTCAGGGCCTGGAATGCCGTTGGGCGAAAAGGACCGCGTCATCGGAGCCATCGCGATGCGATTCGCGAACGTCACTCCCTTGCAGACAAACGGACTGAAAAGACTCGGTGCAGTATGGGTCACACCTGAAGTATAGATCGCGACCTGCCCCTACTTGCGCAAAAGAAGGTTATTCAATGCCGCCCGGATCGTCGTTCCAAACTGTTCAAAGGCTGGGGAATCACCGGCCAACTGTATCTGTACGTCGCCTTTTCGATCAATGAAGATCAGGATGGGAACATACGGCTTCTCACCCTTATCCCCGAGGTCCGCAGCCAATCGCGTGGTAGCCTCATCCATGGTCCCCAGCGGGTAGATCGGCTTAACCGGTTTGGACCAGGCAACAATATCCTTAGGTGCCGCCTTGTTGACCGCTGCACCGAGTACCTGGACGCCCTTGGCAGCAAACTCGGTTTGGATCTTATTCAGAATCGTGGCAGCCTGCTGGCAGGATTCGCAATCTGTTGAGAAAATCCCCAGCAAGACCACCTTTCCTCGATACTGACTGATCTTTTTGAAGTCGCCTCTTTGCAGGTTGATCTTAACGTCGGCCATTTGCCGAGGGGTCTTTGCGAACGTGGGAGTGAGACTGACCAGAGCCAAACAGGAAACAGAGAACAGGCGAAGTAGCATCCTCTTTATCTTAATTGACCTTCTACTTCATGCAACCAATCGGGGGCCTTCAGCACGTCACGCGGACGGCTGCCATCCGGCGGACCAATGATGCCGTCGCGCTGCATCATATCCAGCATGCGGGCGGCCCGACCATAACCCAAGCGTAGGCGACGCTGCAGCGTTGAGGTTGACGCCTTGCCCATCTCGCACACCACCTTCACGGCTTCCTGATACATCGGATCTTCCGGACCTGTGGGCTCAGCCTCATCCGGATCGTCGTCACTCGGAGGCGCAATCAGGAAGCTCTGATCGTATTCCGGCGCGGCTTGCCGCTTCCAATATTCAACAACATCGTTAGTCTCGCCTTCGCTGACGTAGGAACCATGCACGCGAACCAGACGCGACGATCCAGGCGGCAGAAATAGCATGTCGCCCTTACCTAGCAAATGCTCAGCACCCATTACATCCAAAACTGTGCGGGAGTCAACTCGAGTCGCGACACGGAAGCTGATACGCGACGGGAAGTTGGCCTTGATCAAGCCTGTAATCACGTCGACCGACGGCCTCTGCGTTGCCAGCACCAAGTGCATGCCAACCGCGCGAGCCATCTGCGCCAAACGCGCTACACTCTCTTCGACGTTGGCTCGTTCCAGCATCATCAGATCCGCAAGCTCGTCAATCAGAATCAGGATGTACGGGATCTCTTCCAACACCTCTTCTTCGGAATCTTCGGCAAACAGACTCCGCGGCTTCTCTCGCAGCACTCGTACTTTTTTGTTGTACTGATCGATGTTGCGGACGCCGATCGACGCCAGCAGCTTTAAGCGGCGTTCCATCTCCAGCACTGCGTTGCGCAGAGCATTGGTCGCCTTCTTTGGATCAGTGATGACCGGCGTAAGCAGATGGGGAATGCCCTCATATAGCCCGAATTCCAGGCGTTTGGGGTCCACCATGATCAACCGAACCTGATGCGGAGTGGACTTGTACAGCACCGACATGATCAGGCTGTTGAGCATGACACTCTTACCGGAGCCCGTCGAACCCGCAACCAGCAAGTGCGGCATCGTATCCAACGCCGCAACCTTGATACGCCCGTTGATGTCTTTCCCCAGCGCGACGGTCAGAGGCGAAGCCGATTGCGTGAACTCGTCAGACTCCAGAATCTGCCGGAGGCTGATCACTTCGCGCTTGGTATTTGGAACTTCGATACCAACCGTGGGTTTACCAGGAATCCGTTCAATCAGAATCGATTCGGCTTGCAGGCCAAGGCAGAGATCTTCGGTCAGCGTTGTAATCCGCGAATACTTAACGCCTGCTTCCGGCTTGAACTCGAAGGTCGTCACCACGGGACCCGGATTAATCTGCGTGACCGAGCCTCGGACGTTGAACTCTTCGAACTTGGACTTGATCTGTGCCGCGGTTTCCTTCAACTCCTGACTATCCCAAGCCGTTCGCGCGGCAGCTTCCTGCAGCAGATTGGTCGGCGGAATTTGGAAGGCCGTCCGATGGCGGGCTTCGGGCTGCCGAGCCGACGGCGACTGCGCGCCCACTGGTTCATCGACCTTCGGTCCAACGGTTTGCTGTGGAGTCGGAAGCGCCAACTCCGTGATCGGAATATCCTCAATCTTAGGTGGCGGAGGCAGAGGTGCCAGACGAATCGGAGCCGGAGCGACCGCAGCGTTCAGGGAAGATAGTCCTGCAGACACCCCTGCCGCAGCCGCCTTAGCCGCGTGCCATGGAGCCTCGCCGTGCAGGTCGACAATCGACGGATCGCCAGTTTCCCATGGCGGACGGGAATCGCTTCCAAATGGATCGGCTGCTGCCTGAGGCGCTGGTCGCCGGCCAGCAATGGCTTCCTTCTCCAGGCGCTTCGCCTCCGCTTCCTGGTCTCGCGCCGCTTGCTTCGCAGCCTTAGCCTCGGCCCTCACGCGTGCGTTCTCAATGCGAGCCTCACGCCACGCGACGTATCGGGATCGAATCGAATCCCACATATTCACCGGCGCGGTGAACCATCCGGGTAGCCGCGCAAGTTCAAATGTCGACACAAGATAGATCGAGAGAGTGAGACACGCTAGCGTCGCGATCACCGCGCCTGCCATGTTCATCGAAGCGATCATCGCGCCTGCGATCACCATTCCCGCCATGCCGCCTGCGGGAATCACGCCCGAGATCGGATACCAATCTGAGGCCATGCCTAGAAAACTGCACACAGAAAGGACGCACAGCATCGCGCCAAACAGCTTGATGCGCGGCGTGTCAATCACTGCATTCCGCAACCACGCCCAGGCCAGCATCAGGATCAGAACAGGCACAACGTACGCAGCAAGGCCAAAGCACTGAAGCAGGATATCTCCCATCCAGGCTCCCATGGCCCCCGTCAGATTGGTGGCGCGAGGAACATCGGTCTGCGTGTTAAGTGATGAATCGAAAGGGTTGTAGGAAACCAACGCGAGAAAAACAAAGAACGCTGCGAGTAGATACACGAAGGCCAGGGCTTCATTAAGCCTCGCGTGTTTGGTTGGTCCGAGTAATTTCATTCTTCCCGTTAAGAGCGGAAGACAGCCAGAGCGATCACTATTATGCCAAAGATCACACGATAGATGA
>JBDTUY010000421.1:0-3810 GCA_040007495.1 Acidobacteriota bacterium | reverse complement strand
TCCGGGTTTCGGGAAGCGCGTTGTAGCCCCACACGTCCTGCAAGAGTTGATCGCGCGAAACGATCTCTCCTCGGCGATCAATCAGATACTTCGCCAACTGGAATTCGCGGGAGGAAAGGGCCACTCGCTTACCCGAGCGCATGGCTTCGCCGCGCTTGAAATCCACGCGAACCGCGCCGAACTCATAGGCTGCCTGTGCGGACGATAGCGGTCGCGCTTCGGTTCTGCGCAGCAACGCATTGACGCGAGCCACCAGTTCCATCATGTCGAAGGGCTTAGTCAGATAGTCGTCGGCACCCAATTGCAGTCCCACGACTTTGTCGACAACTTGGCCCTTGGCGGTCAGCATCAGGATCGGGGTACGCACACTGGCCTGCCGAAGGTCGCGGCACACGTCCAGGCCGTTCTTACGTGGCAGCATGACATCCAGGATGATCAAATCGTAGTTACCGGTCTGCGCGCGCTCCTGTCCTGTGACGCCATCGGAAGCTTCATCCACCTCGTGCCCTTCGCCGCGTAAGCGGTCGGTGAGCGTCATTACCAAACCCGGTTCGTCCTCAATCAATAAGATTCGCTGTGCCATGTTGCTTCGTTACTCCCCGTGCGGACTTTCGCTAACTATCGTTCTCGTTCTTTCCTTCACCCGGGGTGCTTTGCGCCGCTGCTCGAGGCAGCCGAAGGTTGAACGTGGTTCCTTCGCCGGATTGACTACTCACCTGGATACTGCCGTTATGTGCTTCGACGATTTTCTTGGCTAGGCTCAGACCCAACCCCGTGCCTTGAATCTGATCGTCTGTGGCCCTGCGGCCGCGGTAAAACGGATCAAAGATATGCGGCAGATCTACAGGGGCAATGCCTGGACCGTTATCCTTCACCAGAATCTCGACCCATTGATCCGGACTCACCATTGCGGGGCGAACGGTCAACTGTACGGCGGGCAACGCTTGGGCATCAAGAGTCTCCGTGTTGGAACGATCCCATGATGGTGGGACCTGGCTCCGATGGACGCCATGTTTGGCCGCATTGCTCAACAGGTTGCGCAAGCAATGGCCCAGGGCCCCTGCATCTCCGCGAACCAGCAACGGATTGCCTGATTCGTCGGATTCCGCGTTGCACTCCACTTCCATACCGGCCGCATCAAGCTCCGATTGGCACTCAATCGCTGACTTCTCCAACAGAGCCGCTGCGTCGACGTCCTGATACGACAACGACGATCGCGCCCGGCTCGGATCGTTCGACAGGCCTGCGAAGCGCAGCACCTGTTCCACCGTATCCGCCAACCGCTTGCTCTGGTTGTGAATCACGTTCCCATAGCGGCGAGTTTGCTCGGCACTGGTGGTAATGCCGTCTGCCAGGTTCTGGCTCGCCGAAGAGATCACGGCGAGTGGAGTCCTCAATTCGTGCGTCACGCCCGCCACAAATTCCATCTGCTGCTGCGCCAGCGCGCTCGCGCGGCGTGAGGAAAACATCAGCATCGCGACGCTTACGCCTGTCAGCATTAGGATGCCGAAGCTCACAGCCAGGTTTCGTCGGCGTAGGCTATTTACCGTCGCGTCCAGCGGGCCGGATTTATAAGACGCTAGAATGTGCCAGGGCAGGGTTCCCGCAGGTCGATCCCCTCCCGGTCCTCCAAAGCCTTGGAATCTGGGTCCATCGGGCGAGTCGTCTGAGGGGCCCCGGCCTCGAAAGCCTTTTGTCTTGCCCTCTTTGCCGCGCCGGTCGTCAGGCGGCGGCCGGTCGGAAGGGCCGCCGTTGAAACCGCCTCGCCTCCCCCGTCCGTCTGGGCCGAACCGCACCTGGAAAATGTTGCCCCGGTCCGCCTCGGTCGGCAGTTCGGCCAGTTGTTTGCCCTGCGCCTCGGCATCGCCGGGTTCCTTGGCGGCTTCCGGTATTTTCGATCCATAAATCACGTTCTTCAGCAGGATGGCGTGGTTGTCGATATCGCCATCTGTGCTGCGTACGATCATCACTTCAAAATCGCTGCTAAAATTGCGGGTGATCAGATCCGGCAGCCAGTATTCACGCATGTAAGGCATGCTGAATTCCACGATCATCCAGCGGTCCACCGTTACGCCAGGCCTGGTACGCTTCATCGGCATGGCCAATGCGGGAACGTCCCCATCCACCAGCAATGATCCGCCGCCGCCGGGCCGGTTCAAATCCTCCCTGGTCGAACCGACGCCCGGAATTCTCCCAGCCAGATTCGCCAACTGGGGCGGCAGCATCCCGAGGTTGCCAGGTATCACTTCATAAATCTGCTTCACCAATTGCGGGTGCCGCGTCGACGCCCGCCATGACTGCAGGTGAGCTTCCACATCTTCCAACGATGGTTCGGCGGCAGGGCGCAGGCTGTCGGTTCCTTCGCCCGGCGTTACGGGCGGTCCCCCACCCACCAGCAACTGCGCCAGCCGCTCCAACTCGCCATTGAAATCGTCGGTCAAGCGTCGAATGGATGCCTGGCGATTACTGTCCAGTTCCTTGCGCTTCGCTTCCCCGACTTGGCCAATCCACTGATACTGCAAAATTGCAAGCGAGACTAGAGCGGCACAAAGAGCAATGCCCATTGTTAAGTCCCGCTTGCTCCACTTTGGCGTCAACCCCATCACTTTGTATGCAAAGATTTTCCTCACAAGTATACTCCTAATATCGACAGTTCTAGAAGAGCTTTGTTAAGAGCGTAAAGCCTCTTTTTTCAGAACGTTAATCAACGAATTGACGAACTGGAGGGATACTTTGGTTGCAGGAGATGCGAGCAGCAGAACGTGGGGTCGGAAGCTCCAAGGCGGGAAAGATAGCCATCAGACGAATGCTGCGCAGGCGGTCCGTTTTGTCGCGGCCCGCCTAAGCGGGGAAGCCTGGACCTGATACTTCGCGGATGCAGGTTAACTCGGCAGGCCTGGAGATCGACTTCATCCAGGACGCCGCACACGAACGGCTGAAGTCTTTCCCCGAGCCCACCAACCGACTTCATCGGCAGGATCGTGTTGGAACTTATGGTCGCAAGCGATGCGGTCGCACCGTGGGGCGGGATCCCGGTCCCTCGTTGAGGTCCCACCTCGAGCTACTTGGCAGGAGCCGGAGGCGGTCCGCCCTTACCCTTGCCGCCGCCTCTAGCCCCAGCCGGTGGAGCCGCAATCGCCGCCTCGAAGTTCTTTTCAAACTCATCCACGTGGGCCAAATACCCTTGAGGATCAATGAACGGATTGGGATCGTTCGGACCCCGCGCCTGCAGTTTCGCGTACTTCGCGGCCATGTTGTAGAACGACGCATGCGAGCTCACCCAAACATCCGCCGGCAGCGTGCGCGCTTTCTTAAACGTAGCCCGGAACTCGTCGACCATGCCGGGATATTGCGCCAGTGCCCGGCTATTCAGGCTGCACTCGACCAGCGTGTGATAGGTCTTGCCGTTTTCCTTCAGATCGAAGGTCCAGGCCAGGCATCCTTGCGTATGCCCTGGCATGATGTGAGCCGTCATGCTGAAGCCGCCGAAAGTAAACGTCTCGCCGTCGTCGATCAATTGATCGATAGGGTGTTCTTTGCCGTTTGACTTAAACTCACGAGTCCCAGGCGCATCCACGCGACCTACCACCACCTTGGCTCCTGTAAGATCCTTCACCGCCTGATCGCCGCCGACGTGGTCCGGATGCGCGTGCCCCGCAATCAGAACCTTGATGTCGCTGAACTTGAAGCCCAGGTCCTCCACGCTTTTCTTGATCACCGGCACCGACGTTTCATAGTCGCTGTTCATCAGGATGTTGCCCTGCGGCGTCACGATCAGGAACGAGGCCAACTCCTTGGTCCCGACGTAAT
>JBDTUY010000420.1:0-3824 GCA_040007495.1 Acidobacteriota bacterium | reverse complement strand
ATGGCCTGGATCATGCCACCGTTATTGATCGCGATGGCGTTAGTGAATCGGACCAATAAATGGCGGTTAGCCGTGGCCGCTGTGGCCGCTGTGGCCGCCGCATTCTATAACGTCAATCCTCTCTTCTGGGTCTCAATCGGCATGGGTGTTCTTCTCTTCCTATCCACCATGGCCCTGGATTTTCTGGGCATCTGGATCGCGTTCTTCGTCATAGGGTCTACTGTTCTCTTCTACGCGGGTGGCGCACGCTACCTCTTGCCCATGACGGCCCCTGCCGCGATCCTGCTCGCCCGAGCATTACCCTCACGCTGGCTCCTCCTCGGCTTCGTCTTGCAGTTGCCTTTGTCTCTCGGCTTGGCTGGTGCCAATGCCCAGCATTGGAAAACCGTACGAGCCTTCTCCATCGCAACGGCCAAGCAGGCCAACGCCGAACATCGCCGCGTCTGGGTCAACGGCGAAATGGCCCTACGCTTTTATCTGGAAGCAGAAGGCGCGCGGCCAATGGTCGCCGATACCGATCTCCGGACAGGGGATTGGGTCGTTACCAGTGATTTGCTGGGCCCATTGCCATTGAACGTTCCCACCGCCCGCGTTCAGGAGTTGAAAGTGGTGCCCTGGATTCCCTTCCGCATCATCACCATCGCAAAAGGCGGCTCCGGCTATTCGACCTCTGGCAAAGGCCTGCTGCCCTTTGAGATATCTCACGCAGTTGTGGACATCCTGCACACAGACTTGGTGCTGGAAAGAACCGCTGATCTGTCGTATCTCGATCCGAAAGACCCTCGCGCGACCGCTCAGTTCGTAGGCGGCCTCTCCAACGACGGCTGGACAGCGCAGGAAGCGAGCGTTTTGCTAAAGGTCCCCGATCAGACCAAGACCGTGGAAGCAGCGATCTACATTCCGGACACGGCACCTGCCCGCCGCATTGAATTGCTAGTGGATGGCGTTGCTGTCGGTCAGGAAGTGTTCACCAGCACAGGAACCCACACTCTCTCCTTCCCCTATCGTCCGACCGGTACGACGGCGACCGTCAGCCTGAAAGTCGACGCGACTCTCAGCGTGGCGACCGATACACGCAAACTGGGCGTAATAGTCACAGGAATCGGGTTCAAGTAACCCGCAGCGTTTACTTCAGATGTCGCTCAAAGAACCCGAGTAGCGCCGCATTCATGTGATTCACATCCCCGCCCGTCACGCCATGCGTCTTCTGCGTATACAGTGTTAGCTCGAACTGCTTCCCCTCCCGCTCCAGGGCCTCCATCATCTGAACCGTGTTCTGGAACAGAACGTTATCGTCTTCGAGGTTGTGAAGAATCATCAGCGGACCCTTCAGGTTCTTCGCATTTTGCGGCATCGCGGTATTTTTGTATCCATCCACATTCACGCTGGGCAGACCCATGTAGCGCTCCGTGTAGATGGTGTCGTAGTTCTTCCAGTCAGTCACTGGAGCACCCGCCGCCCCTGCGCGAAATGTAACGGGCGCATTTAGCATCGCGTTCAGCGTCATGAAGCCACCGTAGCTCCAACCACGAATGCCGACGCGCGCCGGATCAACGAAGCCCATCGAAACCAGTTGCTTCACACCCGCGACCTGATCTGCCAATTCCACCGGTCCAAGATTGCGAAACACCGGACTCTCAAACGCGTGACCCCGACCAGCCGAGCCTCGATTGTCCACCTGCCACACCACAAATCCAGCGCGCGCCAACACCTGATCCAGATCCGCACCGAACCAATTGTTCCGGACTCCCTGTGCACCGGGCCCACCATAGACCAGCACCACCGCCGGATATTTCTTGGTTCGATCAAACCCAGCAGGCCGAATCAACCGGGCATAAAACGTCGTCCCATCGGGTCCCTGGTAGTTCAGCAATTCCGTCGGCAGAATCTCATATTGATCCACAACCCGGCGGTCCGCAGCGCGATGCACAGCCAGTTCCGTCCCATCAGCCGAATGCAGAGTAATCGACGGTGGTGCGGAGGTTGACGAATATCCATGCAGATAATACTTCGCTCCAGGACCCAGCGCGATAGAATGCGTGCCTGCCCCTGTACTCAGTTGCCGTTTGCCATCTCCCTTAAGACCGATGACGTAGATCTGCCTTTCCAGGGGACTCGTCTCCGACGACGCGTAGTAAACCTGACCCGCCGCTTCGTTCACGCCCGCAATCGCCGTAACCTCCCAAGGGCCTCGCGTCAACTGTTTGACCAGTTCCCCCGACGCTGAATACAAGTAAATATGGCGAAAGCCATCCCGCTCACTCAGCCAGAGAAACTCGGTGCCGTTGTTTACAAACTTCGGTTCGTCCTCCACGTTGACCCAGTCGATACTGCTCTCTTCCAGAATCTTTTTCGACTTACCCGACCGCGCGTCGAACGCCAACAGTTCCAATCGGCTCTGCACACGATTCGGACGAACGACGTAGATACTCTTTGAATCCGGCGTCCACGTCACGCGAGCAATCAGATACTCGTCTCGGGTATCGCCGACCTCCAACCAGCGCGTAGAACCGCCCTTCGCGCTAATCACACCAAGCTTCACATCCGGATTGTGATTCCCCGCCTGCGGATAACGCTGCGGCTCGTACAACGCCCGCCCACGCAAATCCTCATGCGGATAAACAGGCTCATGCGACGTATCCACTTGCAGATACGCGATCGACTTCGAATCGGGCGACCACCAGTAGGCGGTGCCTAAATCCAGCTCTTCCGGATACACCCAATCCAATCCACCATTGCGCAGCGTCTCCGATCCACCCTCGGTAAGCCGTCGCTCCTTGTGCGTCGTCAAATCGACCGTGTACAAATCCCACCCACGCCGAAACGCCACCTGTTTGCCATCCGGGGACAATTTCGGATCGCGCTCGGCCTCCGATGTCTTGACCAGTGGAGCCCACTTGCCGTCCGCGACCTGAATCAAGTACAAATCGCCTCCCGACGAATACAGCAACTGCCGACCATCCGCCGTCCACTGCACGGGAGTCTCAGACACCCGGCGATTCTGCCACAGAAACGGTTCTCGCACGCCCAGCGCGTCATCAGTAGCTGCCCCGTCGCGCGGTTCATCGAGCACACTCGCATCGAGTAAATCCCGCGCCGTCCGCGTTGCGATGTCATAGATCCAAAGATGCTTCGTTTGGCGATAAACAAACTGAGTACCATCGGGCGACCAAGCCAGCGGGTTCCCTGGCCCCTGCGGCATTAGCTTCGCGATCTCCTCCAGAGCCCCCACCGTGACGGGCTTCTTCTGGGCAAACGTGATCGAAGGGCAGCCTATGAACAACGCCCAAGCGACAAGGGCATTTCTGCGGCGGTGAAAACGCCCTTGCTTCAGATACGAAGAACAAAGCATCGTACTAGTGATTGTAGATGGAAGGCGGGTTCCGAATAGTTCCGCACCCACGACGGGAACTCTTCCCGGCTGTTGTGGCACCGCGCCCACCAAAAAGTACACAATAGTCACACTCAAATGAAAATTACATTCTGGGGCGCTGCCCGAACCGTTACTGGTTCCATGCACCATGTTGAAGCCGCTGGGAAGAGAATTTTACTCGATTGCGGAATGTTCCAAGGCCGCCGTCAGGAGGCGCATGACCGGAATCGCAATTTTCCTTTCCCGGTCTCAAGCATCGATGAGGTGATCCTCTCGCATGCGCACATTGACCACAGCGGCAATCTGCCGACCTTGGTTCGAAACGGCTATAGAGGCAAGATTCACACCACGCCCGCCACCATCGATCTGTGCCTGGCAATGTTGGCCGACTCCGCCTTCATTCAGCAGAAGGACGCGGAGTTTTGCAACCACCGTAGGGAGCACCGCAAAC
>JBDTUY010000419.1:0-3850 GCA_040007495.1 Acidobacteriota bacterium | reverse complement strand
CTTCAAATGGAGGGATCTTGAGCGCCCCTCTTTCTTCCCAGTTAGCGGACTGGTCCGCGTCTATCCGGTTCGAGGATCTGCCTGCCGACGTCATTGAGTCCACAAAGCTTCGTGTATTGGACATCATGGGCCTATGTTTGGCTGGAGCGGAAACGCAGTTTGGCAAATGCACTCGCGATGCTGCGGTAGTTATGTCGCCTCCGGGGCCATGCAGCATTCTGGGGTTCCAAGATCGCGTGAGCGTCACCGGCGCAGCCCTAGCCAACGGAGCGCTGGCCCAGGCGCTGGAGTACGACGACACGCACGTTGAATCGATTGTTCATATGAGTGGCACGGCCGTGGTAGCCGCACTGGCGTTGTCCGAAACCATGCAGGTTTCAGGGCGCGATCTTATTCTGGCGATTGCGGTCGGCAATGAAGTCTCCTGCCGAGTCGGCAGCGTATCTTCTGGTGAATTGCATAAGCGAGGCTTTCATCCCACCGGATTGTTCACGACATTCGGCGCAGCTTATCTCGCGGCGAAGTTGCTCAGGTTGGAAGCGGCGATCACGGCGTGCGCGGCGGGCATTGCCGGTAGCTTCGCGGGTGGCTTGTTGGAGTGTTGGGTGGATGGGACCCAGACCAAATTTCTCCATTCAGGTTGGTCCGCGCAGAGCGGCATCACCGCCGCGCTGTTGGCCCGCGCTGGTGTTACAGGTCCAGCGGAAGTCTTCGAGGGACGCTGGGGTGTTTTTGCCTCTCACGTTCAGGCGGCGGATGCGCATCGCGATTTCAGCCGTATATCCGCCGGACTCGGCACGTTGTGGGAAAGCCGCAAAGCGTCCTTTAAACCATATCCCGCAGCGCATGTGATTCATCCCTACATCACTGCCGCCCTTCGATTGTTGGAACGCCATCGTCTGAATGTGGAGGACATCGCTTCGGTCGAATGCCCGGTTGCGGCGTTCATCGTCAACATCGTCTGTGAACCGGTAGCGGAAAAAGTTGCCCCTGCCACCGGAGCTCATGGTCGCGTCAGTCTTCAATACACCCTTGCAGAGGCGCTTTTCCACGGGAAGCTGGGCAAAGATGCCTACGCCGATAAGAGTCTGGCCAATCCAACAATTCAGGCTTTGACCCGCAAGGTCGGGTATTATGTGGACCCCAGTTACCCAGGACCCGGGCAATTCAAGGGCGCTGTCAAGATCACGATGAACGATGGTTCGAGCTTTGAAGAGATCGAAGAATTTAACCGGGGCTCCGCTGAGAATCCTATGACGCAAGCGGAACTTACCGCAAAGTTCCATCAGAACGCTGCGGGATTACTTTCGCCATCAGCGCGGGCATCGCTTGCTGCTGGAATCCTTGCGTTGGATACACTACCCAACGCGCGCGAGTTGCTGCGCTTAGCGCAGATCTCCTAACAATCCGCTTGCCACAGTAACGCAATTCTCGATCCCCTGCGTTCGACCCTCCTGGCTAGTAAAGCATTTTGGCCTTAGAATGGTTTTACTCAGTTCAAGGAACCCTGCATGCGGATACTTAAGTACTTACTCTTGCTCATTGTCATCACTGCGGGAGCGGGATACGCCTACCTGATCACGTCGCCCAAGTACCACGCGACGATCCCGCAGTATCAAGCACCCGGCGAGGTCGTCCTGCTTCCGCAGGGATGGACCGATTCCCAGAGGCTTGAATTCCATCACACTTCTCAAGGCACACGATTGGTCCCATACGAATGGTTCAAAGCCCTGGAACAGCCGTGCATCTCTCTACTGGAGTGTGAACCTTTCTCCAAGCCGGAGTACCTGAGCCGCTTTGGTTTCATCGCGAGCAAAGCAGATCCCAAGTGGAACCCCGACGGTTTTCCGTTGGGATTCGCAGTCCAGTCCGATTTCTTCGATCCCATCAGCAAGAAGGTAACTCCGGTACTGGGTTTGACCTGCGCTGCATGCCATACCGGCGAGTTGCGCTACGACAAATACTCGGTCTTGATCGAAGGCGCGCCGGCCACCATCGAAGTCACGCAATTCCAAAAAGCCCTCGGCCTCGCGATGGGTTTCACTCAAAAGTTCCCGTTCCGCTACGGACGTTTTGAGAAGAAGATTCTTGGCTCGGACGCGTCGGCTGAGAAAAGGAATGACCTGAAACAATCCTTTGACGCCTTCATGGCGAATGCGACGACAGAAATCGACGAGACCACCAATCGCGGGATCTACAAGAATGAGGCCGGTTTCACGCGTACCGACGCGCTAACGCGAATCGGCAACCAGGTATTCGCGGTCGACATGAAGACCTTCGATAATCTCGCCGTTTCAAAGGCACCTGTCCGGTTCCCGCAAATCTGGGACGCTTCGTGGTTCGACTGGGTTCAATACAATTCATCGATTTCCGATCCGCTCGTCCGCAATATCGGCGAGGCGCTAGGTGTCCGGGCTGTGGCCAAGTTATATGATTCGGATGCCGCACAGTACACCAATAGTGTGAATGTTGAAGGGCTCCACAAGATTGAAGCGATCCTCGCTGGACCAGCACCCTATCAAGGGTTGCAGTCTCCAAAATGGCCTGCGGTATTTCCGGCTTTGGATACTGCCAAGGTTGCACGTGGTGAAGCTCTGTATATGCAGCATTGCTCCGGTTGCCACCTGCCGCCGATTAAGGATCTGGTGACCGACCTCGCTTCGTCGGCGCCCAAGTTTTGGTGGAAAAATGGACAGGGCAAGCTGTTCATGAATATGGCCAATATCCCGCTCGATCAGATTGGGACCGACCGCCATGAAGCGGAGGACTTCAAGAATCGCAAAGCAGATGCGACCAACCTGGGCCTGGGACAGATAACAGCAGCCGAAGGGCTTCGATTAGTTACCACAAAGATTCGCGACAACTACTACGCCAAAGTAGGCTTCCCGATCGAGAAACAGATTGAATGGAATGGATTTAGGGACCCGGCAGATGAAACCGTACAAGATCCTTTGGTCTATAAGGCCCGGCCGCTCAATGGCATTTGGGCTGTTGGACCATACTTGCACAATGGTTCCGTGCCTAACTTGTACGTGTTGCTTTCACCGAAGTCCGAACGACCGGTCGAATTCTGGACTGGTAGCAAGCAGTTCGACCCTGTGAAGGTCGGTCGGGACACGGGCGAATTGGCGGACGGCTATCTCTTCAAGACATCGCAGGACGGCAATGCGAATAGCGGTCACGAGTTCAATGATGGACCTAAAGGCAACGGTATTATCGGGCCGAAGCTCTCAGAAGCCGACCGATGGGCACTGGTGGAATATCTGAAGTCAATCTAGGGCTGGCAGAGCGTGTTGAGCGGAACGTAGAGGCGCTCTGCTCTTGGTGGTAAGGCACGCCTGATTTGAACCGGCGACCTCTTGCAAGCGGTCGATTATCCAACTGCCCGACACCGGACTTCCAGACAACAAATTCAGCGACGCCGGCGGCGGACGGACAAGCTTTTCGTTGGTGTCGCTGTCGGTGTTGCTGAATTTGTGGAAGTCGGCGCGTTGCTCGACGGCTGGCCACCACTCATCGAAGCCAGAAACGCATCTATATCCGTTATGAGCCCGATGGGCCGTGGCAGCGACGGCAGTT
The DNA here is from genome assembly GCA_040007495.1 of Acidobacteriota bacterium. Taxonomy (GTDB): domain Bacteria; phylum Acidobacteriota; class Terriglobia; order Bryobacterales; family Bryobacteraceae; genus Palsa-187. The sequence goes on along the minus strand of JBDTUY010000419.1, from coordinate 271 downwards.
CGCGAAATTGTACCTGAATTCCCAGAGCACGCTCGTAGTTGCGCACATCGGGGCGTTCGACCGGAGTCACAAAGGTCCAGGAAGCACCACTCGCCCCGGCGCGTCCGGTACGTCCGACGCGGTGGACGAAGTTTTCCGGCTCCTGCGGCAAATCATAGTTCACAACATGCGCGATGTCATCCACATGAATTCCGCGCGCAGCCACATCGGTGGCGACCAGTATACGGTAAACCCCGTCTTTAAAGCCCTGCAGCGCTTCGTTCCGCTGGCT
>JBDTUY010000418.1:0-3865 GCA_040007495.1 Acidobacteriota bacterium | reverse complement strand
GCGCCCTGTTCAGTTCAGCTCGAAGCGCGAGTCGGGGAGTGTCGTCGGGGTAGAGCCAACCAACGGGCTTCCCCAATGCCTCCGCGTTGGTGTAGCCAAAGATACGTTCCGCTCCCGAATACCACGCGGCTACCTTTCCCTCGGGAGTCAAAAGAGAAAGAGCGTAATCTTGCACCCAACCGGGTATGGCACTCTCGGGTGTGGCCTTGGCTCGCGCAGTTCTGTCTCGCAGAACCAGAAGATGTCCGGAAGGCAACACGTTGCCCTTGGCAATAAAATCGACCTCACGGGGTGTGCCGTCGGGGCGCACCAGCTTAAGCGTGCCAGTTTGCTCCCCTTTTTCTAGCAAGGACTGCCACATCTCGGAAACGCGAGATTGAAGAGTGGGTTCGACGAAGTCATCCAAGCTTCTGCCTACAATTTGCTCGCGGGGAAGCCCAAGCAGTTTCTCCGCACCGACGCTAGCATCACGATACTGGCGATCGCTGTCCGCGATCAGAATCGGAGCGGATGGGTGAAAGACGATCGCGCTAAAAAGGGACTTTAGCTCTTGGGGGCCATTTTCCAGCAGCCACTGATCCGTTCGAGTCGGTAAGATCGCTGGAGTCATCAAGAACGCCTTTCTCCCGCGCGTCGGCGGCGAAAAAGGGGATCGGACTTCGCAGCTGTCTTTGGGAACATGGCGGACAAGAGGCGCACTTGGCCATAGTACCAGGGACTCGCCCCTCGCGATGTTCACTTTTGACCATATTTGGTCATAGTTGACGGCCGGGGATCACCCGCTTTGAGCGGACGGTCGACGATGCAGCTGCGAAATGTTCCGCGAAGCTAGTCTTGCAGGATCACGTTTAACAGTGAGCTGTGGATCTCCAAAGTACCGTTGTACTTAATGAATCCAAGCTCGCGGAACTTGTTCATAAAGAAGCTAACTCTCGGACGCGTCGTCCCGATCATCGCCGCCAGCGTCTCCTGGCTAATCTTGGGAATAACGGTCTCGGGCTTGCCAGTTTGTCCAAAATTTGCCAGAAGCAGAAGCGCCCGCGCCAGCTTCTTCTCGCTCGAGTTGAAGAGTTGATCCACCAGATCTTCTTCGATCCGAATGGTACGGCGGAGCATATATTTCAGTAATTCCTCCGACAGAGCCGGTTCTTGTTGAAGTTTCGCAAGTAGTGCGGGCTTCTCCAGTCGCATTACGATGCATTTCGACATCGCGACGGCGGTAGCCATGCGAACAGGCTGCCCCGCCACCAGGCATCCTTCCCCAAAGAAGTCTTCAGGCCCCGACAGGGCAATCACTGCTTCTTTCCCATTCCTTGAAACAACCGATAACTTGATCTTCCCGCTCTGAATGAAATAGACCGCGTTAGCCTCATCTCCTTGCGAAAAGATGACTTGACTCGGTTCAATCGTCGAGATCGACCGGCCATGGCCAGATACCGAAAGGAACGTCCGCGCGCGAAACACCGCTACCGGCTGTTTCTTTCTTACCGCTTTGATTGGTTTTAACAGATTCCCTAAAGCGCCTCACGGCGCGACTTTCACCCCAAGCATCGCGCCGAATCCACACTGGAGCGGCGTTGCGAGGATGAAGACATAACAGGCACGTTCGTGGCCATCGTTCCGCGACGACTTAATTGGGAGCGCCCGATTCTCCTGCTTCGTCTGCTGATGTGGGCAGCTAGAACATTTCGATCCATCTGGAACATCTTTGAGGCCGCTCGACTCGTTATTCATCTGCTAAAAACAGCTGGAACCTGGAGTGGAAGGCAGAGTTGACCTCGTGACGCGGATCCTACGCGAGGAACTCACCGAGGACTGACCATATAAGGTCAACTGGACCGCATACCGTTAGCCGACCCTTTCCACATGGCTTGTTTATTGTTCCGATTGGCGAGGCAGCGGAAAGAGTTATCCACAAACCCAGGTCTGGGCGCGGAACGGTGCCATTCGTGCACAACTCATGGGGTCGCGAGGTTTTGCTCCGACGGAAGAGAGACAAAGTGAAAACTATTCTAGTGAGCATCCTGGCCATCACCCCGCTGCTGGCAATGGACAAGGAATCTGCGAAGCGCTTGGACGACGCTGCAGCCGTATTGACGGAAGTAATGTCGGCGCCAGACAAGGGGATCCCGCAAGAACTCCTCGAGAACGCACATTGCATCGTCATTGTGCCGACCGTTAAGACGGCAGCATTTATCGTCGGTGCAAAGTACGGCAAGGGTTACCTCTCGTGCCGCGACAAGAACGGCCATGGTTGGTCTGCACCGGGTACGGTTCGCATAGAAGGCGGCAGCGTAGGCTTTCAAATCGGCGGTTCGCAGACTGACCTGGTCATGTTGGTGATGAACGAACGCGGCGCAGACAAGCTGCTAACCAGCAAATTCACTTTGGGCGGGGAAGGTTCCGTAGCGGCCGGTCCGGTTGGCCGCACGGCAACGGCCCAGACGGACGCCCAGATGCACGCGGAGATTCTGTCGTGGTCGCGCACGCAGGGCTTGTTCGCCGGAATCGCATTAGAGGGCGCAACGTTGCGCCAGGATTTGAACGACAATAAATCGCTCTATGGCAAGAAGCTTCATAATCGCGAGATCGTGACTTCAAGAATGAGCGCTCCGAAGGCGGCTGACCGATTGATGGAACTGCTCAATCATTACTCGTTCCGCGAACGCAAAGACTAGTCGCAGGTTGTGCGACGGTTCATCGTATCGGAGACGGAGATGCGAGCCAAGCAAGACCGGACCTGTCGGAGGTTTCGGTCTTGCTTGGCACTAGGACACACCAGCGAAACCCGTCTAACTACTACCAGAGGAACCAACTATGACATTCATAAAAGCAGCGACCGTATCACTGAGCTTAGTGCTGGCGAGCGCAACTCTCGCACCCAGCCTACATGCGGATGACCGCAACAAAAATACAACGATCACTTTCAGTCAGCCCGTGGAGATCCCGGGGGTCCATCTGAAGGGATGGGGCGTATTGCCCGCCGGCACGTATGTCTTCAAGCTGATGGATTCGAGCTCCAATCGTCACATCGTGCAGATCTTTAATAAAGATCAAACGAAGGTCTACGCTACTATCCTCGCAATCCCAAATTATCGATTGAAAACGACTAACAAAACCGTGCTCACCTTCAACGAAGGCTTGAATGGCCGGCCGGAAGCAATCCGGGCATGGTTCTATCCGGGCGCGAATTGGGGTGAGGAATTTGTCTACCCCAAGGCCAAGGCCACCACGCTCGCTAAGGGAACCAGCACACCGGTACTTGCCGTTGTAACGGATCTGAACGTCGAATCAGATAACCCGGAAGATCCACAGGTGTTCGTAGAATTTAAGAAGGCGCCGCTGGTTGGCGTTCGCCCCACAGGCGAAGAAGTAGCGATCGCTCAGGTCATACAGGTAGAACCGAGTCCGGTCGCAGCTCCGAGGCAGGTTGCAGCACAAGCAGCCAGGGAACCCGTTCAAGTGGCCGTTACCCGGCTGCCAGATACGGCTAGTTCAATGCCGTTGATTGCTTTGCTGGGAATGTTATCGCTAGGCGGAGGACTCGCGCTCCGGGGCATTCGTCTCCGACTGGCGGTCAAAGAATAGGTCGTCCTCAAGAAGTAATCTGCAAAGTGCGCCAATACGCTTCGCACGTTGGCGCACGGCCGCTTCTGAAACCCATGCACGGGCTCAACTATGCAAGTGAAGACCAATTGGTACCGGCTCGCGAGAAGCTGGCCAAGGGGGCTGGTAGCCTGTCGGGACACTCAGGGTTGCGCCTCCAAATTGAAGGCTGCACAGATAGCGTCCGCACGGACGAATACAATCAGACGTTATCCGCTGCGTTGGGATCGTCAGTTTCAAATACAGCGACGTGTGGCCG
>JBDTUY010000417.1:0-3884 GCA_040007495.1 Acidobacteriota bacterium | reverse complement strand
TGTTCGCAAACGCATTCCGGCGTGGTAGCGATGGCTCAGGGACAGCCCACTAGATTGAAAAAGGCTCCGTTCTCTTCGCCCTTGTTCAAATCAAATATATGCTTAGTCCTTACGCTAAGACGTCGATGCAAGACTTGTATGTCATCCGATGTAAAGCGCCGTAGATCCGCGCGCCCGCTGCGGTGAAACTTAGTCCTCAATCGCTGCGGCTCGCTCTGCCCCCGAAATAAGTGGCGCGTCCCTGCCAAGTCTGCCACATATGCTTTAAACTCTTTCCATCCCAACGACTGCGCCTGTAGTTCAGAGGGCTCTGATGCGCGTGATTGGGGCAAATCGGCCGATCCTGATAGTCCACCCTCCGACTGCCATCCAAACTCTAAATGGGACTTATCCCATCGCCCCGCGACTTCGATTTCGCTTGCCACTGAGAAGCCCTTCGGGTAGAACTGCTTGACCGCATCGAAGGATGTATCATTTCCGGTGAGAGGGTCAATGGCGGCAAAATTACTTGTTAGAAATTTGAATTCTTTCTCTTTGTCTAGAGTGCGGAAGTTAACTCTTGACCCAGGGACCTCTTTGTTGTTCGGCCTGAAATAAGCAGTTCCCTCGAAATGAGATCTGCGCTCGTCGATGTTGACCAACAAAGTACCATCATGAGCAATACCCTTATACGCCCCCATCCACTGGCCGTTCATCGCTTCAAAGTCCCCACGCTCATGGTATATCCCCTACCAATGGTGTAACCAACAGATACGGTTGTGATGATGGACTACAGTGACGCCAAGCCGGCTACTGGACCAAGGTAGGCCAGCAGTCGGCCTGCGGTTAGTGCTCCTAGCCAACAGATTAGTGATGCTACCGCGAGACGTTTGGCTTGGCTCGTCACCGGATGCTGATCCACATTCGGATCGCCGAAGACTTGCTTGCGCATGACTTTTAGTACGCCGACGCCGATGAAGATCAGTGTCAGTTTGACCCAAAAGGTGGGGTTGCGCGCCTTGGTCGTAGCATCTGCCATCAAGAGGATCGTGCCTGTGACTGCGTTGATGCCGAAACCGATCCACATTACGGGGTACAGCTTTTCGAGCGGCTTGATGGGCATCTGGTTGGCGAAGCCGAGCAGGCGCAGGTCGATCAGGAGGTTTCCGCCGACCACTGCGGCCAGACACAGCGTGTGCGTGAAGAGGATGAGGGGGTAGCCGTAAAGGGCTCCCCCTTCGCGGACCCAGGTGCTGAAGCTCAGGTTCTCGATGTAACGAAGAAATTCAATCATTTGCTGGCTGCCGTTCCTATTCGTCCTGCCACTACGTATGCAACAACCGAGTAACAACCGCCCTTATGGTCGCACCGTAACCCTGCTGCAGAGGTGGTGCCTCTGCGCGGATCGGGCGATCCGCCTTCCATCTGGAATTAAAACGCATTGCCTATGAACGGCAACATGCGGCCTGCGTAGATCACGCCAATCCACAACACCAGAGCCGCTGCTGCCATCGCTTTCGATCTTGCTGTTGCGTCTTCTCCGACTTTCAAATCCCAGGTTTCGTCGAACAGTGTGAAATAGAGTGCGTTTAGACCCGCGAGGAGGATCAGGGCCATTTTCCAATGGAACACTACGTTGGTTGTGTATTGACTGGAAGCTGCGATGAAAAAGACCATGCCGGTGAAGACGTTCAGGGCGAAGCCATAGATCGCCCACGGCAAGGTCTGGTGCAAGGCGGGAAACGCGACACGTTTCATGAACCCAAGTACACGAAGGTCGATCAGCAGTACGACGCCGAATAGCATCGACATCCCCATGAAATGGAGGGTTTCCGAAGCGGCCCAGATCCATTTGCTACTCTTGATCGCCTTGGCAAGATTCGGCGCGTCGATCGACAGAAACGCGGCGGACGGTTGAGCAGCACGGATTTCGGGATGCGTAATCTCTCCTCCGATGCTGGCGGTCTGCGCCATCAGCACGAACGTCACTACGGCGAGCAATAGCACGATGGTCAAATTCGTGGAGGGAAAAATTCCATCGCGGCGAAATCTCCACAGCCCCAGCCATGCAAAGATGCCGGTGAACTCCATCACGATGAGGGCCGGTATGGCCGCGCTGTTATGCGCGTCGACGAGAGCTTGCGAAATACCGGGAAGTTTGGCGATCATCTCCTGCGCGGCGTTGCCGCTGGCAAAGGTGGGGACGGCGATCAACGAGATCATTACGAAAACGATCAGGCTGACGCGTTTCAGTTCGTTACTTCTGGTCGCGAGCGCGATCAGGTAGATGCTGAGGCCGACCACCATGCCGACGGTGGGAAAGTGGTTCAGCAGGAGATGGACATGTACCAGATTCATAGGTGACTTGAAGGCAATCGCGCCAGCCGGAACTTCTCAAGATGGGCGGTGGTTCCGGCCTACTATATCACTTCGCGTCAACGTCGCGAAACCGACTTTAGAAGTATAGATATCCAGCGACTATTCGGGAAATCATTGGCGTGTTTAGAGTTCCCTCGGGTTCTGTTGGCCTTCCCGCGTGTGATGGGCTGGCGGAACATCCGGCCAACAATGGTGATTGATTGCCAGTCTCCTCGCTACTATTGGTCGAACGAAATAATCGCCGATTAAGACGCACTCTAACGGTGGAAGACTTCGCTTACACGAGGACCAGTAGACCCCGGGCTGTCAGGCCGCGGAACCTCGGGTCGAATCCAGCACAGATCAGCATGCCCCACTTATGCATCGCACCCGTCCTGAATGACGGTTTACCTCCTGATTCGGAAGTGCGAGAATGTGCCGAGGTCAGTTCAACACGATGCTGGACGTGCGAAGAGCTTTCGCTGTATCCCTGTCGATAACGGTCTTGTCGCTACCCATGTGGTCGCAGGGTTCCGCGAAGTCTTCAGCATCAGCCACCAAGGCTGCCACCGGAATCCCTCGCATCGCCGGGAAGCCGGACTTCAACGGGATCTGGCAAGCGAATAACACGGCGAACTGGGATCTTCAGAATCATGCACCGCGACCGATGGTCAGCCAACCCGGCTTCGTCGCCGGCACTTCTGTGCTCGCGGCTCCGGTGGTCGCACTTGGATCTCTAGGCTGGGTTCCGGGTGGTCTCGGCGTGGTCGAAGGCGACGAGATTCCGTACCTCCCGTGGGCTGCCGCACGCAAGAAAGAAAACCTGGAGCATTGGCTGGATCGCGATCCTGAGATCAAGTGCTTCCAACCCGGCGTGCCACGCGCGATGTACATGCCGTACCCATTTCAAATCGTGCAGAGCGCCAGCAAAGTCCAAATGGTTTTCGAGTTTGCGAATGCGCAGCGCACCATTCATCTGAACAAGATGGAAGCGTACCCGAACGTCGCGTTCATGGGCTACTCGGTAGGAAAATGGGAGGGCGACACACTGGTGGTCGACGTCACGAATCTGACCGACGCTACGTGGTTCGACCGCTCCGGTAACTTCCATAGCGACACCTTGCATGTTGTTGAACGCTTCACTCCGCTAAGCCGCGACGCCATCCAATACGAAGCGACCATCGAAGATCCGCAGGTCTTCTCGCGACCGTGGAAGATCCGCATGCCTCTGTATCGCCGTTTGGAACCGAACGCGCAGTTGACGGAATTCCGCTGCGTCGAAATGGTGGAAGAAACCATGTATGGTCATCTACGCAAGGAACAACTCGTCAAGCACTGGGAGGGGAAAACGATCGAAGTGGATATTAAGCGCAAGATTCCTCCCGGCGAAGAAGTCCACGAGCGCTACATTTCCGGCAACCCGCCAGACGCAAAGTGAAAGAGGGGCGTGACATGAAGAACCAAAAGCTAGGTATTCTCATTGCGAGTGTCGGTCTGCTCTTGGCCTCATCGCCGCTGCGCGCCCACCACGCGTTCGCAGCCGAGTT
>JBDTUY010000416.1:0-3920 GCA_040007495.1 Acidobacteriota bacterium | reverse complement strand
TGTATGTTGCCCTTGGCGTTTCTCGCAGCCCAGTCGATGGTCGCGTCCAGGTCGCTCATCACCTGCGCATCCGGCACCTTTGAAACCACGGTGTCTATGATCCGCTGCGCATCGTCAATCTTGGAAACGTCGCCCTGACGCGCGAACAATTCCGGCGCAATCGCGCAGTACCCGAGCTTCGCAAAGCGGCGGCACACGTCCTTGATGTGTTCATGCACCCCGAAGATTTCCTGAATCACCACAACAATCGGGAAATTGCCTCGACTCGACGGGCACGCCCGGTATGCAGGGATGGTGCCGTCGGCGACCGGTATCTTTACCTCGCCAACAAGTAGACCCGACGCGTCTGTGGTGATGGTCTGGGCGGTGACGGGACAAACGGCCAGTGCAAAACCAACCGCCAATTTCGTGACCAGAAACTCGCGCCGGGTCTCCGCAGGAAAAGCAGGAAGCAGGCGATTCGGGTCGGGGGATGCCATGTGGGTATTGTACTGCGAAGGCCAAATGGGCTGCCAAAATCGACTCGTCTCTGCTACGCAACCGGCGCCCGCAGCGTCATATACTCCTTCAGCGCGACCTCTAACCCCGGCATCGGCACCAGCCCCAGCGCTTCCATCTTGTTGTTCGCCAGCGCCGAATACTCAGGGCGACGTGCAGCGGTCGGATAGTTGGCAGAGGTAGTCGGCTCGAAGTCCGGCGTGACTCCGGCAGCTTGAAAGATCAATGCGGCCCAATCGTACCAGCTGATCGGCGTACCGCCCCCAATGTGGAAGACTCCCGACGCGGATTGGTCCAGCAGATCGGCCGTGCGAGCAGCCAGGGCAGGCGCGTAGGTTGGCGACGCTATGTGATCGTTAACAACCTTAATCGGCTTACCGGCCGCCGCCAACTTCAGCATCAATTCGGGAAAATTGCCGCGGTTGGTGTGGAGCCCAGCGGGTCCGTACACGGCTGAAGTGCGAATGATCAGCGCGTCGTCGAGATACGCTTGCGCGTACAATTCTCCCGCGAGCTTCGATACCGCATAGGCTCCAATTGGATGCGTAGGATCGGTCTCCACGTAGTCTCTGCCGAGTTCGCCATCGAACACATAATCCGTCGAATAGTGAACCAGCTTGGCCCCGATCCTGCGGCACGCGACTGCCATATTCCGCACCGCAAGCGCGTTGACCTGCATCGCGGTCATTGGATCCGATTCAGCCTGGTCGACCTGATTGTATGCGGCCGGGTTCAGCACAACCGAAGGGCGGTGCTGTTCGAGTGCCTGTTCTACGGCCGTCGCATCCGCGATATCGATCGCAAAATGATCGCCCTTCGCCGTGCGAGCGAAACAGATCACTTCTATTTCACGACCCGCAAGAACTGAGGCCAGCTCGACGCCCAATTGTCCAGCACTTCCAAAGATGACTGCACGTTTCATTTTTCTATTGTCGCGCGGCTTTGGTGTAGTGGAGGTCGCCTGGAACGTGCGAAGGAGGGTGGCCTTCAGGCTGCGTGGACCTTGAGGTCAGCTGTCAACAGAGCTTGAGTGAAACAGCTTGGGTAAACCCAAGCGCCGCGTAAACGCCGCCCTCCATCGCGAAGATTGGCACACAAGCGCGACTATATCCGCGACCACAGGGAGCGGTTTGGGGATATCGGAGCTACTTCTTCCCGAACGCCTTGGCGTAGTCCTTCAAAAACTGGTCCAGCCCCTTGTCCGTCAGAGGATGATCGAACAAAGCGTTCATCACCTTGAACGGCATGGTGCCGACGTGCGCACCTGCCTTGGCGGCCTCGATCACATGATTGGTGTGGCGCAGTGACGCCGCGAGAATCTGCGTCTGGTAGCCGAAGTTCTCGTAAATCTGGACGATGTCATGGATCAATTCCATCCCGTCCCAACCGGTATCGTCCACGCGGCCCACAAACGGGCTGATGAAATGCGCCCCGGCCTTGGCCGCCAGCAGGGCTTGACCAGCGGAGAAACACAAGGTGACGTTAACGCGGATTCCTTCTTTGCTTAAAATCGAGCAGGCCTTGATCCCATCCCGCGTCAAAGGGACCTTGACCACCACATTTTTGTGAATCTTCGCGAGCTTGCGACCTTCGACCAGCATCGTATCCGCGTCTACCGCAACCACTTCCGCGCTGATATCGCCGTCCACGATCTCGCAGATCTGGGCAATCTGCGTTTCGATCGGAATCCCTTCTTTGGCGATCAGCGATGGATTCGTGGTCACTCCATCCACGATGCCCCATCCGGCTCCGGTCTTCAGTTCGTCCAAATTGGCTGTATCGAGGAAAAATCGCATGGTGCTCCTAACAATTTCTAGACGCTCTGGCTCTCTGTTCCGCTCATCGACCGATGCCGGGATGATGCAGTGCCCCCGCTTGTGGGTAGGAACACCTAAGGCGAACTGCCGCTTGTTCGATCCTAGCTAAAGCATAGCATTTAAACCGCGAATCGACTATAATAGATCAATCCAATCTCGGAGGAAGCTGCCCGATTTTCCGCCGCATGAACATGACGCCAACGTTAGCTCGACTCCATCGCAGCCGTCCCAGCCTTAGCTGTGCTCGCGCGTCGGTCCAACTTCTGTTGCTGATCGTATTTGCAGCTACCTCTTTTGCCCAGAGCACGCCCTCCCTGCGCGACCAGTTGGCTATGGCCTTTTCCGACAACACCTTTGAGGGTATTCACCACCTGGAGTTCTTCGATTGGGCCATCATGGTCCCCTATTTCAGCGTGCTGGTGGTGCTTTCGTTTTATGGCATCCACCGCTATGAAATGATTCGTGGGTACTTCAAGCATCAAAAGCGATATCGGGCGCTGACCCCTGAAAAGTTCACTGCTCTGCCACGCGTCACCATTCAGTTGCCGATCTATAATGAGCGCTTCGTGGTGGAACGCCTGCTGGAATCCACTACCAAGATCGACTACCCGCAGCATCTATTCCAGATTCAGGTGTTGGACGATTCGACCGACGATACGCATGAATTCACGGAACAACTGTGCGCAGAGTATTTGGCCGCAGGGTTTCCGATTCAGTACGTCCATCGCACCAATCGACATGGCTACAAAGCAGGAGCTTTGGAAAACGGCCTGAAAACCGCGACCGGCGAGTTCGTGGCCGTATTTGACGCGGATTTCGTACCACCCGTCGACTTCCTGCGGCAGACCATCCACTATTTCACCGATCCGAAGATCGGCATGGTGCAGACCCGCTGGACCTACCTGAACCGCCACTACAATTTGTTGACCGAAGTGCAGGCCATGCTGTTGGACGGCCACTTCGTGCTGGAACACATCGCGCGCGCCGGTGGCGGATTGTTCTTCAACTTCAACGGCACCGCGGGCATGATGCGCAAGGCGATGATCGCCGACGCCGGCGGCTGGGAACATGACACGCTGACCGAGGATTCCGACCTCAGCTATCGAGCGCAGTTGAAGGGCTGGAAATTCGCCTATGCACCGCATGTCGAATGTCCGTCGGAGCTGCCGGTCGACACTTACGGTTTCCAGGTGCAGCAGTCGCGCTGGGCCAAAGGTTTGACGCAGGTCGCGATCAAGCTGCTGCGCAAGATCCTGAAAGCGGATCTGCCGTGGCGCGTCAAGCTGGAAGCGTTCTGCCATCTGACGCCGAATATCTCTTACCCGTTAATGATCATCGTGAGCGCGCTGATGTTGCCGGTTATGATCGTGCGGTTCTACATGGGTTGGCTGGAGATGGTGCTGATCGATCTGCCGCTAATCATAGCGTCGTTCTGGTCGGTGTCAGCCTTCTACATCGCCGCACAACGCGAACTGTATCCGAAAAACTGGATGCGCAGCCTGCTATTCCTACCTGCTCTAATGGCGGCGGGTGTCGCGCTTACCTTGATCAACACGAAGGCCGTAATAGAGGCTCTGATCGGGTACCAGACAGCGTTTGCGCGCA
>JBDTUY010000415.1:0-4019 GCA_040007495.1 Acidobacteriota bacterium | reverse complement strand
GCGAATACATCTCCGGATAGCTCGGCACATCCGCGTATTCCCACGAATCGCCCAGATCCGAGTTCGGGATCATCAGCGCCACGATCCTTGAGGTCGGCTTGCCGTCAGCACCAGTCCGATGATCGTATATCGCACGCCAGTATGGAACCGACCCGTCGTTTTGATACCCGCGTCCGCGCAAGCCCCACGCGCCCGGCACCTGATAGCGCTCGTCCAGATCGAACATGATGTGGAAGTACTGATCGGCATCCGGAATATCGACGACTTCAGCATTCGGAAACACCTTCGCCATGCTGGCCCAGAACACGTCCCACTCGCTGGTTCCCCAGAAATCGTCGCACATGAAAAAGCCGCCACGATCGATATAGTCGCGCATCTTGTGAGCCTGGGACTCGGTCAGTTCCCACTCGCCTGGCCGCACGGCGTATAGAAAGGGATAGTTATAGACGTCGTCTCCGACATCGAGATTGACAGCCTGCTCCACACTGCGAGCATCCACAAAAGTCAGTCGCGTCAGCGCCGTTAGGAAGTGCCGGTCCGCTGCCGGATAGTCTTGCGTCCAGGTGGAATTACCCTCGGCCCACCGCGGACCCGCGCGATCAAATTGCGCATAGGCGGTGGCGGGAAACATCAGACGGGCAAACACCCAATCGGTCTGCTTGTTGTAATCGGAAGGAATCGGGAAACCGTTATGTTCCAACGCCGGATATTCGCGCCACGCGGTTTGAAACGCAAAAGCGCTGCCAACGCACGCCAAAATCCCGACCACAAACCAACTCGCGAGAAAAGAACGTTTGTGTCGTTGGATACCAACCCCGGGGATCATGGCAACCCGAGGATATCATTTCCGCCGTGCCGTCTGAAATGTCGCAACGCATAAGAACTACTGGTTCCAATCGACCATTTCAGAAACCGCCAAACGCGGCGCAAGGTAGACGATCAACTTGAAATGGACCTCGGTAGCCGGACTCTGATAAGTCACGCTGCCATCATGCAGATGGCCGGTATCCAACTCAACCGGCTTCTTGGTGCCGTCTTCTTCAATCTCCAACACGCCGCGTTCAGCGGCCTTTACCGGGAGCGAATCACGATTCCATCTAACTGTGAGACTATCCCCGGTCCGCGAAACCGTCAGACCCAGGGCGATGTTCTTTGCATCAGTACCTCGCAACTGGGGAAGCATGGTGACGGCCCCCTGAAATCCGAGCGCGAGCCCCAACAAAAGAAATACCAGCGACAACGGAATCCACATCCAGCGATTGGTTCGGATGGGAGTCAGAGGTGGGAGACTGATGTCGGCCATCGGCGGATACAGGTCAACCATTCCGCCGACCTCAGCTTGCATGCGTTCGGCTTCCGCACGAGCCGCGTCCATGCGCGGTGTACTGCGCATGCCACGCCTCGGCTCCCCTGCGGGCTCCTGCATCGAATCCGGCCCGAATGGGTCTTGTGGTCCACGATTTCGCGATTCCTTCAGACGCTGTTCCTGCAAGCGCTGCCGATCTTCAAAGCTGCGCCGGGGCGGCGGTGCTTCACCGGACATTTCCCGGCGGCGGAACGGAAACTCCAGCGGCGTCTCAGCCGGAAACTGCCCGTTTTCGCGAAAGAAGATACCAGCCGTACTTACCTTGGTTGCGAAGGGCCTGATCAGCAAAGCGATCTGTGGCGCGTCTGGAAAATGCCGGTCCAGCAATTCCAGATCCTCGTCACCCAAAGCACTACCGTCGCGCGTGTGACTTCGGAAGTAACCGACCGGATACATGGCGCTGTACGGGTCCTGATCCAGACGTGCTATCACGTCCGTAAAATTCGCTTGTTCGGCGCCTGTAAGCAGGTAAGATGGACCCCGGCTATAACCGCACGCCACAGGTTCAAAATTATCGATACGCACCGTGGTCCAAATCAGCTTGCCGTGGGTCGGCGAGGATCCGTCGGGCGCTTGCTCCTCGCCTTCCCGAGGCGCTATCTTTTCAGGTGGCCCACTGGGCGAAAGTGCAGCAAACTCCATCTCGATGCTTCCCAGCAGGACGCCGCCGACTTCAGCCCCCCGTTTCGGGACCAGGCCGAACCCGCGCAACACCTCGGCCGACATGCGATCCACCAGGTCCAGGTGAATCTGCACCGTGAAGAGCTTCTCGGGTACCTGCCAGATGTAATACCCTGGCCTATCTTGTGCGTTGGACTCCATTTCGGGTAACGTTTCATCGTACCCTGTTTCGCTACGAACCCACCTTCCTTTAAGATGCAAGAGATGCCCGGTTCCCTCTACGTTGTCGCGACTCCTATCGGCAATCTGGAGGATATTACGCTTCGGGCCGTGCGAGTCCTGGGCGAGGTCGCTGTGATCGCGTGCGAAGATACGCGCCAGACCGGCAAGCTGCTGCAACACTTCGGCATTCGCACCCCGACCATCAGCTATCACGATCACAACGAAGCAGAACGCTCCGCCGAATTGGTGGAGCGGATGCTGCAAGGAGAAAGCGTAGCGTTAGTCTCCGATGCAGGCACGCCGTTAATTTCCGATCCAGGTTACCGTTTGGTGCGAGCCGCACTGGCGGCAGCAATCACCGTCGTTCCGCTTCCTGGAGCATCCGCAGCATTGGGGGCGTTAGCCGCATCCGGCTTGGCGACTGATGCCTTCCGTTTCTGCGGCTTCCTGCCTCCGAAGTCCGGCCAGCGCCGCAAAGCGCTGCAGGAGGCGTGTGACAAGGAAGCCTCTGGTCCCGATGGGCATCACGGCGAAGCGACGTTGATCTTCTACGAAGCTCCGCACCGAATCCTGGATGCTCTGGAAGATATCGAAGCGGTATGTGGCATTCGCCCAGTTGTGATCGCACGTGAATTAACTAAACTGCATGAGGAATTCCTGCGCGGCACGGCAGCGGAGATACGCGCGATTCTGGCGGCGAGACCATCTATCAAAGGCGAATTCACGTTGCTGATTGGTAAGGGCGAAGGGCTAGCGAGTCACGTGGATCTATCCATCCCAGTGCTCGACGCGGTGCAAGCGCTCGAAAAGAATGGTGTTCCCCGCATGGACGCCATCAAGCAGGTGGCCCGCGAACGAGGCTTGTCCAAACGCGACGTGTACAAAGACGTGACGGGGTAGGCGCGACCGTGCATCCCTCGCCCGGTGGCATAGAGTTTCTGGAGTGTGGCGAACCGGTTTCAGAAGCGTGAATTGTTGCCTGTTCGTCCTCACATTCTTCCTCATTCCCTCAAAACTGGCTATGCTGATCCCATGTCCTGTAAGCCAGATGTGTTGAGAGAAGTCCCCTTATTCGCTCTGCTGGACGACGACGAAATCGCGGTGCTCGCAGCGCAGGTCGAAGTGAAGCACTTCGCCCCTCGGCAACGGATCTACAAAATGGGCGACCCAGGCGACCGGGCCTACGTTGTGGTCTCTGGCGTGGTCGAAGTGTCCACGGTCGACGAGGATCAACAGGAAGTTGTGCTCCAACGGCCTCAGGTCGGAGAATTTTTCGGCTTCGCTTCGATGCTGGAAGAGTCCGCGCATCAGACCAACGCGCAGGCAGTCGAACCAACCGTCTGCGTGGAAATCGACCGCCACGACATCCTGACGCTGCTGCAAGCCAAGCCGCATGCAGGTCTCGACATGATGGCCGTGCTAGGCAAACAGTTTCATGCCGCGCAGGATCTGGTCCGCGGTCGAGCGGCCCGCAACGTCAACGAATTGATCGAGCAGGAGGCCACAACAGGCGAACGAATAGCCGACGGCGTCGCGAAGTTCGGCGGCTCATGGTCCTTCATCATCAGCTTCGGCTTGGTCCTGGTCGTCTATACCGCCATCAACGTCGTACTCGGTCGGGGAGCCTGGGACCCGTATCCGTTTATTCTGCTCAACTTATTTTTGTCGATGCTGGCTTCGGTGCAAGCCCCGGTCATTATGATGAGCCAGAATCGTCAGGACACAAAGGATCGGCTACGCGGCGAGCTCGACTTCGACGTCAACCGCCGCGCAGAGGCCGAGATTCAGGTTCTATCGCAGAAGCTAAGAG
>JBDTUY010000414.1:0-4034 GCA_040007495.1 Acidobacteriota bacterium | reverse complement strand
ATCCCGGGCAAGTTCAAACTGCCCAACCTTCATTTCGACCGGGAACTGCTTCGGTTCAACAACCTCCCCGACGGCTGGTACGTCAAACGCGCCATGTGGGATACCCAGGACCTCATTCAGAACGGTGGCAGGTTCATGCTGGATCGAACGGATGCCCCTCTGAAAGTAGTGGTTGGTACCGATGGTGGCCGGATTCACGTAACGGTCGTGGACGCGAAGGGCGAGCCTGCCTCAGGGAAACGCGTCAACTTAATTCCCGGGAACCTGACATCGGCCCAGCAATTGGTCGCGCGGCTCTCGTCCTGTTACAGCGACGACCAGGGCGTGTGCACGATATTTACGCTGCCCAACGAAACTCCCCGCTCAGTGTTCGCGCCGGGGGACTATGTCGTAATGGCGGCGGAGATTCCCTACAACCAAAGCTCCGACGTTATGGATTTGTTCTGGCGTACGATCCAGTCGAAAGGGACCAAGATTAAGCTCCAGCCCGGCTCTTCAGGAGAGGCGTCGATCAAGCAAGAGGTCCTGCGTTAGGACGCCATGGTTCAGCACGCAATGTTTCGCGCCCTCGCAGTGGTTTTCGGTATCGCCGCATCGCTTACCGCTGCCGACCTCACAGGTCTGGTGGTGGCCGACCATGACGGTTCCCCTGTCATCGGTGCCGCTATCACGCTTCGTAGTGCGGGCAAGGTAGTCGCGGAGTTCGAGACCGACGATACCGGTCGCTTCCGCGCTCCCGGCCTCCCTGCCGGCGAGTACGTCGTATCGGCCACCAAGGCGAGCTTCACCACTGTGGAACGCCGCGCTGTCATCAGTCAATCAGGTGCGCAAGCAGGCGCGCAAACCAGCACGGATGTTTTGCTGGAAGTAACGAAACTGGGAGTAATCTCCGGCCGCGTGACGGATAACCAGGGAAACGGCCTTCGCAACTTCGTTGTGGCAGCGGTGCCCGTACCGTCCGATGGCAGTCCTGTGCGGGTTTACAGCTCCCGGCCAAAAGGGGCAGTTACCGACGCTTCGGGCCGCTACCGCATCTTCGGACTTACACGCGGAGACTACGTGTTAGTAGCACTCGCGGGCAGCGCCCGCTCTATCGCGGACGTACCCAACAGCGGTGCGCCTGACACGTCGCACGGCAACACTGCGGAATACTATCCTTCCGGAAGGACACCTTCTGTCCTTTCCATCCGAAGCGGTGAGCAACTTACCAACATGGATTTCAGGGCTTATAGTGGACCGTTATTCACCATACGCGGCACAGTTGCGGGTCCCGGTCCCGATACGCCCTATCGGGTTTCCTTGGTCGCCGAATTTGTAGGCATCCCGCTTGCCAGCGCCACGGCGCAGCCGGGAAAAGAGTTCGTATTTGATCGCGTCGCCCCTGGCACGTATAAAATCGTAGCCTCGCGCCAGGATAACGCAGGGGCCAATAGCATCATCGAACTGATTAATAGCGGTCAAATCGTCGTCAGTTCCGCAAATGAGGCCGCCATCATACGCGAGCTTCAGGCGGCGGGGAAGCTGGACGAGGCCAACAAGCAGAAGATTGCGCCCGCATTCGGCGATACCGCCGTGACTGTTACTTCAAACGTTACCGGTCTGTCGCTTTCCGCCCGCTCTGGTGTCGACGTCAAACTGAGCTACCAGACTCCCAAGAACTGTCCCGCCTCGGTGCCACTGACCTTGAATCCCGTCGAGTACATGGGGATCGGCAGCACCAGCAAGAAGCTGGACGCCGGTGTCGAACTGCCACTCTCCGGCATACCCGTGGCCGCCTACAGTGTCTCTCTGACGCTGCCCGAATCCTCAGGCTGCTACGCGGTGACCTCCGTCATCGATTTTCGGCAAGTCACCTCCGGAGCGACGGTTCCCATCGTGGTCGCGAACATGGGCGGTATTCGAGGCAAAGCGATCACCACTGGCTTCTCCCCGGACGACTTCACGATCGTGCTGATGACCCCCAACGGCATCAACAAACGAACGTTTGCGCTCGACAAGAATTCCAGTTTCTCAATCCCGAACCTACGGCCAGGCAACTATCGATTAACCGTCAGTCGGCGTTCAGCCGCACACGTAGTAGCAGCCGACCAAAGCGTAACGGTCAAAAGCGGCGCAAACGTAGAAGTTGAGTTCCCGGCTCTGCCGTAGGGGGTCAGAATAAGAACGGTGTTTGAGTGTACCGTCCCAAGTTTCGCCCTGCTGCAAATAGAACCCCAGTAAGTTCGCGAACAAAATCGAGCCTCCTGCCTCGCGCAACGCTTCGACATGATGAATCAGTTGAAAATGCCGTTTCGCCAAACGAACCCATTTCCCGAGATAAGCAAGGCGGGGCACTGCCTCCGCTTGCCAACCCCTAAACCCGGCTACCACCCGAGCACAGCAACACCTCGCCGGTCACATAATCCGACAAAGGCGAGCAGAAGAACAGCACAGCTCCCGCTGCTTCTTCCGGAGTCCCAACTCTGCCCAGCGGGTTCTGCGCGATCAGCGCCTCGCGAGCCGCCGCCTGCACACCGACCTTGATCTGATGACCCTGCATCTCAATCTTCGAATCGTCGCCCCAGACCTGCGTCAGCCGCGTATCGATGAACCCGAACCCGACCGCGTTCACGTTCACGTTATAGCGGCCCCATTCCTTCGCCATCACTTTGGTCAACCCGATGATCCCCGCCTTGCCCGATCCATACCCCGCCTGCCCGGCCATGCCTTCCATACCCGAGATCGACGTGATGTTGACCACCTTCCGCATCACCCGAACACCAGCCGCAGTTTCCTTCTTCGCCGTCTCCCGAATCCAACCTGAAGCAGCCCGCAATATACGAAACGGCGCGACCACATGAATGTCGAGCATCGCCTGAAATTGCTCGTCTGTCGTCTTCTGAATCACACTGTCCCACGTGTAGCCGGCATTGTTTACGATGATATCGAGCGAGCCAAACTCATCAACCGCCGCCGCGACGAGAGCCTCGGGGAACCCGCTAGCCGTGAGATCCCCCGCGACCATTTTCGCGGTTCCACCCGCTTGCGTGACCAGCGCGCAAGTCTCCTGAACCACTTGCGCATCAATGTCGGTCAACATTACCCGAGCACCCGCCGTAGCCAATTGCAACGCTATGGCGCGACCAATTCCACGGCCCGCACCCGTTACGAGTGCCGTACGATTCAGCAAACTGAAGGACATGTGAATAGAGTATGTTTTGCCTATGGCCAAACGCAAAAGAACGCCGATTGGTGACTAATTCCAATCGGCGTTCCTCTGCGTTTGTCGGCGGCTAATTTGTCTTACTCGAACGAGTACAACGCGATTGCGGGCGGGGCAGTGATCTCTTCCACCGGTGCGCCATCGCCTACCAGGACTGGCTCTTCTACCGTTTGACGGCAGAAGATACCACCCTCGCCCAGGTAGACTTCGAATTCGGCCGGCCGCGCCAGAGCGCCTTGGATCAGCGCATCGCTCAACGGATCTTCGATGTATTTCTGAAGCGCCCTGCGCAACGGCCGCGCGCCGTAGCTGCGGTCCGCACAGGTCTTTTCCAAAATATACTTCGCTGCATCCGGCATCAGTTTGATGCGGATTTGCTTGGACAGCAGGTTCTGGTTCATCTGATCCACCAACAGGAAGATGATCTTCATCAAGTCTTCGTCGGTGAGCGACATGAACAGAATCGTTTCATCCAGGCGGTTCAGGAATTCCGGGTTGAAAGCCTTCTTCACCTCGGCCATCACCTGATCTTCGACCTTCGCGGGCACGCCTGACGACGATGTGAAGCCCATCGGGCTGCGCTTGTCTAAGAACCGAGCGCCCAGGTTGGACGTCATGATGATAATCGTGTTCTTGAAGTCGACCGTGTTGCCCAGACCATCGGTCAACTGGCCGTCTTCAAACACCTGCAACAGGATGTTGAATACATCCGGGTGCGCCTTCTCGATTTCGTCGAGCAAAATGATCGAATACGGCGACCGCTTCACGCGTTCGGTCAACTGCCCGCCTTCCTCGTAGCCGACGTAGCCCGGAGGCGAACCGATCAACTTCG
>JBDTUY010000413.1:0-4038 GCA_040007495.1 Acidobacteriota bacterium | reverse complement strand
CGAAGCGGAAAACTCCGCCGCAATCGCGGCACGGGTCAAGCGCTCGCGGGAGATCCGCGTAATACAAAACGCTCACATCCGGATCGCTATTGCAGATCCCTTGTGCTGTAGAAGTGGCGGGACCGTCGGGTTTTTCTCAGATAAAGTTCTATCGTCAACCGCCGAAGGCGGCTACCGCACCGCGATGGTCAGGGATTGATCGACTGTCTTGCCATCTGCGCTGGCTGCAATCAACTTGTAGGTCGTGGTTTTTGCTGGCGTGACGTTGAAGCAATACGTGGTGGAGGGGTGAAGCAGTTCGACAGCCGGTTCCAGGCGAACCGTCTTGGCATTGAGCACTCCGTAGCATAAGAGGGCAGTTTCGCCAGTGTGGATCTCGTAAGTTCTTGCGATGAATTGCGTGATGGTCAGTTCATCGGTGCCATAGGTGGCCCGATACCACTCCGTCGTCTTTGCCTCTTTTGCCTTACGCTTCAGTTCGATGGTCGTCGGCTGTTCACGTTGATAGAGGACCCAACTGACGTAGGTAAGTCCGATTACCAGTGCGATCAAACCGGGAAAATAATGTCGGGGAGCGGGCATGGGTTGAGCCAGAGGGCGGCAGGATAGTAGTGCAGCTACCGGGCTAGCTCACCGCTCTTAGGATAACGCACACCTTGTTACGTGGCCCATTTGGAAGTCGGGACGCCGGTCCCGCACGGGGGCGATGCCTCGGCTGTTGATCGCATCTGCACTGGAACAGCCCGCCGGGGCTGGCGGCCCCGCCTTCCATCGACTAGAACGATAAATCCACTGGATTGCTGCTCGATCCACTCACCTTCAGCACCAATTGCTGGGTGCCATATCCACTGCAAGCCGCCGGGACTCGTACATTGATCTGATCCATTCCTGCGTAGATCGAATGTGCTCCCGCATACACAACTGTTGCTGGAATGCCGCCGATGGTCGCAGTGATCTGGCCAATGCCATTTCGCAGTCCAGTGCCGTACAGTTCCAGGATGACGTCGCCTTTAGCGGCGTTGATCGATGCGGGCAAGTAGCCCTGAGTGGAGGTTCGATAGGTCGGGGAATAGACCTGCTGGCCAGCGCTGTCCACGGAGACCGCGTAGGCCGCAGGTACGCCCGCCCCGTCCCCGTTCGCAGTGAAGATGGCAGGGGAGAGACCCGTTATCAGCAAGGGTCCTTGCGAAACAATATTGCCGTTGAGCACTACGGTCACCGCCGCTTGGCCGAGAGCCGCATCGTGCGGGACCACATAATTGATCTGCGTTGGCGAAACATAGTAGAGCGCAGCCGCACGCTCCGCCCCGCTGCTATCTTTCACCAGCACCTGCACGCCGCCCAGCGCTGTCAGCAGAGGTAGAGGTCCGGATAAAGTGGTTGACGCCAAATTCTGACCGGTTCCCGCGACGATCGAATCGGGGGAGGCCTGTCCCGCTACCAAACTGGCGGCGGATTTCGAGAGCAGGGCTAGGAACGGATCGCTGAAGCGCGGGTCGGACAATAACTGGGTGTCGGTAAGCGTTCCCAGGAACGCGACTAGCGCTGCCTTGTCGCTTTGGTTCAGATTCAGCCGCAGAGGTGTGCCGCCAGGTCCGCGCAGGCGCTGGTCAAGATTGGGATTGTTCTGGACACCGTGATCGTAGAAGTCGACCACGTCTTCCAGAGTCGCAAAGCGGCCATCGTGCATGTATGGAGCACGCATCGCAATATCGCGCAGGGAAGGAAAGCGGAACGCTCCAAGCTGAGCCGCATTGCCCGAGATCGCCGATGCCCCCGGGTCGGCCGTGCTGCTGGCGTTGAGGCCATTGTTGATCGGGCCCTGATCGTTTAAAAAGGCTTCTCCGCGATGGCATGCGATGCAGTTCGCGCCGCCCTGTGGAGGAGGCGTCAGGAATAACTGCTTGCCTCGATTCTCTTGCGTCGTAAAGTTTGGAAACGGAATACCAGGGTCGGTTACTTGAGCACGGCCCACGTCATATTTGCTCTGATAGCTGATAATGCTGCGGTCAAACTGCGCAATGGCCTTTGCGATTCGATCTGAAGTTACACTTGTATCGCCGAACGCGGCTTGGAATAGCGCTGGATAATAGCTCAGGCTCCCCACGCGCTGCACCAGTTCCGTCAAAGTCAAACCCATTTCCACCGCGTCCTGAATCGGCAGCAACGCCTGTATCTCAAGACTTCCCGCTCGTTCGTCCCAGAACGCGTGACCCGCTGGGTTGAATCGGACATTGGACAAACCCGGTGCGTGGCGCGTGCCTTTGCCACCCGCGAAACCGGTGCTGAAACGATTCGGGTCGGAGAAGCCGTGCGACTGCACATGGCAGGACCCACAGGCTACGGTTTGGGTCTTGCTGAGATTCTTGTCATAGAACAGGACTCGGCCGAGCGTAGTTCCTGCATCGGTGTTCGGATTGGTCGCCGGTGTGTCGTCGATCAGGACGACCGAACCCGTTCCCGGGGGCGCTCCGGGCAATGCGAAATGCGCGGGGTACTGAATGATCGTGTAGTTGTAGGGCGTACTCGGGAGGGCCGGCACGGCGTTCTGCGCGGCAAGGGTCAGCGAGCCAAGTGCGACTGCGATTCCTAAATAGGTGAATCGATCGCGACATCGGCGTAAGAATTGTGGTCTTGGAAGCGGTTGAAAGGTCAGCATGAGGCTCTTTACAAATAGTAGGGCCTTCTGGGATTTGTGCGCATTAAGAGTCAGTTAAAGTTGGTAAAGCGCATGTAAAGGCACCGAGCGGAGGGCGGCCTTCAGGCGGCGCGGCGCTTAAGCGCGGCTGTTAGGTATGCGGCCCTAAAGGGCCACGCCGCGTAAACGCAGCCCTCCCCTACATGAACCGCTACAATTGAAGCATCCATGCGAGTGGCTCTCGGCCAAATCAATCCCACGGTTGGGGATTTTCAAGGCAACGTTCAGTTGATGATACGGGCCGCCCGCGAAGCTGCCCAGCGCGGTGCGCAGGTTGTCGTATTTCCCGAATTGTCCCTGACCGGCTATCCTCCCCGCGATCTTGTGGAACGGCCCAGCTTCCTGGACCGCTGCCGCACGGAACTGGATCGCCTGGCCGCAGAGACCGCCGATCTCGATATGAGCATCGTATGCGGCTACGTCGATCGCCGGCAGCACCCTATCGGTAAACGCGCGCTGAATAGCGCTGCCGTCATTGAGCGCGGCAAGATCGTGTTTCGTCAGAACAAGACTCTGCTGCCGACCTATGATGTTTTCGATGAGGCTCGCTACTTTCATCCTGCCGATTCGGTGAAATTGTGTACGCTTCGGGGGCAGTCTGTCGCCTTGACGATCTGCGAAGACGCCTGGAACGATCGCAACTATTTTGCGGAGCGTCTATATCAAAGCGACCCGGTAGAAAAGTTGTTCGGCGAAGGTGCAGAGGTGATGATCTGCATCAACGCGTCGCCGTATCACATGGGAAAACGCGAGTTGCGTCGCCGCGTGTATAGCTCCGTCGCACGGCGTTACGGCAAGCCCGTGGTTTACGTGAATCAGGTGGGCGGCAACGATCAATTGGTGTTCGACGGCTCTAGCTTCGCGATGAATGTGAAAGGAGAAATCATCGCCGCTGCCAAGAGTTTCGCGGAAGATCTGGTAATCGTCGACCTGGATGCGGGTACAGGCGAGCATCATGAAACACACGCGGATGAAAGCGAAGCTGTCTACGAAGCGCTGGTGCTCGGTACGCGTGACTACGTCCGCAAATGCGGGTTTTCGCGGGCTTTGATCGGACTGTCTGGCGGTATCGATTCATCACTGGTAGCAGCATTGGCAGTGGAAGCCATCGGTAAAGAGAACGTGATGGGCGTCGCGATGCCGGGGCCGTATTCTTCTGATCACAGTCTGCGTGACGCGCATGAGATGGCCGCGAAATTGGGGATCCGCTGCGAAACGGTATCGATCACAGGTCCTTACGATCGCGTGCTGCAGGAACTTGCTCCGGTCTTCGCAGATCGAAAACCGGACGTGACAGAAGAGAACGTGCAATCGCGCTTGCGTGGCGTGACCTTGATGGC
>JBDTUY010000412.1:0-4064 GCA_040007495.1 Acidobacteriota bacterium | reverse complement strand
CCAACTTCACCGGAGCACTGACCAGCGCGCAGTTCGACGTGAAGTATTCGAACGGCTTGGCGAACGACTTCAAGTTTAGCGACTATCAATTGGTGATCTTCAACAACTGGGACCTGGAATCGATTCCGGATGCAGGCAAGAAGGAGATTGAAGAATATATCCGGCTTGGTGGCGGATTGTTGGTCATCGGCGGCGACCGTAATGTCTACACAGAAGATCGAGCGGACAATGACATCTTGGAGCGCGCCATGCCCGCTAACCTCGCACCGCCGCGCTCGCCCGAAGGTACAGCCGTTACGCTGATCATCGACAAAAGCTCTTCGATGGAAACCGGCCACAAAATGGATCTGGCGCATCGGGCATCCATCGGAGTAGTGAATAATTTGCGCCCGATCGACATGGTTGGCGTTTTGATGTTCGACAACACCTTCGAGTGGGCCGTCACCATACGCAAGGCTGAGGACAAGGCTTACATCAATAAACAGATCGCGGGTATTCAGCCTGATGGCGGTACGCAAATTGCACCCGCGCTCACCGAAGCATTCAATAAGATGAAGCAGGTGAAGGCCGCGACCCGTCATATCGTGCTGCTGACGGACGGCATCTCTGAAGAAGGCAATAGCCTCACGCTTGCGAAAACGGCGATGGCGGAACAGGTCACCATTTCAACGGTTGGCCTGGGTCAGGATGTCAACACGGCTTATCTGGAACGCGTCGCGACCGCTGCTGGAGGAAAAGCGTATTTCGTTACGGATCTCAGCCAGTTGGAACAGATCCTGGTGAAGGACGTCTTGGAACACACCGGCCAAACGGCGATCGAAAAGCCGCTGACCATTGACGTCGACAAACGCGTCGAGATCTTGAATGATGTCGATGTTGACCACGCCCCGGTGTTGAAAGGCTACGTTCGCTTCACGGCCAAGCCGAGCGCGGAAACGATTCTGAGTGTCGATAAAGATCCTTTGTTGTCGCGCTGGCAGTATGGCCTGGGTCGCGTGGCAGTGTTTGCTTCGGATGCAAAATCGCGCTGGGCCGCAGACTGGATCACCTGGAAGGGTTACGACAAGTTCTGGACCAACATCGCGCGTGACCTCTTACCGCGTGCGCAGGGCGGGGAAGCGACGGTCGAATACGACAGCGCCAATGGTGACCTTGTAGCGAATTATCGCCTTGGTCAAGGCGTCAAGGAACCAGCCAAGATCCCTCTGATTTTCGCGTTTGGTCCAGCTGGGTTTCAGAAGCAGATTCCAGTGATGCAGACCGCGGCGGGAACTTACCAAGGCCGTTTGCAAATCGGCCAGAGGCAAGGTTTGTTCCGCGTGCGTCCGCTGGAAGATTCCCAGGTGTTCCCGGAAGCAGGAATCTACCGGCCTCAAAGTGAACTGACCGACTTCGGAAATAATGTGGAGTTGTTAAAGCAGGTCGCAGCGTTCACGGGCGGTCGGTTTGAACCGGCTCCAGAATCCATTTTTCAGAGCACAGGTCGTGCAATTCCCACGACGCTGAATCTGTGGCCCGCGATGCTCGCGTTGGCAATTCTGCTGAGCCTGGGGGAGTTGGTATTGCGCAAGTGGAACGGTCTGTTCGCAGGCAAAGCAGTCGCGTAAGAAATGTGGCGCGCGATTCATCGAGCACGGGGGCTTTAGCCTCCCGCCGAATAGCCGAAGCTGAGCTAAAGGCTCCTATGCAAGCTGTCCGGTCACGGATCCGAACGACGGAAAGCTAGCGCCACTTGACAGCTGATTTAGTTCTGCGGCACTGGAGCCGCCGCTCCACCCCGCCCACCCCGACCGCCGCGGCCACCACCAGCGGCCGGTGCAGTGGGAATCGCCAGCCCGACCAATTCCGCTGCTCCACCATTCACGCCGCCGACCACCGCGACAATAAACTGGCGTCCGTTCACGGCATAGGTCATCGTCCCGCCCGTCATGGCCGCCCCGAGAGGCATTTCGAAGATCACCGCGCCCGTCTTTTTATCCAGGAATCTGAGGTTGTCGCTGCCCTCAATCAACATGGTCTTGGTCACCAGAATCGGCGATCTTTGACCGCCTCCCCATTTGCTGGCATCGATTCCCGCGGCCTTCAGTGCCGGGTTATTCAACAGGCTATCGGCTGGCTTGCCGTTCGGAATCTTCCACGTCGTATCGCCCGTGTTCAGATCGATAGCAGTGATGCTGCCGTACGGCCCCTTCAG
Organism: Acidobacteriota bacterium; assembly: GCA_040007495.1. Lineage (GTDB taxonomy): Bacteria > Acidobacteriota > Terriglobia > Bryobacterales > Bryobacteraceae > Palsa-187. The sequence goes on along the minus strand of JBDTUY010000412.1, from coordinate 1,870 downwards.
CAGTGGCATACCCATCACGGTCGGCGCGCCCAGGCCGCCTCCTGCGATGAATTGCATCTCCGATCGTGTGCCGCCTGGCTGGAGCGAGGATACGTAGGGTCCGCTGACCGACGGGATATACAGCATGCCGGTTTCAGGATCTACCGAAGCACCTTGCCAATTCGCGCCGCCGCCTGCGCCCGGCAACTGCATCGTGCCCACTTTACCGCCGGTATCTTTCACGATAGGCGGGGTGAACAGCGGACCCAGCAAATATTGCTTCGATGCTAGCAATGCCGCGGCCTTGATCTCCGGCGTGTAATCGGCCAGGTCCGCTTCGCTCACACCCTGACGCTCGAACGCGGCAGGCTTGGTCGGAAACGGCTGGGTCGGAGAATACCACTCCCCCGGAGTGTTGCCTTGCGGCACCGGACGCTCTTCAATCGGGAACACCGGCTGTCCATTGGTTCGGTCGAAAACAAAGGTGAAGGCCGACTTATTCACCTGAGCCAAGGCCTTGATCTTCTTTCCGTTCACCGTCAGGTCCATCAACACAGGTGCAGCCGGGATGTCGTAATCCCACATCTCGTGGTGGATCAGTTGATAGTGCCATACGCGCTTGCCGGTTTTCACATCCAGGCACACGACGCTATCGGAGAACAGATTCGTACCAGGGCGCTGGCCGCCATAGACGTCGCCACTGGGCGCTTCCACAGGCACGTACACATACCCGAGTTCTTCATCCGCCGTCAGTCCGCCCCACGCGCCGGTGTTGCCTGTGAACTTCCAGGAATCCTCGCCCCCAGCATCCTTGCCCCAGGTTTCGACGCCAAATTCGCCAGCCTGCGGGACGGTATGGAACGTCCATAGCAGTTTACCTGTGCGGACGTCGTAGCCTCGAATGTAGCCCGGGGTGTTGAGCTTAGTGGGCAGGGCCGTCCCCACCTTCAAAGATGCACCCACCACAACCACATCGCGAATGATCACCGGAGGCGAAGTCGCGCCGATGGACCCTGGAACCACCGTCTGGCGATCCAAATTCTTGTACATGTCGACATGGGCGTCCGTCCCGAAACTCGTGATGGGTGCGCCTGTTTTGGCGTTCAAGGCGACCAACTGGTACCCCGGGGTTACGAATAAAATCCGTTCGTCGGACTTAGCGTCGGTCCAGTAAGACAAGCCTCGATTATTGGCGCGAACCGAGCCGCGTTCCGCCGTATCGTCGCCTCGATAGGTCCACAGCGTTTCGCCCGTAACGGCGTCGGCCGCGACCACAGTACGACCGGTTCCAGCGGTGAAGAATAACTTCCCTCCCACCATCAGAGGCGTTACTTCCCATGCGGTTTGCGGCGCGGGACCCATATTTTGGGCCTTCCAGCGCCAGACCACCTGCAAAGTCTTGACGTTGGCCGGAGTGATCTGGGCCAGTGGCGAATAGCGGGTGCTCCCCACGTCACCCCCGTTGGCGCGCCATTCCCCGCTTCCCGGTGCCCCTTGCTGGCCGCGCGCGGGCGTGAGACTCCACACGGCGACGGCCGCGGCAAATAGCGCCAGTGTCCAAGATCTTGCGGTACGGGTCATGCTTGGATCCTCCAGGAAATCTAGCCGACGCGGTTCTAACCCACGCAGGCCCCAATGGCCAACTAAAGAGTGTATGACCAGTAGACTGTGGAAGCAAGCTTGTAGCCGCTTCGTTGCTTGACGGCTCTCCTGTCTTTTAGGGAGTAACCACCCGGCATTGAGCTGTCGTCCCTTCAATTGGGATCGGGGGCTAAGTGTACCTGTAAATCGCGCAGTCGATTTCCGGCAGCACCACTGAAGCATGGGAACAGAATCTGCACCCGTTATTTTTGTCGCCTGTAATTGCCGTTCGGCACATACCCAGCCTAGC
>JBDTUY010000411.1:0-4092 GCA_040007495.1 Acidobacteriota bacterium | reverse complement strand
CCTGGGGCTTCGCCCAGCCAGAAGGGGATTGATGGGCTGGCTCCATGAGCATCCAGCACACGGATGCGGCCGGGTTCTACTCGGCGTACGCGCCACGATGTGGTGCCCAACAGGAACACGTCGCCCACGTTACTTTCGACCGCGAAGTCCTCGTCAACCGAGCCGATGACGGTGCCCTCGGGTTCCGCGATCACCTGATATTGGGCTGAATCCGGAATCGCGCCGCCACTGGTGATGGCGGCCAGGCGAGCTCCCCGGCGTCCGCGCAGCATGTGGTTGACCTGGTCGCGATGCAGATACGCACTATTACGCCCGCGTGAAGTTACGATGCCGTCCGACAGCATTTCTACAATGCGGTCGAATTGCGAACGGTCCAGTGTTCGATACGGCGCGGCGCTTCGGACTAGCGCATACAGATCGTCCTCTGAGATTTCTTCGCACGCCGCAATCGCAACAATCTGCTGCGCCAGAATATCCAACGGAGCAGAGGGGATCTCCAAACGATCCAGTTCACCCTTGCGAATCGCGCGCAGCAGTGCTCCGCATTCGATCAATTCGTCGCGCGTGGTGGCGAAGAAGCGGGCCTTGGGTAACGCTCCAACCCAGTGACCAGCGCGGCCTGCGCGTTGCAGAGCCACACCAATGGAACGCGGCGAGCCGATCTGACAAACCAGGTCCACTGAGCCGATGTCGATACCCAATTCGAGCGATGCCGTCGCGACCACGGCCTTAAGCTCACCGTTCTTGAGACGCTGTTCCGCCTCGAAACGCAGTGCTCGTGAAAGGCTGCCGTGATGCGGAAGTACCAGACTTCGAGCGGGAGCGGGTTGCTCTCCCGACTGTTCCGCGTCCAGTTCATCTTGCTTACGCAAGCGTTCGCCCAGGCGATGCGCGACGCGCTCCGCCATCTTGCGAGTGTTTACGAAGATTAGCGTGGTGCGATGTGTACGGACCAGGTCTGCGAGGCGGTCGTAGATTTCGCCCCACATCTCCGTGCTGGCCACAGCGCCCAACTCATCGCGAGGAATCTCGACCGCGAGGTCCATGGCTCGGCGATGTCCCACTTGAACCACTTTTGCTTTGGGACTCAGGTAGCGGGCAACTTCTTCGATGGGACTTACTGTGGCGGAGAGACCGATCTTCTGAATTGGTTGGCCGACCAATCGATCCAGACGCGCGAGCGACAGCGCTAGATGCGATCCGCGTTTGTCGTCTGCTACGGCGTGAATTTCGTCGACGATTACGGTGCGCACCGACTTGAGCATCTTGCGCGGGCCTTCCGCAGTAAGCAGGATGTACAGCGATTCGGGGGTCGTGACCAGAATGTGCGGAGGGTGCTTCGCCATCGACTGGCGATCTTTCGCCGGAGTATCGCCGGTACGAACGGCAGTCCGGATGGGGGCGAGATCGATTCCCTTGGCCCGGGCCAGTTCCGCGATTCCGGCCAGAGGGATTTCCAGATTCTTATGAACGTCGTTGCTGAGGGCCTTGAGCGGACTGATGTAGAGGATCTGTGTTTCGTCGGGAAGAGTGTCCTCCGATGTGGCTCCGGCATGCGCTCGCTGGGCTCGGGCACTGGAGACCAACGAATCAATCGCAGTTAAGAACGCAGCGAGCGTCTTGCCGGAGCCGGTTGGCGCCGAGATCAGGACGTCCTCCCCGGCCTGGATCTGTGGCCAACCAAAGCGCTGCGGCTCGGTGACAGCACCGAATCGCGCGCGGAACCATTCTTGGGTAAGCGGATCGAAGGCTGCCAGAGGATCGTCGGCAGGTTGCTTCACAGCACGCGAACCCAGCTTGTTCAACCTCCCCGACATACCCTTATCGTAGTGCAGCATTCCGAAAAAAGGTACACCTCCGACAGTGGGGCTCCGGGAGACTACCCGGGTGGCGGTTGATTGAGATTTTAGGAGCTTGGACCAGCTATAGCTTCAAGATGTGATCCGTGGGAGGCTTCTCTTTGTGCTTGGTGAGCATGTAGTAGACGAGTCCCGCACCGATGATGACGAACGGGATAGACATCACGGCCCAATTATCCCAACCGATACCCATGATTGAATCCTCTTGAACACCGTCGGCATTCCGCGAATGCCTATAGGCACGTGAATGCGCTGCTGAACAATCGGCGCTTCGGTCCTGCGCTTGGCAGTCCTCACTAGGCGAACCAAACAAAATTTGGCAAACCTGGCCAAAGCGATATCACGAGAGGCAAAATTAGCTTGATGAGTCAGCTTTTTTGGCCTTGGATCCGGCGAAACGAGCAAAAACTGTCGCTGATCCGGGCCTCATTGTGTGCCTGCTTACAACGGAAGTCAAGGGTTTTTTGAGGACAACTGGCGGATCTAAGGGATACAGGATTTTGAAGTCCGGCGCATACGATCCAGCGAGAAAGATTACGGAGTGAGAAGAAATCCTCCTGATCGCAACCTAATCCCAAGAGGCTTTCTTGGGATCGTCGAAATAGTCCAGTGACCGTAGACCAGTGGCGTAGGGCCCCGTAGGGTAAACCCTAATCCTTGTCCCTAGAAAAACCGATTAAGATCGCAGGAGTAGTACCAGTTGTCGACTTTGAGGACTCATGGAAAACGTGCGAAATGAGGGGGACCTTACAATGAAATGCCGTAAGTGCCATTCAGGCGATATTTATAGAATCGAGGGAGTCGGCTTGGTGGACGAGTTCTTCAAAGCGCTGGGGTGGCGACCCTATCTATGCCGTCGCTGCTGTAGATCGGTCCGGATGAGAGGTTCCAGAAGCCGGACGAGCGCTGCTTCAGAGGAAATGGCGAGCGGAAACTTTGCCGCAATGGACCGAAGTTCGGCTTCTTGAGCGCGGCAGTTAGCCAACTCTGAATGGTGCGGTTCCCCCAAACAGGCCTTGGAGCCTAGAGAAGCCACTCGTACGGGAATATCTGTCCGGGCTTGAGATCGAGATAAGTTCTCGAATCAACCGGGATCAGCACTCCGGGTTTGATTCTCCATTGATGGATCGTGCGACTTCCGGGAGGATACGAGGGATGGCTATGCGCCGGATTGTAGGCCAAGCCACCCGGAAACTCCGCCGTGAATTCATACTCATATTCCGACGCTTGCGGCAGGCGGAGAAAGTGGTAAATCCTCGCTCCGTTGGCCAGATATCCCCGTTTTAAGCCAAGAGCAGTTTCGATTCCGGCGGGCGTCTTGTTGAGGAGAGACTGGCCGAGCGTAATATAGCCTCCGAGGGTCGAAGACGCCATCCCGCCCGCCGGCAAAACCTTGACGATTTGTCTCGGCCCCCTCAAGGACCACACTTCTTTCCTTACCGCTTGCTGAGCTTCCCGCTGCCAATCATTCATGCGTGCCATAACAGTTTGAGGTGGACACGGAAGAGAGTATCGCATCGGAGACGCAGGGTCAACGCGCACGCATCGGCAGGATTCGTGCTCGTCGATCAGGGTACTGACTATGAGCGAGAGGAGAGCTGGAAAGATTGGCGTCCCCAGAGGGATTCGAACCCTCGTTACCGCCGTGAAAGGGCGATGTCCTAGGCCGACTAGACGATGGGGACACTTTGAAGGGCGGCAACCGGCTTACTCTGCCGCCCAAACTTGCAGAAACTTTAGAGGGTCTTGAGATACGCCAACAAATCCGCTTTCTCTTGAGCGGCCAGATCACCAAACGGCGGCATTCCGCCCTCGGTGCCCTCATTCAGCAGCGCAGCGATATTCGGATCATTCACAGGCTTGCCATTCACCAGCATCGCGTGTTTGGTCAATTCCTTCAAGCCGGGACCAACCACACGTTCCGTGCTATCGGGTTTGTGGCAAACACCGCAGTTGGTACCGAACAAGTCCTTGCCCTTGACCGCATCGCCGACCAAAGCCGCTGCGGGAGCGCCTTTGCCTTTGCCCTTACCCTTGCCTTTACCCTTATCCTGGCCGGAAACCATTCCGACCGTCAGGGCCATAGCCAGACATCCCACAGCGATGAATGAATTTTTCATTTCCTTCTCCTGTTACTCCCTATCAGTCCGAGCTTCTTTCCGAGACACACCATCACTCATCCAAATCACAGATGCCGGACGATCGTCACTTGTTAGGATGAACTCGAACCTGG
>JBDTUY010000410.1:0-4174 GCA_040007495.1 Acidobacteriota bacterium | reverse complement strand
ATTCCCTTCAGATGCCGGGCCAGGAGTCTGAACGCCGCCGACGTGATCTCTGCCTGGCGCTGTTGTGCATTTAGCCTCGCCGCTTGCGCGCCGTTGGACTTGCCTTCAATGGAGTCTGTGCTTACCACGGCTGACGGCGATTCCGGCCTGGATTTCTCAATGGCCTGGCGTAGGGCCGCACGGTCGTTGGTGAAGTTCTGCAGGATCGTGAACGACTGATTCATCCCGTAGACTGCGATCGACTCGTTACGCGTGGTTTGATCGAGGTATTTCAACGCCTGCAAACGTGCAAATGCGGAATCCGGCCACGGGGTGTTTAACCAATCCATCAGAATAATCGTGGTGGTCACCGGGTCAGGTCCCGTTTGTACAGGCCGATTCATGATCACACCCGCGGGAATGGGGATCGTCTGCGGAGGAATCGCCCCAGCCTTCCGCTCCGAAAACACCGCAATCTTCTGGAGCTTTCCGTTATCTTTCAGTTCGAAATCCGACTGCGTCAGACCGTCGATGGGAGCATCCTTGCCCTTCACAATCACATCCACCTGCACCAATCGCGTGACGGAGTGGAAAATTGGCGCTTCCTCCGATGTCGGAGTCGGCTGCAGCACTTGCCTTCCTTGTGAGAACGTCGGACGGCCGCCGTCGGCGTTCGTCAGTCCCGTGTTCGGTTGCGACCGCCCCTGCCCCCAACCTACGCAACTTAACGCTGCAAGCAACGCGATCTGAATTCGAAACATTCATCCCCCTGGTATTTCTAACGTCCGTGCGTTTTAAATTACTGCGTCGGCTCAATGCGCAACACAGCGCCGTCATCTTCGTCCGTGATTACGTATACGAACCCATCCGGACCCTGCCGCACGTCGCGAATGCGCTGGTGCAAATCGCTCAACAGAGTCTCCCGTCGAAGCTCCTCCAGCTTGTCGTTGAATACGACCCGCTGAAGGCTTCCTGTACGGGGAATCTCGCCAATCCGAGAGCTTCCGACAAACAGATTGCCTTTCCAAGCCGGAAAACGATCCCCGGTATAAAACAGCATCCCTGTGGGCGCGACCGACGGAATCCACAACAGGATCGGCTGCTCGATTCCAGCAGGTAGTGGCGTCGCCGAGACCCGGCTGCCGTCGTAATTCCGCCCATAGCTCGAGGTCGGCCAACCGTAATTGCGGCCCGGCAGGATGATGTTGACTTCGTCGCCGCCATTTGGTCCATGCTCCTCCGTGAGGACCGCCCCGGTACCTGGATGAATCGCGATTCCCAGTTGATCGCGATGTCCCATCGAATAGACCTCGGGCTTGCCGCCGCCCTTCGCGTACGGATTGTCGGCGGGTGCGGTACCGTCTTCCTTCAATCTCAACACCTTGCCCAGATGACTATTCGGGTCCTGTCCGCTCTGGTCGAACGGAGCACCCGTGGTCATGTAGATCATGCCATCGCGTCCGAACGCGATTCGCGAGCCGCTGACGCTGTTGCTCATGGCCGAGGAAAACAGATCGCGCATCTCGACCAATGCCTTTCCATCCCAGCGCGCGCGAGCCAAGGTAACCGCGCTTTGATCCGTGACTCCGGGTGCTGTGCTCGGCTTGCTATATGTGAAGAAGATCAGCTTGTTCGTAGCGAAGTTCGGATGCGGCACAATATCCAGCAGCCCACCGCTTCGATAGGTATGAACTTTGGGAACGCCCGCGACCGGATTCGGGTCCAGCACACCATTCCGTAATACCCGCAGGCGTCCGCCGCGTTCCGATACCAGCATCACGCCATCGCCCAAGAATGCCAGGCTGAAGGGATGCGGAATCCCGCGAGCGACCACCGTAACCCGGATCTTGTGCTGCTCCGCCGTATCGAAGACAAAGGGGCCTGCAGGCATTGGCGCAGCAGCAATCCCCAAAGGAGGTGCCTGTTGAGCGCCCAGGTGCGCAAAGGGCATCCACGCCGCCAGAACCGCCCCTGCGACGTACACTCCAAACCTAAACTGTGTGAAATGAGCCATGCCCTCGAAACTATCACAACCAAGCCCTGCGTCGTCAGTTGCACGATGCTGCGCCGCAACTGCCATTGGACGCAGCAGGACCAGACGTGGTTTCGTGAGTTTACATACCGGAGACTTGCATGCAATATCAATGCATTACGCGCGAAGTGACGAACAAGTCAGTCCGGAGGCAGTGGCTTGCTGATAGGCAGCAACCTAGTAATCCCAACCGAAGGCAGTATTTAGCGGAGCGGTCTCCATAATGGCTTCTACCGCCTGAATCTTGCCTCCGTACACCTTAAACATCTCCCACACCATCAGCGTGCCTTCTTGCCCCATCAATGATCCAGGCCCGAAGCTCATGCGCAGCCAAACGATTCCCTGCTCCTCATCCACCGCTGCGACCTTCGCCTGAATGCCTGCCAGCGTTGGCAGCTTTTGTTCCTTGATCTTGTCGCAGCCAGCGATGAACGTGCAGCCCGGACCTGCCATCAGTTGCCCATTCTCCAGGCGATAAGCGTCGGTCGCGAACTGAGCATCCACCTTCACGAAGCTTCCAACCTTCAGTCCTGCGGGATACAGCAGCGCCAACCGAGACATCTCTTCGCGCGAGTTCAACTGCGATTTCTCGGGCGTCACGTTCATCGCGGGGCTAGCCGCCTTCAGTGTCTGAGGCGAGAAAATCATGCCTTCCGTACGATTCCGAACAACCGTCGTATCGATCTCGTTAATCTTTCCCCCAGCTACTTTCAGTCGAACCTGCGTGAGCGTCGGCATCCCGTTTTCCTGCACGATCGTGTGCGTCCCTGCGATACCTTGCCGTACGTCGATAATGTCCTGACGAAACGCGCCCAGCGATTGCGCCGTCTTCCACAGACCCTCACCCAATGGCAGTTCGTGGGTATCCTCCGTAAACCGGACATTCGCAGCCAGCGGCAGGGATTTGGGATCGTGCTTGATCAAAGCATCCAGGAAATTGGTAAGCATCCCACGCAGGCATGCTCGGTCGCATGAAGGCACTCCTTTGGCCGCAGTTTGTGCATAAGCAGGCGCGAGCAGGAAAGAGAGGGTCGCTACAAGGAAAGCATTTCGCATGCGTACGACTTTATCATGCCCGCGCTATCTCGCGAGGCCCTTAGCAGTGCGCTAAATTAGCGCACTACCAGGCCCTTGATACACGCCGATGCCAGCCGTATACTTGGCACATCAACGGACGCAAGCCGGAACTATCCAGGAGGCCCCTAAATTGAAACTGACCAGAATGTTGCCGATCATGGCGCTACTGCTTTCCGGTGCCGCCGCCCTGCTGGCGCACCACTCTTTCGACGCTGAATACGACCGCTCCAAGCCAATCTCCCTGAAAGGTACGGTGACTAAGGTCGAGTTCATGAATCCCCACATCTGGATCTATATGAACGTGACCGATGACAAGGGCGTGACAGCATGGCAGGTGGAAGGCGGCGCACCCAACAGTCTTCGGCGCAACGGTTGGAGCAAGGACTCCGTCAAACAGGGCGAGACCATCACCGTGGACGGCAGCATGTCCAAGGACGGATCGAAAACGGTGAACGCCACATCGGTGCTCGCCGCCGATGGCCACAGGCTGTTCGCCGGATCGTCGGGCGGCGACGGGAAAGCAAAGTAGTCGTCGGTCCCGTCATTACCAAAAAGCAAAACCCCAAGACCAAAAGCAAAGCCCCGAGCTTTTGCCCGGGGCTTGTAACCAACGAACCTCTTCAAGCAGCAGCTATGCCTATTGTTTTGGAGCAGCAGGCTTCGGAGCGGCTGGCGGCGGTGCAAATGCCGCAGGTGCCGGGGGAGTGGGCAGCGCAGCAGTCCCACCAACCTCAAACACGAACAGCATCGGAGGATTGTCGATCGTCTGATCGTTAGGTCCCACGGTTCGGGCCGGGCGTCCGGCTCCGCCTTGGAACGCGATGTACTGTTTACCGTCGATCATGTAGGTAATCGGAGCACCCATACCATTCTTGTTCGTTGCGAGTTCCAGCAGCTTTTCACCCTTGTCCGCGCTGTACACCAGCAAACGGCCGTCGATCACTACCTGAAACACTAAATTGCCTGCCGTGGTCAGGGTGCCGCCGCCGATTCCGCCGCCACCTGCGGCACGCCATGCGACCGTCTTTTTCACCGGGTCCCAGGCCGTCAGGAGAAGCGGGAGCAGGAATCCTTCCTTGCGCATCC
>JBDTUY010000409.1:0-4188 GCA_040007495.1 Acidobacteriota bacterium | reverse complement strand
AGTAGGCAAAATAGTGATGCCCAAAACACGGTAGTAGGCCGCGCCTTAAGTCCGAGCCACAGCAGTGCGACGATCGCCGCGACGCAGCTGAGTGCCAGCCAGACCGGCGGTTCGAGGCTCCAGTTGATGGGAAAGAATAACGAGGTCCACAGTCGCACCAGCAAGACTTTTAGCGTCGTCCCCAGCTTCAAAGAAAGGAAGGAAGATTCGCCCGTTCCGGCAAGTCGGTACCCTCCGATGCCGCCCACCAATACGGCTCGCCAGCAGAACAAAACGGCAGTAAGCGCAAAGTAAGGCCACACTCTAATCCAGACAGTCTTGCTCCAAAGGGCATCCCGCAAGGATGTCTCCCGCTTACCGACGGTGATCACGGCTAGCAAGAGTGGAAACGTATAAGCCGATTCCTTACTTAATAGTGCGAGTGTCATCGAAAGTAAACTCGCAGCTGTTTTCCAGGTCCACTGGTTGTCTTCAAGCGACGCAACGAATAACGCCAGACCCATCAGTGTGAACAAAGTCGCCAGCAAATCAAACCGCCCCGCGATCCAGACGGTGGCTTCCGGATGAGTCCCGTGAAAAGCGAACAGGCTGCCTGCCAGTATTGCACTCATGCTGGAAAGACCCAGGCGCCGTGCCAAAGTCCAAACCAGTACCGAACTCATGGCGTGGATTGCCAAGGCCGATGCATGCCACAACTGCGGGTTGATTCCGGCCCACAAATAGTCGAACGCTAGTGAGGCGTAGCCAAGCGGGCGGTAGAAGCCATCCCCACCGGCTGAGGTAAATGCATGCCGCAGGCTGGCCAAGCTTGAATTCCGAGCCATCTTGATCAGAATAAAATCGTCGGAGACGAATGGGACGTTGATCGCCGTACGATAAGCGAGTACGCAAATCCCGCCAATCGCCGACACGATGAGAAGTGGATGGAAGTTGAACGAACCGGCGTGAAACTGCCTGTTTTCCTTTTGGGTTAGTAACGAAAGAGAATCCTTTGCAGTAGGTGCTGCTGTGGCCGCCATTTCGCCGCCACGTTTCACGCTTGCTGGTCCCAACATCACCGCGCACAATATCGACAGTCCAAACAAACCCTCGGGGTTCAACGGAACATTGACCGGCAGTCCGGCAAGTTGGAACGGCCCTATGAGCATCCTCGCCGCGATCACCAAGCCAAGGGCGAGAGCTACGGTTAGACAAGTGTTGCGTGCGAAGAGCAAGGTAACATCATCTCTCACTCAGGCGAGCTACGCGCGACAACTTCCTGAGCTCGCTTGCTAAAGTTCTGAGTGGAAGTTCACCGTAGAAGCTCTCGGTGACAGAGTACGGCACAAGCGACGAGCAAATTCCGATGAGCCGCGACGGTAGGGAGCGGAGTGCTGAAAGTAGCGCAATCGGACGGGGGGAAGACTCCGCTCCCTGTCCGTCGTCCGTTTGCGGACAAGGCGGCTCGTGAATATCGCGGACGCTCGTAGGGTGCGCGTTGCGCGCCCGTCTTCTAACGACTAATTACACGAGCCCTTCGCACAGTCTCGTCAATGGGTAGCGTACTGATCCAGCAGATCTTTTAGTGTCTCAATCTGCCTGTACGTTAGCTTGGCCCGGAATAGAGCATACTCGGTGGGATATTTCGTGCCGTATTCTCGCTGTTTGTCCTTTGCCGGAAACCTCGCGTCCAAGTACGCATCGCGATACGTGATCCATGCCCTGTCCGCCTCTTTAATTTTCTTCGTGGCGGTTCCATCCGATTTGGCCGCGACCAGAAGCCGCTGAAATGTTTCGTTCAAGGCAAGGTCTGCGCGTTGTGCCTCTGCCGCTGCGCACTCATTGAGTTCCCCTTGCGCTGCAGCTTTGTCCATACACTGGTTCAGCTCGACGGATCGCTGCCCCAATACCGCACAGCAACTCACGAAGACGAGCAGGACCAATCTTAGTGCATGCTTCATAATGACCTTTCTGATTCCCCAGGGGCAGCCTGCAACAATTCTCTTACCCATTCGAGAGCGACCCTCTCGACCTCGGCATCGGCTCCGAACCCTTCCAACCACTGCACCCGACCATCGCGCCGGAACCAGGTCCACTGGCGCTTAGCGTATTGACGAGTCTCGATTTCGGTCGATTCCATCGCTTCGCGTAAGCCCCAGCCGTCTAACAAATGCTTGAGAACTTGCTTGTATCCGATGGCCTCAAACGGTTTCTCTTTGCCAGTCGCGCCACGATCAAGCAATCCTTTTACTTCCGCGACCAGTCCCGGGGAACCGTCCGATGGCTCAAACATTTCAACGGTTCTTTGATGAATCATCTCGGCCAACCGACCGCGATCCGGGGATAGGCCGATCTGCAGCACTCGATAGCCGGACAGCGGCTTGGCATCGCTCCTAGGAGGAAGAGATAAATGAGTTAGCAATCGTATCTCCAAAGCGCGTAAAGTCTTTTGAAGATCAGCACCAGCAACACGTCCACCAGTTGATGGTTCTAATCGGGTCAGCAATCGATGTAGCGTACCCGGACGGCGCTCCTCCCTAAGCATCAATTTGGTCCGGAGATTTTCATCGCGACCGGGTAGTTCCGGCAAGCCATCCAGCAAAGCTCGAACATAGAACCCGGTCCCGCCCACCACCACCGGCAGCCGTCCTTTATCGCTAATCTCAGACACGATTTCCCGAGCGTCTCTCCCGTAATCGCCAGCGGAGTATACCGAATCCGGTTCCAGCACGTCCAAAAGATGATGGCGAATTCCCTGTCGATCAGACAAACGCGTTTTGGCGGTGCCGACGTCGAACCCACGATACAACTGAAGCGAGTCGCAATTCACGATCTCACCGCCGTAGGTGCTGGCAATTTTCAGGCCCAGCGCGCTCTTGCCCGATCCAGTTGGACCCGCCACCACGACCAGGGGCCTAGTGATCGATGCCGCGAGTTTGGTGCCTGAGGTCTCTGAATGCATCGTCCCACTTCAATGGTATCGCCAGCGCGGTCGCGAAGACTATATACTGTTGGTGGAGTGAACGTCGCGGGCTCGCTCGTTTGGAGCTACCGTCACGTTACGCATGTTTGGCGCAGTACGCTGACCGCAGCAACGATGGTGGGACAAACAAGACATGACACGAATCCTTAGGCCGCTCCTGTTGGTGATCGCTGGAAGTGCTGTTGCACTGGCGCAGAATACGCCGGTCGCGGCGAATGCCGCTCAGCCCGATCATGCGACGTCCTACTATCAGTACACGCTGGCTCACATGTACGCGAACCTCGCGGCAGAGAGCGGCAATGCCGATACCGCGCGTCAGGCGATCGCTGCGTACAAAGCTGCCATTGCTGCCGACCCGCTGTCCGCCATGCTGGCAGACGAGCTATCTGAGGTCTACATCCAGTTCAACATGTTGCGCGAGGCGCGCACGGATGCTGAAGATGCCATTAAGCGGAACCCCAACGACATCGCTGCTCACCGATTGCTAGCCCGCATCGCGGTCCGCCAGATCAACGATCCGCAGACCAATCGCATCAACAGCGCGATGATCGATAAGGCGGTGGAAGAGTTTAAGAAGGTCACGGAGTTAGACCCCAAAGACGCCGACTCCTGGACCATGCTGGGCCGTCTGCAACGCGTCGGCCAGGATTCCGACGGCGCACAGAACTCGTTCCAGAAAGCGCTGGATAGTCAACCCGACAACGAAGATGCCCTGGTAGGAATGGCATCGGTCTACTTGGATAAGGGCGATAACGCCAAGGCTGCGGACATGTTCAAACGCGCCGCTGACAAGAATCCTTCTGCCGCTGCTCTCAAACGTCTGGCAGGCACCTATGAACAGATGCACGAATACGGGTTAGCTGCCGACACGATCAAGAAAGCCCTCACCTATAATCCCCCGGACGCTACGGATCTACGTAAGGCGTTGGCCGAGGATCTGCTGAATGCTGGACAGGCTCCGGAGGCCTTGGAAGCTTACGCAGCCGTAGCCGCCGAAGATACGGAAGACTTCCAATCCCATCTACGGATGTCGCAAATCTACGTTCAGATGGGTGAGTTTACCAAGGCTCGGGAAGAGTCCGACAAAGCTCAAAAAATCGAACCTGAAAACATCGAAGTCCGTTACAACGATGTCAGTATTCTGCAGGCCGAGGGTAAGCCTAAGGACGCGATTGCCACGCTCGAAAAGATTTTGAAGTCGACGGAGGCCAAGACCTACAGCGCGC
>JBDTUY010000408.1:0-4233 GCA_040007495.1 Acidobacteriota bacterium | reverse complement strand
CCACACGATATTGGTTGCTGCCTGCTGGCAGACCGTTCATGCGAGGTGCGAAACCCGAACCGCCACTCACTGCGCCAGGAAGTGTAACGGCGAGTGCGTAGGAGTCACGAATAAAGGTTCCAACGGGCAACACTGGCAGGTTCTGAATCTGATCCGGCGAGATGTTGCGAACCAAGGCTCCGGTATCCTTCTGGAGCAAGGTTGTTTCCGCGGTGATGGTGATCGCTTCCGATGTGGCGCCTACTTCAAGAGTAAGATCCAAACGGAGAGTCTGTGCTGCAGCGATCAGTACGTTTTCGCGTTTAATGGTTTTGAATCCCGTCTGGGCTACTTCCACCTGGTATCTGCCAACTGGCATTTGAGGAATGGTGTAGTTGCCCGTCGAGGAAGTTGCGCCGGTCAATTTGGTACCTCTGTCCGCACTAGTGGCAACGATTGCAACGTTCGCAATCGCAGCACCGGTGGCATCGGTAACAACGCCGGTTAGCGTTCCTGCGCCGGTTTGGCCGAAGGCCATACCTGTAGCGCATATCAGCAACAATAAGGCTTGTTTCAATTTAACTCCCCCCAACATGATAAAAATCTCGGCTCAGACCCGAGGTACAACCGATCGGTCAAATTTATTACACAGAATGAACGATGACAATGGTCTTTCATTGATAGCCCCTATCGTCAAGCATGATAGATAGGCGCACCAACCCATTGACCCCTGTTTCTGCCCCAAAGCAAACAGTCGGGCAAGACCACCCGACGTTCCTTATGATACCAATTTACTTAACCCGAAAGGGTAGACGGTCTAGTGGGCCGCAAGAGCTTCGCGCGAATCCCGGAAGCCGAAGTTCGGAAGCGGTTCAGCGCTGTTTCGCTAAGAACCGTTTAAGAACGTAGGGATCTAGTCTCGGATCAGCCCTACCTTCGCGTTCCTTAACTGTCCAGGTGTTTGACTGGAAGCTATTCCACTCCGAACGCCAGCACGACGTTGCCTTGCGCACCTTGCTGAGTACCCGTATAACCCGACGTTGTGAAGAGCATTCCGCCGACCACAATGGGACCTGCTGAACCAAATGCGCCCCCGTTTGCGACGACTCCGTTCACCGTTGGGAAATCCTGAATGGCATTGAAAGTCCAGATAACTTTGCCGGTCGAATCCACAGCACGAAGAATCCCATCCCATCCGCCAGTAAACACAACCCCGGGAATCGAGGTTGCGGGACCAGCTTGGCCTCGGCGATCGGCTTTGATCTCGGCGTTCCAGTCAACTTTGCCGGTCGCGAGTTGCAGAGCCTTCAGTCCGCCGCCCGGCTGCTGCAGAGGATAATAGACGCGCTGACCATCTGAGGTCCCACCCCAGACCACTAAGCCTCCGATCCCAGGAGCCTGCGTGTCCCACAACTGCGTGCGCCACAGAACCTTGCCTTCGGCGTCGGGATCGAGCGCGATCGCAACGCCACCCTTGCCTGCCGCGAACAGCATGTCCTTGCCGTTGACGGTTTGCAGAATCGCCGACGAGCCTCCGAAATCATAATCCGGCCCGAGCTTCTCCGGGCAGTTGGCATCGGCGGCGTTCGTCGCGCGGCAACTGTTCATGAAGGCGTCACCCGAAAACTCCTGGTGATGCCACAGCATTTTGCCGTCTTCCATGCGCAGGGCAAGGATAGAGTCGCTGGTGGAGGACGCTAGGCTGCCAAAGTTGTTGCCGGTCCCGACGTAGATGACCTTGCGCTTCGCATCCACGGTCGGCGTGTTCCACACAGATGCTCCAGCGGGGCCCGACCGTTGCTTGCCCTTCGAGTTCTCGCCAAGTTTTCGCAGAGGCTCCGGAATGCTCTGCGTGCGCCATAGGACTTTTCCGGTATTCGCATCCACTGCCGCGACCGTGCCGCGTGTGGTGCAGCATTCGACGTCGAGATTGGCACCGGTCAGCGTCTCGGTTCCAGAGAGAGGAACGTACAGCCGCCCGTCATAATAGGCGGCAGTAGCGCTCAGATTGTTCACAGCGTCCTTCACCTGGTTCTGCCACAGTAGCTTGCCGTTCTGCGCGTCGATCGCATACGCGGTAGTCGACCGCGTCACGAAGTAGACTGCGTAGCGGGTTCCCGCATGCCCGGAAATCGGCGCGATGATCGGCGCGAAGCGGCCAAATAGATCCGACTTGAAGGCCCAGTAGACGCAACCGGTCTTCGCGTCCATGGAATAAATGACGCCGTCGTCGCTTCCGACGAAGACGCGCCCGAAAGCGACGGCAGGTTGCGAGTAGATACTGTTTCCGCTGGGCAAGCCAAACGCCCATTTCAGCTTAAGCTTTGGTACGTCAGCAGCCTTGAGTCCGGCGGCCTTCTCGGGTTGAAAGCGAGCATTGTTCGCGCCTCCCCAGCCTGACCACGACGGAGTCGCTTCGATATTGCCGAGCGCGGGATTGCTGGGGCAGGCGTTCGTCATCTTAGTGATGTCGCCTGGAGCGGGGTCGACATACGCGCGCTTGCCGAGGAATTCCGCAACAGTGCGCCGCTCCCGATTGGTTAGCGGCGCGGCGGCCTGTTTCATGCTGCCTTTTATTAAGGAGTCGAAGATACGTTCGGTCGGCATGGCATTCATCGCTGCCACGCTAGGCGCAAGGACGCCTTCTGCCGCATGGCAAGAAGCGCAGTTTTTCGTAAATAGTGCCTGACCGGCTGGCTGGGGTTGCGCTTGAACGCTGCAAGCGAACACGGTCAACGTAAGACTGAACGCAATATTAAGAGAGATAGGCTGCCGCACGATGAAAGACCTCAGGTGTATTTTAGTGCATGCGAAAGCTCGGCATGTCGAGGGAAGAGTTGGAACCTCTATCAAAGGGCTTGACGTCTCCTCTGCCCAAGAGCATACTGCGGCTGTGATGTGTTTTTAAGCTGCCGCTTGATTGGAGGAAGCTCTTCCTATGAAGAATCTCGCCCTGGTTCTTTTGCTGTTCAGCACGAGCTTGAGCCTGAGCGCTGCCGACGCAGCGCTTGGTAAGTGGAATCTCAATCTGTCAAAGTCGCGATACGATCCCGGTCCCGCTCCCAAAAGCGAAACTCGAATTTACCGACTGGAGCATGGCGAAACCAAGGCCGCAATTACCACCGTCTACAAGGACGGACATTCCCAAACCGTGATCTACCCGGCGACTTACGATGGCAAGGAGCATCCGGTATCAGGTTCACCAGATACGGACGGAGTTGTCATGACGCAAATCGACGACTACACAGCGGAATCGACTATTACGCACGCAGGGAAGACGATCGGAAAAACTCGCCGCGTAGTAGCTCGCGACCGCCAAACCATGACGATCACCTTCAAGGGAGTTGCGGAGAACGGCGACCCGGTGAATAACACGGCGGTGTTCCAGAGGATTGAGGAATACTGAAAAGTTAAAAACCAAAAATAAGTCAGCCTGATCTGCCCCCTAACCGCACACTCAAAAATGGACCAGAGCAGGCTGGTACATTTGTTGAGATTGTCACTGCCTTGAGTGCACTACGATATCGATGCCTCGAAATCTCAGATGTGTGCTTCCCGGCGTCGCCTACCATGTTACTCAGCGAGGAGTGAACCGCGGCGATGTCTTCTTTTCTCATGCGGATCGCCAGGTTTACCTGCAGTTGGTGAAAGAACAACTCACCGACGCGGGAGTTAGAGTTCTGGCGTGGTGCTTGATGACCAACCATGTGCATTGGATTGTTGTGCCGGCGCGCGAGGACTCTTTGGCCGTATTGTTCCGGCGGGTGCATGGGAGGTATGCCCAATATCTGAATGCCCGCCGAGGCAGGATGGGGCACCTTTGGCAGAATCGATACTTTGCTTGCGCCGTTGACGCCCGGAAGGAATCAACCGTGTTGCGATATGTGGAGTGGAATCCCGTAAGAGCAGCCCTCGTTGAGGAACCGATCGATTACCGTTGGTCGAGCGCGAGCGCTCACCTGAAGGGTCCGGACGCCGAAGAATTTCCCATTTTGGACTGGAATTATTGGAGGGAACGTGGAGGGGCCAAAGCCTGGGCAACCCTGATAGGAACGCTGGACGATCCGCGGGAGATCCAGAGTTTGAAACGTTGTACTTACGCGGGCGCTCCGCTCGGGTCCGTTGAGTTTGTAACAGAAATGGAGCAAATATTCGGCAGGAAATGGCAGAAGCAGGGTCGGCCCCGCAAGGGAGTGGTTAAACAGGGAAAGGGGACAGAGGCGTCTGGTACATTTATGGCAGCGGGATGAAGTG
>JBDTUY010000407.1:0-4288 GCA_040007495.1 Acidobacteriota bacterium | reverse complement strand
GATCGAAGCTCCGCAGAACGACGAACGCGCTCGTGCGGTGATCGCGGAAACCAAGCGGTTGGTCCCGAAAAAGCCCATCCGCTACGTCGTCAGTACACATCACCACTTCGATCATGCGGGCGGGTTGCGGGCCTTTGTAGCGCTGGGTGCAATGATCGTCACCGAAGCCTCCAATATCGTCTACTACAGCAATGCGTTCAAGACCCCGGCAACCGTGGAGCCGGATACACTGGCCAATACCAAAGACGCACCGCTGGCCAGACTGGAATCAGTGGACGGGAAGTATGTCATCACGGACGGCATTGAGAATCTGGACATCCTGCCACTCAAAGGCGACACCCACAGCAACGAACTGTTGATCGCGTATCTGCCCAGAGAAGAAATCCTGGTGGAAGCCGATGCGTATACGCCGCAGGACCCGAAGGCGCAGCCGTCTCCGCCCCCAGCCAGTGCGGTCAATCTCTATGAGAACATCCGGCGATTGAAGCTTAACGTCGCCACTATCGCGCCTATCCACGGACGGGGTGCAGTGAAAATGGGGGAGTTCCTCCATTTCATAGGCGCGGGTGAGGCTCAACGCCCCCAGAAGAAGCTACTCCGAAATCGTAAGCGGTCCACTAAGCCGAAACGACAATAGCGTCTCGGACGGGATGACTGCTGAATTTCCGCGCGTGGACAATACGACGGCTCCCCCGGCACCCGCACCGCTGGCGGCCCCAATCGCCGCACCTTCTCCTCCGCCAACAGCTGCACCGATCGCCGCGCCGATTCCAGCAACAATCCCGACCTCGGCCGCGTCCTTCTTCTTCGAAGCGGGTGCATCGAAAGCGAGGCTATTCGTCCGGATCGCCAGACTTCGCGCCCCCATGTGCAACCGCGTCAGACGCACCGAAATGTTGGCCACACCCTTCACTTTGCCCCCTGGATCGGATTCCACGACCACGCCATCTACTTCCGAACCAACCTTCGCGATCGTCTTCCCATCCACAATCACTGGCTGCGTCAAGGTCGCTGTAAACGCATCCCCTGCGTTCTGGGTCTTGGTGGACAAGGCCGTGGTCGTCCGTACTTTAATGCTCACTCCGGCAGCCATCACCAGCGGCTTCGGTGGCTCAACCACCGGCGCAGCCTCGACAACCGGTGCAACAACCGGAACTGGAGCCGCCTTCGCTGGATCCGTAGAAGCTGCCGTTGGCGGATTCTGAACACAACCAGTCAGCAACACTGCGACTGCGGCCACATACAAAGCTTTCGATGAAAACATTCCTCACCCCTTCAATGCTGATGCCGAGCATAGCAACTTCGTTTCAGCACGCAAACAGCCGTTTGAGCGGCAAAGCCACGCTAAATCGACCAGGGCCTTAGAATAAGTATCAAGGCGACCTTAGGAAAGCCTTGATCGTCATACCCGAACCTATGGATCAGCCCACCATCTCCGAGGATCGGCACCGAACCACCGGGCTGATTGCCGACCCGATCTATCAGCTGCACGATACGGGACCCGGCCATCCGGAACGTCCCGCGCGTTACGGCGCGATTTTGGATGCGTTCTCCACGTCAGGCATCTTGGAGAGAACCCTGCATCTCCCCTCACGATCGGCAACCGAGGATGAGATCGCGTTGTGCCATACTCGCGACTACATCGCCACCGCACAGGC
The DNA here is from genome assembly GCA_040007495.1 of Acidobacteriota bacterium. Lineage (GTDB taxonomy): Bacteria > Acidobacteriota > Terriglobia > Bryobacterales > Bryobacteraceae > Palsa-187. The sequence continues at coordinate 2,630 of JBDTUY010000407.1, read as the reverse complement.
CGACATTCAAAGCGGCAAACTCGAATTGAGCACAGGAGATACCACGGTGAGCGCGCAATCGCTTGAAGTTGCTCTCAAGGCGACTGGCGGAGTGCTCAACGCAGTTGACGCCGTGATGCGCAGTCAGGTGCGCAACGCGTTCTGCCCCATCCGCCCCCCAGGCCATCACGCTCGACCCAACCAGGGCATGGGCTTCTGCATCTTCAATAACATCGCCGTCGCGGCGCGCTATGCGCAGCGGCACTACGGCCTCCAGAAGGTACTAATTGCCGATTGGGACGTCCATCACGGTAATGGGACACAAGATACGTTTTATGAAGATGGTTCCGTCTTCTTCTTCAGCACCCATCAATGGCCTTTGTATCCAGGCACAGGCCCAGCGAACGAAACCGGCTCGGGCGACGGGAAAGACAGCACCATGAATCGTCCCTTCGCTGCTGGCGCTGGTCGACAGGAAGTACTTGGGGCGTTCCAGAACGACCTTCGACGTGCCGCCGACGCCTTCAAGCCTGACCTGGTCTTGATCTCGGCTGGCTTCGATTCCCGCATCGGCGATCCGTTGGGCGGATTTACTTTGACCGATGACGATTTCCGCGACCTGACCACCGTCATGCTGGAGATTGCCGATCAGCACGCAAATGGCAGGTTGGTGTCCGTACTGGAGGGGGGATATAATTTGAGCGGATTGGCGTCAGCGGCTACCGCTCACGTAGAATCGCTGTTGGCATAGCGCGCTAAACACAATTGCCGATACTGAGCCGCGACCAGAGGGAGCGGTTGGTCTGCGCTGCGAAATACGAGTCATGAGTCAGGAGCAAATGAAGCCAATCCTATCTCGGCGGTTGCTGGTGCGAATCGCGGTCGGCGCCCTCGCGGTCCTAATACTGACCACCTTCGCGCTGGCACAACGCGGGGGCGGCGGTCGGCGCGGCGGCGGAGGCTTCGGCGGGGGCGGCCAGCAAAACGTTCCCTTTGATGACCGCGTAAAGTTTGCGCCCAAAGGGGAATTCCAGTTTCTCCGTCTCAAATACACCGACCTTCCGCAGTATCGCCGAGGCTTCGGAAACGTCTCCCGCCGAGGTCAGGCCAACGGTTGGTGGGCCCAGGACTGGCCGGACGCGGAGATGTTCTTCTCTTATGGACTGCAGCGCCTCACTCGTGTCGACGTCGCCGAACCCGCTCAAGTGGGCTTGCTGGATGGCGATCAGATTTTCGATTATCCCTGGATCTACATCACGCAGAGCGGCTACATGAGTCTCAGCGATCAAGAAGTCCTGAAACTGCGCGAATTCCTTCAGCGCGGCGGCTTCATGATGACCGACGATATGTGGGGTCCGAACCCGGAGGAGTGGAACAACTTCGAAGAGAACATGAAGCGCGTCTTCCCCGATCTGGCCATCGAAGAAATGACCGAGGAAAACTCGATGATGAACGTCGTCTACACCATCAAGGATAAAGACCGGACCTTCATCCCTGGCTCGCGCCACCTTTATCGCGGCCAACCGCAAGGTACGCAACCGGAGTGGTATACGATTCACGACGCGAAGCACACCATGGTCGCGATCAACTACAACACCGACATCGGCGACGCCTGGGAATTCGCCGACGCGCCCGAATATCCGGAAGCCATGACGACGCTGGCGTATCACTACGGCATCAACTACCTGATCTACGCGATGACGCACTAGGGTCGGGCACCGGACCGGATGTGGCGCGCGATTCATCGAGCACGGGGGCTTCAGCCTCCCAACGACCTTTCCATGAGAAGTTCAAGCTCCTCCACTATGAATCGCGCGCACATCGATCCTCACACAGGCGCACACTTCTCTCCCTGGCAAACAGGGCAGCACGCCTTGCCCTCTTGCCGCCAAAGTATAAGCACCACTGATTGGGTCTCACAATGGTAAAATCCTCGCTATGAAATTGCGCGCCTTGTTGCGATTCCCTGCCCCTACGATCCTGTCCATTGGAATACTGGCCGCTGCCGCGATTTCACCGTATCCGCAAGCCCAAGCGCAAACCAAAGCCCCCGCCTGTGACCGCGCTTGTCTCGAGAACTTCGTGGACCTCTATATGGAGGCGCTCATCGCGCACAAGCCCGCGCAATTGGCCATCGCACCCAAGGCCAAGAACACGGAAGACGGCGTGCAACTCATCCCCGGCGACGGCTTCTGGCGTACCGCCATGGCGAAGGGTAGTTATCGCCTATTCACGGCCGACACAGAAACCGGCGACGTCGCATTTTTAGGCACGATGCGAGAGGTTCCAGCCAATCCGGTGATCGTGATGATTCGCTTGAAAGTCGCGAATCGTCAGATTACGGAGATCGAAAACCTTGTGATCCGTGACGCGGCAGCCGCGACGAATCTGGAGAACCACGGTAAACCGAACGAAGTTTTCTCTACGGCGATTCCAGCGACACAGCGCAGTACCCGTGCGGCTCTGATCAACACCGCGAATCTGTACTACGCCGCCTTGCAGAATAACGATGGCAAAGCCGTTCCTCCATTCACTGACGATTGCCAACGCATCCAGAACGGCACGCAGACGACCAACAATCCGAATGCAAATGCTCCAGCTCCGGCAGCCGCCGCAGGCAAGGGTAAAGGCAAAGGCGGTCCCCCATCACC
>JBDTUY010000406.1:0-4307 GCA_040007495.1 Acidobacteriota bacterium | reverse complement strand
TTGGAGCCGACTGGCTCACCTCTCCCGTGCGCGGGACAGGTGGTGTTAGAAGGCCGCTCTGTTCGGCGCGTCGAAGTGCATCATGTACTCGGCTCATTATTCAAATTCCTCGTTTCGCGCTCGCTCGAAACCTCTACCGGGCTGACCATGTCTGAGCTTGCAGGTCCATCTACTTTGTATCGAAATTTACGGTGGTCGATTTATGTTCGTTGAATACTGACGTAGTAGTACACGATCGCTCCGCCCATCGCAATCGCTGCCACCAGGCAGGCCGTCGTCCAACCCAGCCAGGCCATGCGTTTACGGCGGCGCACCACGAAATCGTTTTCCAGCAGCGGGACGCTGCCTAGAATCGACATTTGGGTATAGGCGCGGACGTCTTTGAGGTTTTTGAGAGAGGTATCCTTCATCTCGCGCGCTCCTGCGATCACCACGCCGAACAATAGCCCTAAGCCTGCGCCAATGGAAATTGCGAGGCCCCGATTCGGGTCGGTCGCCTTTTCTGGAAGCGATGGCGGATCGAGAACCTCGAGGCGTTCCCCCTGCTGCCGGTTTTCCATGTCGGCTGCGGTACTTGCGGTGGTCAGCCTCATCTGGGCCTTCATGAAGTTGTCTTTCTGGAGCTGCTCATCGCGCAGAAGAGCACCCAATTCCTGGTCTCCGACCGGCACCGACTCGATGCGTCCGCGATAGCCAGCCATGCTACCGGTAGTGTCTTTCATCTGCTTGTTGATGTCGGCTTCTTGCTTCTCGTTGGCATCCACGATGGCATCCAGACGCTGCATCTGGGTCGTGAACTCCAACCTCTGACGGCTGACATTCCTGTCCACTGGGGGTGCGGCTGGAGTTGGGGCGACCTTTTGGCTGGCCTCTTCTTCTTGAGCCACGCGATCCCGTTTCTTTTGCAGGTCCGTCAACTGCTGCCGCGCGATCTTCACACTAGGATGTGCCTCTGTCAGCGTAAGCAGCGCATTATTTACTATATTCTGTGCGGCCTCGACATCGCGCTCGGCGGCCAGTAGTCTTTGGCTTTTACCGGGGGGCGGGGGCGGTGCCGCAGCCACCACTTGCGTCTCCCGATCCAACTCCGCTATTTTTTGTTTTAAAATCCTAAGCTCAGTCTGCGCCTGAGCTTTCTCGGACGAGAGCTTGCTAAGCGAATTCGACAGGAACATGTATTGCGACTCAAGGGCTGACAGCTGGCGCGAATTTGAATCCAGTTGGTCGGGCAGCCGACCGTTATTCTTGACCCGGAAATCGGCTAAACGCTGCTCCACCGCGTCTAATTGTTTCTGCGCATTATCGGCCTGGTCCTGCATCAGTTGCTGCGTACTGCGAGTTTCCTGGCCGCGGTCCTTCACGTTCTGTTCGACGAACAGGCTAAGCAAATCCTGTACCACTTTTTGCGCGTCACGCTTGTTAGGGTAGGAAAAACGGATTTGGAACGCGGCAGCTTTGTTTCCAGTTGCGCCGATAATGGGCACGATCTGGACCTTGCTTCGCATATCCTCCACCACTTCCTCCTGCGGTTTGGAGGTTAATTCCCTTTTGTAGAGATCGTTGTTACGGATGATATTGACCAGCGTGGCGCGGCTTAAAATCGTATTCGTCAGCGAAACGATACGGGCGTTCATGTCCTGATTTACGGCCGACTGAACCAGGCTTTCCGGAACCTGTTGCGGACGAATCTGCACCGACGCCACCGATTGGTAGCTGTCCGGCCATAGATAGATTCCAACTACGCTGCAGGTCAGGGTGGCCAGGAAGGGTCCGAAAATCCAGCCCTTATGCCGACGCAGAATATCGATATAATCCTCGACGTCCAAAGCGCGTCGCGTTATGTTAAAGCTCTCAGTAGGCTGCATATCGGATAACTCCCTGACCGTTCACTACCGTGATCCACTGCCGAAGAAACTGACGTCCCGGACTGCCGGTGCTTGTGCACAAAATGACACTTACTCTGGAACTATGATCGTGTCCTTGTTCTCGACCATGAAGTTCGGGTTCTTATCCAGGTTCTTACCCTTCTTATAGTCTTCATAATTGAAGTTCAAGGTTTGCCGTACGCCGTCCTTCATCCGGATGACAGTGATTTTCTTACTTTTAGCGTACGGGCCAAACCCCAGTCCAAAGTTGATTGCTTCGAAAATCGTGATCGGGTTCGCCATCGGATACTGGCCTGGCCGTGCCACGGCGCCGATCAGAGTGAAGACCTTGCTCTGTACATCAATGACATCCAGGTTGACGATTGGCAATTGCAGCGTTTCACTCAGAGCTTGTTCGATCTGCTTGCTCAGTTTCTGTGGGGTCAAACCAGCGGCCTGAATCTCGCCCATCAGAGGGATCGAAATAATGCCATCGGTGCGAATGCGATGGCTCTCGGAAAGCTCCGGGTGCCCGAATACTTTCACGGCAATCACGTCCCCCGGCCCCAAAACGAAGGTCGTGACGTCTACCGCTCCGCCGACGACATTCGGAGCAGGTGTGTTCGCCGCTCCCGGCGGTGGCAAAGGCTGTTTCCCGACGTTTTGTGACTGGGCTGTTGCCAGCGGTGCCAGATTAAATGCGGCCAGGACCATCAGTACGCCCAGGACCACCACCCTGCTGTGGGCAACGCCCATCGATCTGCTCATAGATCTGTTCCTTACGGTACGCATGAATATCGAAGATCCTCTCACCAATTGTACACTGGGAGTTTGTGCCTGATCGGACTCAAGCTAGGTGGTCCCGAACGTGCTCCACCTTAGAACAGATCGGCCGAAGTGGGAGGTTTGTTCATAATTTAAGGAGGTAAAATCGTTCTTCACGGGATTCAACCTCCTTCCGATGCCAGACCGCCCTGTGGAAAACTCATTTATGCCCTATTTCCTAGCAAAAACCGACCCGGACACCTCTACACTGGACGATCTGGAAAGAGACCAGCGCACCGTTTGGGATGGCGTCACCAATGCGCAGGCGGTACGGGCGATTTTGACGATGCGAACCGGAGATCGGGTGTTTATCTACCATTCAGGCGGCGAATCGAGCATCGTCGGACTGGCGAATATCGTAGCCGACGGTCGACCGGACCCTAAGAACCCGAAATCCGCTGTGGCGGATTTCCAATTTGCCGGCAGGCTGGACGCACCTGTGACTCTCTCCGAAGTCAAGCAATCGAAATTATTCGAGGATTGGGCGCTGGTTCGTCAGAGCCGGCTTTCGACCATGGCCGCCCCGGATTCTTTCGTGGCATGGATGCGCAAACGCTATCCCAAAGCTGGGATTTAGGGATTTTCCGCCGGTCCTTGCTAGACTTGGGGAACCAGAGGGCGTGCCAGTCACGCGACAATCATCCGATGCCACCCCAGGCTGTGACTTCAAAGGTTTTCTCCGCAAAATCCGGTACGATGGCCGCGAATCGTTCCGCCAGCCTGGTGAGTGAGCTTTCCCAGTCTGTCGAGTTCCGGGAAGCCATGGATTGGTTTCGCCAGGAACGGCTGTGGATCAACGATCAGCATCTCAGCCTGTGCCGAGTCCCAGCGGCCACGTTTCTGGAAGCAAAACGCGCTGCCTGGATGCAAGAGCGGTTCACCAGCCTGGGCTGGGAATCGAGGCTGGATCGCGCCGGTAACGTCATCGCATCCCGGCCCAACGCGGCAGGCCGCCCAACCATTGCCGTCACGGCCCATTTGGATACGGTCCTGGCTCCGCGTCTTCCGGAGGAGATCTCGGTTGGGTTGGAGGGGCAGTTTCTAGGTCCCGGCGTGAGCGATAATGGCGCGGGGTTGGCTGCGCTGCTCGCTGTGGCGGGAGCATGGAACGCAGTCGAACCGTTTGCCGAGGCGTTTGATGCGGCTCCTTTTACTCCCGTGCTGATTGCCAACGTCGGCGAGGAAGGGGAGGGTAACCTGTCGGGCATGCGCTACCTGTGCCGATCGGATGCCAAGGGCGATATCGGCCGAATTCCTGCTGGCTTTCTGGTGTTGGACGGGCCGGGTTACGAACACATTACCTGCCGGGCACTTGCGAGTCGAAGATTTGAGGTCTCTATAGAAGGTCCCGGGGGACATAGTTGGAGTGATCATGGCACCGGCAATCCGGTACACGCGTTAGGTCGCACGGTCACGTTGTTCACCGACGGAATCGCCGAGCTTACCCCCGTCAGCGCCTTAAGGTCGAGCTACAACTTCGGGTTGATACAAGGCGGTAGCAGTATCAACAGCATTCCGGTGGGGGCGTGGGCCAAAGTCGATCTCCGCTCTGAAGATCGAATTCGCATGAACGCCATGGCGGCGCTGTTGCAGGAGTCGTTGGAACGGGCCGTAGCG
>JBDTUY010000405.1:0-4307 GCA_040007495.1 Acidobacteriota bacterium | reverse complement strand
GCGACCCTCTGGGCGAATGACTGAAAGAGCTACATCTACAGCAACGTATCTTTCGGTCGGGGTAATCAACCCAAGCTCATAAAACTCATTTTCCAGTTTCGCGTTCCCATGAAGAAAAGAGCCTCGACTATCGAGCGCCTGTCTTGCGGCATTGATGGCAGTTGCTGAGTCCAGAAACTAAGGTTCTACCCTCACAAGCTGAAGAGTATCAAATGATACCGCCGGAGTCAACATCGCATTTGTCCTAGACTTTTTTACTGGATGACCTTAGCCCTTGGTTTTCCTCCACCTTTCTTCGGCGGCTTTTTATGCGATCTCTTTTTGCTTCTTAGGCGTAAGCTTGGACTCTCGCGCCTCTCCACCCTTCAAACCGCCCCATGCGCCCGATCTGCTCGCGCTTGGTCCGCTCAGGCATGGTCTCCTTCGGCATGTCGCCGGTAGCCTGCTGTACGATCTCCCAAGCGCGACGATTGGGGTCCTGTGGGCCTTGCCCGCGTGATCCCGTCTTGTTCCCTGGCGACTTCCGGTATGGCGTTCCACCGTCTTCTGGTATGACTATCTCCAGTGCGGCAATCCGAGTTCCAAGTCTATAGTGGTCAAATTGAAAGTGACCCACTACCGTTTTCGGCCAGTATACGAGTGCAAAACTGGCGGAACGAAATGGTCACCGGGAGACTCCCACTCATGAGGATCAAGGCAGTTGGATTCGTTGTCCGGTAGGGGAGGTTGTTATGAATGCTGGGAATGTCCGCCACGAAGAGATTGAATTGCGCGCCTACCAGCTATGGGGGGAGCGCGGGGCCTCCGAGGGGACGCCTGAGGACGATTGGCTTCGGGCCGAACAGGAGTTGTTCGCCACTGGGGACCCGCTGATCCAGTTTGCGCGTGAGGTGGGTTCCGCGATTGGGGCTGCGGTGGTTTCCCTCCGCCCCACTGCCATCGAATAGCAGCGCGCCCGTCTTCAGCTTGCGCTCCGAATTCACCCACACCCGGAAATTTTGTGCGGGTGGTGTCGGTTTGCGCTCACCTCCGGCTTGTCTCTCGACTAAGCCTCGCCTGTAACTTGCTGAAATTGCGAATCGGGAAGATTTCTCCGAGCTTGGCACTGAACCTGCTACTGGAATTAAAGTGGCTAACACAACTATCACTAGCCGTCAGATTCGTTCTGAGAAAGGTTCAAAGAAGGCATTGTTATGCAAAACACCAATACTGAATTCGACCGAGGAATGTCAGGCGCATCCTGCTTCATGCTGGGGTTGGCGATCGGGTCCGGCGCTGCGCTCCTGTTGGCACCCATGCGGGGTCGTCACTTGCGCACGCTGATCGGGAAACGCGTGGATGAAGGCCGTGAGACGGTCAATACGACGGTTAAGCAGGGCATGGACAAGGCGACCGGAGCTGCGCGCGACGCGAAGGCATTGGTGGATATGGGTAAGCAGCGGCTGATGCAGGAGCGCGAGCGCATCGAAGCGGCGGTGAAGGCTGGCAAGGACGCGTATGGCTCGGTTGAGGGCGCGGCAGAAAGGGCATCGGCATGAAACACGAGACTAAGTCCGCATCATCTTCCGACGCCGGTCGGGCCACTCCGCACACAGGCCAACACGGCAAAGAGTATCAGGCGTTTGGCACGGTCGTACCGATGCCCAATGGTCTGTCGGTGGAAGTGAGCAAGAAAAGCGTCGGCGAGCTAAATCAGATCCTAGCCGATACGATGGCTCTGCGCGACTTGTATAAGAAGCACCATTGGCAGGTCGCAGGGACGACGTTCTATCAGCTCCATCTGCTGTTCGACAAGCACTATGAAGAACAGTCGGAATTAGTGGATGCGATCGCGGAGCGGATTCAGCTGCTAGGCGGAGTCAGCCTTGCAATGGCTGCGGACGTGGCAGAGACCACGAAGATAGAGCGCCCTCCGCGTGGCCGGGAAACTGTTCCCGTGCAGCTTTCCCGTCTACTGTCGGCGCATGAAGTGATCCTGAAGGAGGCTCACAGAGCGGCGGATCAGGCCGACGAGGCTGGCGATCATGGCACCGTCGATCTGCTGACCAGCAAAATCATCCCGCAGAACGAGTTCCAGGTATGGTTTTTGTCGCAACACTTGGTGGAGGTCCCGGTAGAGGCCACCCAACCCAAGTCGGCAGTCGCTTAAGTCGGAGGTTGTTCGGAGGATACTACGGGATCAACTGCCGGGCAGCGGCCAGTTGATCCCGTACGAGTAAAACAGCACGATCAGACCCAAGAGCGACGCTAAAAACACGCTGTGTTTCAGCGTGAACCGGAAGAGCTTGGCTTCGTCGGAGGAGGCCATGCCCGTCGCGGCGGCGGCGACCGCGATGCTTTGTAGCGAGATCATCTTGCCCATCACGCCACCGGCTGAGTTGGCCGCGGCCATCAACACGGGGCTTAAGCCCAGTGTTTTCGCCGTCACCACTTGCAGATTACCGAACAAGGCATTAGCCGAAGTATCGCTGCCCGTCAGGAACACCGCGAGCCATCCGAGCATGGCGCTGAAGAAGGGGAATACCACGCCGGTAGCAGAGAACGCGAGACCCATGGTGGCCGTGGCTCCGCAGAAGTTGAGCAGGTAGGCGAGTCCAAGCACGCTCGCGATGGTCACCAGAGAGGTGAACATCTTCTTGAGGGTTTCACCCAGGATGCCGACGTATCGACCCGGCGACAGGCCGAGTGCCAGCATCGATGCGAGCGAGGCAGCTAGACACGCGGTTCCGGAAGCCGTCAACAGATTCAGATTGAACACCGTCTGGTCAGCCGGATACGGACCGGGCGTTGCGACCACTGGGGCAGTCTGAATTACTTGGCCGGCCAAGCCCGGCCAATCGAATTTAAATGTCGCAGCCTGCAAAAAGTTGTTGACACTGTCAAGCCAAAACGCCAGGAACCCAAAGGATCCGCCGCGGATCCAACCCTTAATGATGGCGTTGCCGCTCAGGCCAGAGAGCAGCACGAAGAACACCAGGAACAGATAGGGCGACCAAGCGTGGACCACGGCACCCATACTGCGCTGTACGGGCACCGACATGGGGGTGCTGTTTTCCAGTACGAACTTATCTTTTGGTTTCCAGAATTTCAACAGGATCACGCCCTTCCAACCGCCCATCACCATAATCAGGTAGGCAGGAATAAAGATAGAAATCGGGGCACAAATGCGTCCAACCCATGCACTGAGTGCCATTTCAGGCATGCCAGTGACGCGAGCCAAAGTGACCACCGGGATACCGATCGACCCGAACGCCACTGGCGCGGTATTGGCCAGCAAGCAAATTCCAGCCGCGTAAAACGGAGCGAAACCCAGGCCAGTCAGCATCGCGGCAGCGACGGCGACCGGGGTTCCGAAGCCGGCAGCACCTTCGATGAACGCTCCGAAGGCGAAGGCAATCAACAAAGCCTGCAAGCGCCGGTCACTGGTCAGGCCGCCAATCGAGTCCTTGATGATCTCGAACTTGCCGGTCGATTCCGTCACCTTATATAGAACGATGGCCCAGTAAACGATCCAGCCAATGGGAAACAGCCCGAACACTGCGCCGTAAACCACCGAGTTCAGCACCATTCCCACGGGCATCTGGTACATGAATAGGGCCACCACTGCCGCCGCTGCCAAGCCGGAGAGCGCGGAAACCCAGGCGGGCTTACGCTTAATTCCGATCAGGTAGAGCAGAACGAAAACAGGCAGGGCGGCGACGAGGGCAGAAAGCCACAAGTGACCGAACGGATTATAAGATTGGGTCCAGGGCATAGGTCAGTTAGTTGAGCAAGTGCTGCGAAAGCAAACCCGCAGTGTATCGCATCTGACTACAAGAAGGCGATGATTTTTTGATGACGACCCAGTCGAACGGTTAAGAACATGCTGTATTCTAAGCTGGGAGCAAACCAATCATGACATGGGAATACTGTATCGAAGAGGGTCGGCACGCGGACTTCGGCAAGGAATGGCTGAACCGTCAGGGGCAAGAAGGTTGGGAATTATGCGCGGTGGTGCCGGAGGGTGCGACGGTGCGGCTGGTGTTCAAGCGTCCGATGCCACAGAAGATGTAAACGGACGCGGCGGGCTGAAATAGTTCGACCAGTGGATTCGACGCCAACGTCGGACACTCCGATCTTAGGGTCGGAGCCACTGCTTGAGTTGTCAAAGAGCATTTCGCCAAACGAACCCATTTTTGCGCGGGTGCCGAGAGCATTTTATATTAATTCACCAGGGGGCAAAGCCGTTGAAGCTGTTCAGCTGCTAGCGCCTTCAAGATGCTAGTGGAATCTAAGTTAGCGATTCCTTGGTATCCAGGAAGGCGGGT
>JBDTUY010000404.1:0-4373 GCA_040007495.1 Acidobacteriota bacterium | reverse complement strand
TCCGCAGTTGGCGCGTTGGATGCAGCCACCTGGGGTGCAGCAGCAACTCCCGATCCCGAGATTTGCGCGCCTGCTGGTTTGCTCAGATCCAGGTTCAGTTCGAAGATCTTCTTGGGATCTGTAAAAATGCCAGCCGACTTGGATACTTCCGTGCCTGCGATGAAGATGGACACATCGTATTTGCCTTGCGGAAGCGTGGGGTAGGCGTACTTGCCGTTTTTATCGGATTTGATCTTGAATTCGGCTTTGATATCGGTGCGCGTAAACTTGATCTCCGCCCCTACCGCTGGTGCCCCGTCTTTCCCGATCACGAAGCCAGAGATAACGGTCGCCACGAGTTGAGCAAACCCACTGACCGCCAACATCGCGAGCATGGCGCAAATCGTTCCAAACCTAAAAGTTTTGAACATAGGTCCCCTCCAATGGCCCATTCCCGGCTGGGCGCTGCTGCCTGATAATCGAACGGACAACTACATTATTTGAGCAGTCGCATGCCAATAAGATTCAGCAAAATGTAGTGGCCCAAGTAACAGCATACTATAGACGTTTCTTTACACTGAAGACGTTACTTTCCACCGTGCCCATCGGGGGGGGCCATTTGGCATACTCGGCGTTGTCGTGTGCCGCCCCCTTCTCCGTTGCTAAACTAAGAACTTGAGCGAATTTCAACAACGTCGGGCTGCTGCGTCCGCCGCCCTGGAATCCCGTAAGGTTGACGCGCTGCTGGTCAGTTCTCTCGCCAACGTCCGCTACCTCACCGGCTATGCGGGTTCTAACGGGTTGGTTCTGCTAACCCCATCGGGTGCCGATTTCTTCACCGACCCCCGGTACGCGAGCGACGCCAGGAGCAACATCGATTGCCGAGTTCATATCGCGACGTCGGGTCCTTTGATCGCGGCGGCAGCGGTCGTCATCGCTCGCAAGAAACTCAAGCGTATCGGCTTTGAACCCGCCTGGATGAACGTATCCGAGCATCGCCGGCTGCACGACGCCTTGCCTGCCGGTGCGCGCTTGCATCCCGCCGGGGGCTTGCTCGAAGGCTTGCGCGCCATCAAGTCGCCAGATGAGATCGCCAAAATTCGCGTTAGCGTCAAGTTGAATTCCGAAGCCTACGCTCGCACCATCGGCCGTGTCCGCGCCGGGATGCAGGAGCGCGAGATTGCTGCAGAGCTGGATTATCAGATGCGCCGTTTGGGTGCCGACAAACCGGCCTTCGACACCATCGTAGCCACCGGACCCAACTCGGCTCTGCCGCACGCCCATCCCTCCAGTCGGCGCCTGGGACCCAATGATTTGCTGCTGATCGACATGGGTGCCACGGTCGACGGCTACACCAGTGACATGACCCGCATGTCGTTTATGGGAAATGGTCGCGGACCTACTCCGCGGCGCGTTCGTGAGCTGTACGACGCCGTGCTCGAAGCGCAACTGGCTGCCATCGCTGAGGTCCGCGCGGGGGTTGCGACTTGGAAAGTAGATGGGGCTGCCCGTCAGGTATTGAAGCGTCACAACCTGGACAAGCTATTCGTACACTCCACCGGACACGGCTTAGGGCTGGAAATCCACGAAGGTCCGCGCATTGCGAAGCCTCCACCGGTTAAGAAGGAAACCAGCCAAGCCAACGGCAAGAAGTCGTCCCCAGCGCCAAAGAACATGCCTGAAGAGATATTTAAGGCAGGCATGGTGATCACCATCGAACCTGGCGCATACATCGAAGGTTTTGCCGGTGTTCGGATTGAGGACACAGTCCTGGTGACCGAAAGCGGTTGCGAGGTTCTGACGCCGACCACGAAGGAGTTTGTGCAACTTTCATGACCATTGAAGAGATCAAGAACTTGCTTGACCTGTTCCACTCCAGCGGTGTAGCCGAAATGGAAGTGCAGCGCGGCGAGAATCGCGTACGGTTTCGCCGGGCTCCCGAAGCGCAGGAATTTGCCATCGCCTCAGCGCCACCAATCGCCGTTGCGCGACCGGCGGTAGCGCCGTCTGCATCCGCCGAACCTGTAGTTGCTGATGCCAGCCTGACCACTATCCCTTCGCCCATCGTGGGGACCTTCTACGAGTCTCCATCCCCCGACAAGCCGGCTTTCGTCAAAGTTGGGGACGAAGTGACGGTTGGCCAGGTGCTCTGCATCATCGAATCCATGAAGCTGATGAATGAGATTGAGGCCGAAGTAGCGGGCGTGATCACTGCCCGGCTGGTGGAAAACGGGAAGGCAGTAGAATACGGCCAGCCTCTGTTCAGTATTCGTCCTCGGTAGCATCCTATCCAAACGATGTTTGAAAACGATGTTTGAAAAAATCCTAATCGCAAACCGCGGCGAGATCGCCTTGCGTGTCATATGCGCCTGCAAAGAACTGGGCATCCGCACCGTCGCTGTCTATTCCGAACCCGACCGCGACAGCCTGCATGTCCGCTTCGCCGACGAAGCGATCTGTATCGGCCCAGCCAAAAGCGCCCTAAGCTATCTGAATATCCCCTCTGTCATCAGCGCGGCCGAGATCACCAACGCCGACGCCATTCACCCCGGCTACGGCTTCCTGTCGGAGAACGCCGATTTCGCCGAGGTCTGCGAGACCAGCGGACTGACCTTCATTGGCCCGAAACCGTCCGTGATTCGCAGCATGGGGCAGAAGCAACTGGCCCGCACCGCGATGAAGGACGGCGGCGTGCCGATCCTCCCAGGCTCAGAGGGTATCCTCGCGAGTATTGAAGAAGCCGAAGAAATCGCACTGTCGATCGGCTATCCAGTGATGATTAAGGCTTCAGCCGGTGGCGGCGGACGGGGCATGCGAGTCGTCCGCTCGCAGGAAACTCTCGGACCGTTGATGTCTCAGGCCGGAGCAGAAGCCTCCGCCGCGTTCTCCTCCGGCGACCTATATATGGAGAAGCTGGTCGAAAATCCGCGCCACATCGAATTTCAGATTCTGGCCGACCATTATGGCAACGTCGAAGTCCTGGGCGAACGCGAATGCTCCATTCAGCGTCGGCATCAAAAGTTGATCGAAGAGTCGCCATCCCCCGCCGTCACCAAAGAACTGCGCCAGCGGATCGGCGCTAGCTTGAAAGTCGCCCTCGCCAAGATAGGCTACACCAACGCCGGTACAGTCGAATTCCTGATGGATGAGACCGGCAAGCTGTATTTCATCGAAGTAAATGCTCGAATCCAGGTGGAGCATCCCGTGACCGAAGCGGTAACCGACGTCGACCTGGTCAAGAGCCAGATTCGCATCGCCGCCGGACAGTCTCTGGCCGACGTGCTGCCGTGCCGTGGTCCCATTCAGCCTCGCGGCCATGCCATCGAATGCCGCATCAACGCCGAACATCCCGAAACCTTCGTTCCGTCGCCGGGCAAGATTACCGCCTGGAATCTGCCGGGCGGCGTGGGGGTCCGCGTGGACACCGCCTGTTATAAGGACGGTTCGGTGCCCCCGTATTACGATTCGCTGATCGCCAAGCTAATCGCCCACGGTGGCACCCGCGAAGAGGCCATAACGCGCATGCGCCGAGCTCTGCAAATGTTTGTCGTAGAAGGGGTATTGACGTCGATCCCGCTGCACCTGCGGATTCTGGACCATCCGGATTTCCAGGCCGGGAAGATCGACACCAGTTTCCTGGTGCGCAATGGTTTCCTGGTCGAAAAAAAGTAGAACCGAAAGCGGCCTGGGAGGCGAAGTACTGAGTTTTCCCCGCTTCGCCGTAGTTTTCTTAGTCTCGCGAACCCAACCGGCCTAGGGCGACCTTACCAACGAAATAGGTATGTTCTAGCTCACAATCGGCGTTCCCTCTCAATTGTCCAAAGTACTAGAACCCCGTACTATCGTTTACGTAAGGTAGAAATCCGCTCCACGAAATCCTACTCAGTACGGGACGGGGGCAGGTTTCAGACAGCAGTTCTTACGCCAGTTATACAGGGGATGAAAGGGAATATGGACATCCTAACAGCAATAAAGGACGGGGCCGACGCAGTGGAGCCCAAGACGCCGGAAACCAAGAAGGCGATCGTCCGCATTCTATTGGCCGACGATCATCCGATCGTGCGTGATGGGTTGAAGAAACTGTTGCACCTGGAAGAGGATTTTCAGGTGGTAGGCGAAGCCGGCGATGGCCGCGAGGTGTTGGAGAAGGTTCAGCAGTTGGACCCCGACGTTTTGCTGCTGGATCTCCGCATGCCGAATCTCGATGGCCTCTCGGCGCTGCAGCAACTCCAGCAGACCAACAAGCGCACCCGCGTCATCATCCTGACTGCGTCCGATGACAAGAGCGAATTCGTCCAGGCGATGAAGTTGGGCTGCAGCGGTATCGTATTAAAGCAGACCGCTCCCGATCTCATCGTCAATGCTGTTCGGTTGAGTGCCCAGGCGATCCCTGG
>JBDTUY010000403.1:0-4378 GCA_040007495.1 Acidobacteriota bacterium | reverse complement strand
TGTTCGCAAACGCATTCCGGCGTGGTAGCGATGGCTCAGGGACAGCCCACTAGTGTTGTGGCCAGTACAACACCCGTCGGTCTTTGCCAGGATTGCACCTATAGCCGCGTTATCCGATCCGACCGTGGGGCAACCTTCTATCGTTGCGAGCGGGCGCTGAGCGATCCCGCCTGCCGGAAATATCCCCCTCTTCCGGTTCTGGGGTGCAGTGGATACACCCGCACTACTCCTCCAGCTATTCCATCGGAATCTCCTGAATAAATTCCGGCTCAAGCTGGCTACGGAAGTGCATCTATCCTGCCTACGATGGCTGCACCCGCCCAGATTGGTCCCGTTTCCGCACCAGCTTTAGCTGGATCTGGAGGCCCCATGGGCGGTCCGCCCGCGCCTCTGCCGCCACGCGAAACCATTCGCCCCAAAGCAGTTCCGCCCAAAAAGCCAGCCGCGAATTCGTTGCTCTCACACTTCGGCGCCCTGTCCGATTTGGTTGTTCCGATTGCCGTTCTGGGAATCGTAATGGCCATGATTATGCCGCTGCCGAGCTTCTTGCTCGACGTATTGATCACGGCCAACATCAGCATCTCAGTCATAGTCATGCTGGTCTCGATGTATATCACCCGACCCGTAGAGTTCAGCGTTTTCCCTACCGCTCTGCTGTTGTTGACCCTATTTCGACTTGCACTCAACATCTCCTCCTCGCGTCTGATTCTGTTGCAGGGCGCGACCGGAACCAAGGCCGCCGGTGACGTGATTGAGGCGTTTGGCAACTTCGTGGTGGGCGGCAACTACGTCATTGGCGTCGTCATCTTCCTGGTCCTGATCTCGATCCAATACGTTGTCATCAACCATGGCGCGGTCCGCATTTCCGAAGTCACTGCTCGCTTCACCTTGGATGCGTTGCCGGGCAAGCAGATGTCGATCGACTCAGATCTGAATTCTGGCTTGATCGATGAAGCTGAGGCGCGAGATCGCAGAAAGAAACTTGCAGCCGAAGCCGAATTCTACGGCGCAATGGACGGTGCCAGCCGCTTCACACAGCGTGATGCAGTGGCCAGTATTCTGATCACGACCATTAACATCGTCGCCGGGTTTCTGATTGGCGTGCTGCAGCACGGCATGGAGTGGAGCCAGGCGCTTTCGACCTACACAGTCCTCACCATCGGCGACGGCCTAGTCACCGTGATTCCCGCCCTGATGGTTTCGGTATCAGGCGGCATGATCGTGACGCGAGGCAGCTCCGATGAACGTCTCGGCACCGATGTGAATAAGCAGTTATTCACCAATCCCCAGCCTTTGATGCTGTCCGGGTCGGTTCTGGTCATGATGTCTCTTTTGCCGGGGCTGCCGATGTTGCCCTTCCTGATCATGGGTTCCACCGTCGGATATTTCGGTTGGAAGCTGAGCGGCAAGCAGGACACCCAGCAGAACCCTGATGCTGCAGCCAAGCCTGCTCCAGCCCGCGACAATCTTGAGAGTTTGCTGAAGGTTGAACCACTAGCAGTGGAAGTGGGACTGGGATTGGTAAAACTCGTCGAAGGCGCACAGGAATCGCCTCTCCTGAAGCGGATTGCAGGAATTCGCCGCCAGATGATTACAGATTTAGGCTACACCATGCCCCCTGTGCGGGTAACCGATAACCTGCAGCTAAAAACGGGCGAGTATGTCGTGTTGTTGAAAGGTGTGGAGATTGCGCGGTACGAACTTATGCAGAACTGCGAGTTGGCGATTCATCCCGGATTGCAGGCAGGTTCAGGAGGCGTCAGCCACGCCCCGCATCTGGATGGTTTGCCGACGAAAGATCCCGCCTTCGGTATCCCCGCACTGTGGATACCGGTTGAGCGAGCCGACCAAGCCCGGGCCTTGGGTTACACCACCGTCGACGCAGTTGGAGTGCTGGGCACGCATCTAGCTGAGTTGATCCGGCGGTATGCGCACGAGATTCTGTCCAGACAAGATGCCAAAGCGATTCTGGATCGGGTGGCGGTCGACAATCCTCGCGTGATCGAAGACTTGGTGCCGAAGCTCCTGCCTCTCGCCACGGTCCAAAAGGTCCTGCAGAATCTGCTGCGTGAACGCGTCTCGATTCGCGATGCCGTGACGATCTTTGAAGCCTTGGGAGAAGCGGCAGCCATGACCAAGAACCCGGTGCTGTTGACCGAATTCGTGCGGCAAGCCACGCGGCGCATGTTGGTCAAGCCCTATTTGAATGCTGCCGGTGAACTTCCGGTCTATTTTATAGACCCGCAGATCGAACAGGCCGTGGAGTCGGCCGTCGAATACAACGAACTCTCCAGCCATATCAACTTAGCCCCGCAGCGGGTCCGAGACATTATGGATCGCGCCACACGCGCGGTCGGTTCGACCGACACGCCGGTAGCCGCCATCGCCAGTAGCGGCTCGCGTCACTACCTAAGGCAGATTCTGGAAGGCGCAGTGCCCAATCTCTCGATCTTGTCGCACAACGAGATCCCAGCTGGCGTGCGCGTACTTTCCTTAGGAACCATCCAATGAAGCGATTTGTATGGGAATTGTTTAGCAGCCTCGCACGGGAAGGCACGAAATGACGTTAAAAAGCTATTTTTCAGGCACAGTGGAAGCGGCTATGGAGTTGGCCCGCAAAGAATTGGGCGAGGATGCATTGTTGGTCAACGCGCGCCCCGCGACGCCTGAGACTCGTTACCTCGGTGCCTATGAAGTGGTGTTTGGCTTGGTGCCGCGAGCCGGTGCGACTTTCGAGCCGGTGGCTCGTCAGACGCTTTCTGACGCCGTTCCCCCGCGACCTCTCGCTATGGCTGCAGCCGCAGGCGCTCGCAGTTCTGTTGCTCCAACCGCAAGCCAGTCGAGCGCGTCCACATTATTTCGCAGAGAGCTCGGAGCTTTCCCCTCGACCGTCGAACGACCAGCCCCTAGTCCTGAACTCGCGTCCGCCACTCGTCCATTTACGCAGAACGTAGCGCGTCTGCGCCTGGAAATCGCACACCTATCCAGCACGGCACGGCCCCAGCTTGTCCGCCCAGCAAGTCCTCTTACGGAGCAACAACGGCGGGTGATACCAGAGCAAATCGCGCAAGAAAGCTTTGCACCTCATAGGCTGTTGCCCGGCGGTATCCGTCCTTATTTGGAGCCATCTCTCAATACGCTGATGGAGACAGCAGCTCCGATGGGAGGGGAACGCGCCCAAGTGCGTAGTGTGAGCGAACCGCTCGACGCTGTCATCTCAACCGATCCGACGCTGGGCCGCTCCGGAGCCACCCAGGCCGTCGTCGCGCTCGTAGGTCCTCCGGGAGCCGGTAAGACTACTGTGCTGATCAAATTGGCCGCGCAATATGGACTTGCACAACGCAAATCGGTCCAGATTCTGACTGCCGATGTTCATCGGATCGCTGCAGCCGACCAACTTCGATCGCTCGCCGCTATCTTAGGCGTCGGATGCGAAGTAGCGCAGACGCCACAGATGTTGGCCCGTCAACTCGAACAGCATCGCGACAAAGACCTGATCCTGATCGACACGCCGGGCTTTGGCGGCAATGAAAGCGAAGACAGTCTGGAGTTGGCCGAGGTTCTGGCTTCGTCTGACAGCCAGGATCGGTTTATCGACGTACACCTGGTGCTCCCGGCCTTCATGAATCTCTCGGATATGGACCGCGCGGCGGAGCGATACGCAGTGTTTCATCCGGCGAAAGTGTTGTTTACCCGGCTGGATGAGACTGGACAAATTCAGTCGCTGCTGAGGTTTTCAATCTCCAGCAAATTGCCAATCTCCTTTTTAAGCGACGGCCCACAGATGCCAGACGACCTTCGGGAAGCCGACGCCGAGTGGCTGCATCAGAGAGCAACCGGCCGGTCCAGCATATCAGGACCGAAGGCGCGGCTCGAAATGCAGGTAAGTGCGCCCGTGGTTGCTCCGCCTCGCGCCATGGCTGCCGGAGCCGGACGATGAAGTTAGCGACGCAACGGCAAGCCATTCTACGCAGCAGTCTCAGAGTCTCAGTTGGCACGTTGGCATTGGATGACGATGAGGGAGCACGGGAAGAATTCGAGCACGAAGTAGTGCATGAAGAAGCGGTGGACGAACAAATAATGCGGCGCCCGACTACGCAAGCAGACTCTCAGGATTCCGGTGCCGAGGGAGAGGCGGCGATCCCAATACAGGGCGTTGGGGCGGTGCCACCCGTTGCTGCGAACAACCGTTCCTCGCCCGGCAATCTCGCGGCGTATGCATCTCAGCCGTTCAAGAGCTATAAGACCAACGCGGTGGGTGGAGCCGACCGTGATCAACTCATCCTCGAACACCTACCGCAGGTGCGGCTCATCGCCCGCCGTATTCACGACCGCTTGCCCGAGTCGGTTAGCCTGGACGACTTGATTTCGACTGGCA
>JBDTUY010000402.1:0-4383 GCA_040007495.1 Acidobacteriota bacterium | reverse complement strand
AACAATAACGACCGGGTCACGCTCCGGATTAGGTGAAATTAGCAGAGCCCTGAGAATACTGTCAACGAATTTGTAACAGCATCAAAAACGGGAAGATTGAGCGCTTGACATCCTGTATGCAACACAACGTGAGCGAAATGTTGGCGCGCCTAGGCGAAAGATTCGATCGCTGCAAGCTTGACATCCTGGTGCGCGGGTTCCGCATATGCTCTCCCCTACTCAATCTCCACTACTCAACCGCGCGCGGCGCCGTGTATCCGGACTTGGTAATGATCTGATACTTTATGCTCTTGCCCTTCTCCAGAATCTTCAGCTCTTTGTTGGTGGCGGGATCTATGAGCATGACCTTCAGCTTGCGAAACTTCCCGTCGTGCGCCTGATTGATTGGCGTGTAGCTGATCACGTATTGGCTGCGCATCGCCTTTGAGACAGTGTTGAAAATCTCAGGAAATTGCCCATAAAAACGGGGAAAGAAGGCCTGCCCGCCGCTTTCCTTGGCGAAGGTGGCAAGCTGGTTGTCGGCCATCAAGAATTCACTTCGCTGACTGTCTCCCATGGCCCCTTGCGCATAGTAATAGTCGCGAATCGCCTGCATCAAGCCCAACGCGTAGATCGGTACGCCAGCCTTTTGAATCGCCTTGCGAGCCTGATCGTAGTTCTGATGGCTGATGGTATCGACACCGGATGAGATGAGGAAGACCGCTTTGCGGCCTTCGATATCCTTCATGCGATCCACAGTGTCTGTGAGGGCGTCGTATAAGACGGTCTCGGAGAACGCTGCGATCTTCAGGCGAGACATCGCCTCCATCGCGTCGCGTCGATCGGTGGAGAAGTCCGACAGGATTTCGGGGCGCAAATCGTAGGCAATGATTGCGACGTAGTCTTCCTTGCGGAGAGACTCCAGGAACTGGCTGGTCGCGGTCAAGGTTTGATACCACGGTTCTGTGTAGAACTTCTGGAAGAGATTGGAGAACTCGACCACGATGGCGATGGTCATCGGAGCCTCACCCATCGTGAAGCCACTGATCTTTTGCGGCACATCGTCTTCCAGAACCCGGAAGTTGTCCTGGGGAATGTTAGGGATGAATTGGCCCTTTTCGTTCACCACGGCGACGTCCAGGCTGACGTTGCTCGCACTGACGCTAAACGTGACTTCACTAGGTAGCTTGCTTCCGTCCTTCTTGAATACGGAGGGAAGAGGCGGGAGTTCGGATTCCCGTTTATCGCTTGAATTGGGGGAAGTGGTGGAACCTTTTTTAGGTCGTGCCACTGTCTCGCCGTTATTGGGTGAGGGGCCTTGTTGTGCGACTAAAACCAGGGCGACACTTAGGCAGGCGGCGGAAAGCACTGAAACAAGACGAAAGGCTTTCATGTCCGAACTATAACAAATCGGAGCGCCGGTCACGTGTTATTCGCGGTTACAGCATTCAAGTTGATACAACTCTAATGGACCTGTCCTAGTTAACCCAAGGGCCGCGGTCCGAGCCTTGCTTCTTTAGATAGACCTGGAATTTGCGTTTGGCGCGTGCGAGTTTCCAGTCGCGATATTGTTGGCGCAGCAGGCTTAATGGGTCAAAGCGGCGCATACGCGGGGTCTTTAAGTAGACCAATCCGACCAGCAGTCCACCCAGATGCCCGATGTTGCTGACCCCACTACTCGCGTCGAAACTGCTGTAGAAGGCCAAAGCGCCATAAAGAATGACCAGCCATTTCATCTTGATGGGGAACAGGAAATTGAAGTAGATAATGCGATCCGGCCACAGCACCGCTGAAGCCAGAAGTAGACCGTAGATAGCTCCGGAGGCTCCGATGGTCGCGCCGCCGGGCTGGCCGTGGGGAAGCAGGTAGTTGAACAGGACAATACAGATGCCGGCGCCGATGCCGCAGATGAAGTAATAGTTCAGAAACCGACGGGTGCCCCACGTCTCTTCAATCTCCCGGCCGAACATCCACAGCGTCAGCATGTTGAACAGGATATGCAGGATGCCGCCATGCAGGAACATGTAGGTGACCAGTTGCCAGATCGCAAACCGAACCACTTCCTGCGGGACGAGCTGGAGGTATGAAAGGAAGTTGTTCAGGAATGCGATCGGCAGCTGCTGCAGCAGCCACACCACAGTGTTCGCGATCAGCAGCCATTTGACGCCGGTAGGCAGGCCGCTGCGGGATGCATAGGGGGATGCGTAGCTGCGAGTGCCGATGGCCATTGGTAGTCGCGGCGCACGCCGATAGCGCCAACTACCCTCAGCATAGCATCGGAAAACAGAGCGGCTTGCAAAAAAGCAGGTCCGCGTGTTTGCTTTGGAACCCTCACTCCAGCGAAACTACGACCCCAACGGGGGTGTCCACTCCGTTAACCGTCGCCTTGATGGTCAGGTCGCCGGTACCAAGCCCCGATGGAATCGTAAGGTTGAATTGGAACAGGCCGGCGGCGGAGATCCCGGACCAATCCGGAGTCAGGGGAAGGCCATTGATCGTGAACTGGACGGTGTTCGCCGTGGGTGCCGCGCCGGAAAAGGCTTTGCCTGCGGCCACTGGCGGAGTGGTGGCCCCGAAGCCGATTCCGAACAGCAGGACAGAGTCGTGCGCCTTTGCGGCCACCGTGCGGTAGCCCAGCGAAGCTCCGGTTGGCCCGAGGATGTCATACGTGCCACCCCCATTTGAGCCCGTGCCGTCGAATCTTAGTATGATACCTGCGATATGTTTACCGTCGAGCAGATTGAAGGACGGCGAGGTTGATACAAGCGTCACGGTAGACGTCGCTGTGCCGGTTGGCGTTGTGACCTTGACCTCAACGGGACCAAGGGTTTCATCATCGGGCGCTTGCAGGTTGATTTGCCCGGGACTCACGGACCAAAGGTAGCCGTGCTTGCCGTTAAGGGTGACGCTGGTACCGCCTAGGATCGTGGGGAAATCCGATTGCCAGACAGCGGTAGTTGTCGCCAGGTCGACGCCGTAGATCGAGATCCACGAGCCCGGCTGGATTCTATTCGCTACGTTGTTCAGCCCGACTACGCCTCCAGTGTTGATTTTGGGAACGGGCGGCGGCGGCACGCAATCCCGGCTCCAAGGAACCACGCCGGTCGCCAGATCCCAGGCGACGTCTGTCGAACGGATCACGTTGTTTGGGCATAGGTTCGACTTACCAGGCGTTAGCGTGGCGGGTGCCTGGGGAATGGCTCCGGTCAGCTGGTTATTGTCCAACAGTACCGTTGCCAGACTTGGCAATCCGTTGAACGATGGAAGGGTTCCGGTCAGCCAGTTGTTGCTCAGGCTCAGATTCAGCAACGACTTCAGATCGGTCAAGGCTGGGATAGAGCCAGTGAACAGGTTGTTGGCAAGGAAGAGATCTTGCAACCAGACAAGTCCGGAGAGGGATGGGATCGATCCGTTTAGTTGGTTATTGTGAAGCTTGAGAGATTGAAGAATGGGCGATGCCGACAGAGGCGGGATGGTGCCCGTCAGCATGTTATGGTCGAGCCATAGGGCTTGCAGTTTTGTCAGACCGGCCAATGAAGGAATGGAACCACTCAACTGATTGTTGTTAAGCAAAAGAACGCCGAGGCTGTTCAGTTCCGCAAGAGAAGGGATCGTACCAGTGAATTGGTTGTCAGAGGCGTAGATGTTTTGGAGGCTTGAAAGTCCCGTCAGCGGCGGGATCGGTCCGGTGAGTTGATTATCGCTGAGCGCCAACGTTATAAGGCCGACTAGTCCGCTGAGTGCTGGAATTGAACCAGTCAGACGATTGTCGTGGAGAAACACGCTATCCAGCTTGGTCAATCCTGCAAACGATGGGATCGGACCCGACAACTGATTATGAGAAAGGCTGAGGCCCGTAATATCCGCCAATCCGGTCAAAGCCGGAATCGAGCCGGTTAGTTGGTTATTGTCGAGACCGATGTATTGTAGTTTCTTCAATTCGGTAAGCGGCGGGATCGAACCGGTCAGTTTACCATTGCTAAGACCCAATGCCTCCAGGTTCGGAAGACCATTGAGGGATGGGAGAGTGCCGACGAGGTTATTGTCGTCGAGGAAGATTCCCGTAACGGTGGTCCGGGCGTTGTCGCAATAAACTCCGTACCATCTGCACTCAGTGCCTACCTCGCGACCCCAGTCGGAAAAGGACCAGTTCGGGCCGTTCGTAGCATTGAAAACCTCCAAGAGCGCTGCGCGTTCCGAAGCAGGAATGGCAGCATCGGCGTTGGCTGCTATGCCGGATGCCAACAGCACAAAGCGCAAGACACCCCATATACGACCTTTTTCTCTAACCACCGCGCATCTCGGCAGAACCGCCGCCAGATCAACCATAGATCTATCAGTTTAGCGGACCCCGGTGTCGCGACAAACGAGGATAATCCGCTAGGAGCACGGCATTTGTTATGC
>JBDTUY010000401.1:0-4446 GCA_040007495.1 Acidobacteriota bacterium | reverse complement strand
CAGGACAGCAGGCCTAAAGCCCTGCGCCGCGTAAACGCCGCCCTCCCGAACTCCGCGCGTCGGACCAGCAACGCCAAGTAGAATGAACGCATGGCCACCGCGACCGAGACTCAAGTTACCCCTTACGTCCTGAATCATTTCATTAACGGAAAGATCGTCGAACCCAGCGGCGGCGCATATCTCGACAAACTCGACCCACGCACGGGGCAGCGGATCGCGCGCGTGGCCTCCGGTAATGGGGCTGACGTTGACCTGGCCGTCCAAAGTGCCTATGCGGCGTTTCCAGCTTGGCGCGACATGCGGCCGCTGGACCGAGGGCGCATCATGCTCGACATGGCGCGCAAGATTCGCGAGCATGTAAAGCGCCTGGCCGCGATGGAGTCAAAAGAGACCGGCAAACCTGCGAATCAGGTTCCTGGCGAACTGGAAACCACTGCACGTTACTTCGAGTTCTATGCGGGTCTGGTGAACGTCAATCACGGCGAGACGTTGAACGTCGGCGCGGGGTTTCACTCCTATACGCGGCGTGAGCCTTACGGTGTGGTCGGCGCGATTCTGCCTTGGAATGTGCCGTTGAATCAGGCCGCCCGCGCGATGGCCCCTGCGTTGGCGGTTGGCAACACAGTGGTGGGCAAGCCCTCGGAAGAAACCTCCGCCACGCTGTGCGAATTCGCGCGCATCGCGGTCGAAGAATGCGGTCTGCCGCCGGGCGTGATCAACGTGGTGCTGGGCGGCGGACGCGTTACAGGCGCTGCGCTGGTCGCGCATCCTTTGGTTAGGAAGGTTGCCTTCACAGGCAGCATTCGCGCAGGCCGCGAGATTGGCCACATCGCTGCGGATCGCATCCTGCCTCTGACCTTGGAACTGGGTGGCAAATCCCCACACATCGTATTTGAAGACGCGGACCTGGACAAAGCAGCAGTAAACGCTGCGACCATTTTCACTCGCAATTGCGGGCAGATCTGTTCCTCCGGCTCACGCTTGTTGGTCCAGGAAAGCGTCCACGATGCCTTCGTGCAGAAGCTGGTAGCAGCGACGGCCAAGATCAGCGTCGGTCCGGAACCTGAGGCTTCCGTCGGTCCGATGGCGACGCACGCGCAGTATGAAAAAGTTCAGAGCTATTTCGAGATCGCCAAACAAGAAGGAGCTACGGCCGCGATCGGAGGCAGTCTTCCAAGTGATAATCGGTTGAAAGACGGCTGGTTCGCCTCGCCGACCATTTATACTGGCGTCACGAACAACATGCGGATCGCGCGAGAGGAGATCTTCGGACCCGTGCTCAGCGTGATTAAGTTCAAGGACGAAGCCGAAGCGATCCGAATCGCGAACGATTCCGACTACGGTCTGGCGGCCGGCCTCTGGACCCGCGATATCAGTCGAGCACATCGGGTAGCAGCTCTGCTGGAAGCCGGACAGATTTACGTCAATGAATATCAGACTGGCGCGATGATCGAGGCTCCATTCGGCGGCTATAAGATGAGCGGCTACGGTCGCGAGAAGGGCGTCGAGTCGCTGCACTGCTATACCCAATTGAAGTGCGTGACCGTAAAGCTCTAGAGCGCTGAATGAAACCCCCTGGCATGCAACGGTGACCCACGAACTCCGGTTTTGGATACTCCTGCTGATTTGGGGCGTGGTGCTGCGTCAGTTGTTCGTAGCAGGGCGAACCTTCAAGCGAGTAAATTCCGGGCTCGGCGGATCAGTTCTGGCGATCGCCTTCGCCAGCATGCTTTTTCAGATACCGCGTACCGAACTATTCACGACTCTGGTCGTGCCCGGCGGCTTGCTCCTAATAGCTTCCTTGGCCCTATTTGAATGGGCCGCATGGACCATTCGCGGCCTGTTCTTCTCCTACATCTTTAGCAACGATGAGCCGCAGTTCATCTGCACCAGCGGACCATTCGCCTACATCCGTCATCCGTTTTATGCAAGCTATTTTCTAACGCAGGTCGGTGTGGCGATTATGTTCCCGAGCCGCATCACAGCTCTCGTCGCGCTTAGCCTGCTCGCGTACTTCTGGTGGGCCGCGCATTTCGAGGAGCAGAAGTTCGAGAGGAGCTCGCGCTCGGCAGAGCATGCGGAATACAAGCGACGGACCGGTCGCTTTCTGCCTAAATTAGCCAGGTAACCCTAGCGTCCGGTGCCGCTACCATCGTGTGCATTGCCTGGCGTCTGGCGAAGCCACCGCACGCCGGCCTGCGGACGGGGCGAGTGTCTAGAGTCCGAATGAATTGCTCCCGGGCACCGTATAGAAATCCCCTTAACGTTCCGATACACCTTGACATGTTGGCTCGGCTATCGTTGACCTTATCCTGAGACCAAGCTATCGCGGCACTATGGATGAAATCATCTTCCAAGTCGAGCCTTGCCCGGATTCAGCCCAACTTGTTGCGTTCTGGGACGACCCAAGTGGCGGCGGGATCACGACTCAGTGTCGGGATCTGGGCGATTTGGAAGAGCAGGTGGCGGACGCAGTTCGATGCCACTTTGAGCCAGGAGAGATCCCCAAGCGGGTGAAACTTCATTTCGTTGCGGACCCTGTTTTAGCAGGGCTATGAAGCTGCCTCGGGATGCATCGGGTGCGGCAGTCGTGGCCGCACTGGAGAGGCTCGGTTTCCAACGTACCCGGCAAATTGGTTCCCATGTTCAACTGGCGGCGGGAGGCGGGTTACAGTTCCTTGGCACCGGCCAATTGTTGTGGAGACACTTCAGAGTATTCTCCGTCAAGCCGGGATTGATGTGGAGACCTTGATGGAAGTTCTGCGTTGATGTTCTTTGTCGGGACACAATTAACTTCGCCATGCCTATGAAACAGCCTGCGCACCCTGGAAACATCGTTCGGCACGATTGTCTGGAGCCGCTTGGCTTGACCGTGACCGCAGGCGCGAAAGTGCTCGTCGTGACCCGGCAGGCTTTGAATAATATCGTCAATGGCAAGTCGGGCATCAGTCCTGAGATGGCCATCCGCCTGACGAAAGCGTTCGGCAGTACGGAGGAGACTTGGTTAAGGATGCAGGTCGCCTACGACCTCGCGGCGGCACGAAAGAACGAGAGCAAGATTAAGGTGGTTCGTCAGTATATGGAGGAGGTGCGGGCGTCCTGAGCGCAGCTCTTCAACATGGCGGACATGTCTACTATCCCGACGATTTGGGTTTTCAAAGCCCCACGGGCGCTGTTCCCGTCAGGTGTATTCTCGACCTTGGAGCTAGCAGAACTCTGGATACAACGCCATGGTCTGACAGGTACTCTCACAAGGTACCCGGTCGATGAAGGGGCCTACGATTGGGCCTTGAGGTGCGGCTATTTTACTGCGTCTAAGCCAGAACAACAGTCATCAGCATTCATCGGGCGGTTCAGTGCGGCAAATCAGGAACACTATCATTATGAGGACGGAAGACGCGATTGAACTGAGGCCAACGGGTACGGAGCAGAAAAGGGCATTCCTGTTTATCTTCTGCCGTTTTGCGGCGGCGCTTTGTCCTTTAGTAATCTTTGTGGTTTCGATCCACGCCGGTAGCGTCGAGGACTTGGTTAAGGAACTCGGTCAGTCGGATGGCTCAGATGTCCAGCGAGTCCAGCAATTGGCTGAGCGGCCTGCGCTGGCTGCAAAGTTACTTATTAGCCAACTTCATCTCGTGAAACCTGCTCGGGTTCTGGCTTCTGAGAAGGATCGGGATACGGAGCATGTGCTTTGGTCGATCCGGGCGCTTCGGTACCTGACTGGGGGCAAGGATTTCTGTGCGGCTACTTCGTATCGGTTTGGGTCGAGTGAGCTGGAAGTGAATCGTAAGTATTGGCTGATGTTGGACGGTCGAACTTGTCTGCCATTTTTTGCGATGTGGCCGTCGCGGGGGAGCGATTATATTGCTCCGGCGGATGTGCAGACGAAGATTATCGATCAGTGGCGGAAGTGGTTTGCGAAGGAAGGGGCTTCGTTCGTTTATCGGCCTCTGGCGGGGCCGGGGCAGCAGAATTGGATTCAGTAACCCGCAGTTAGGCCATTGGCCTGTTCCTGCAATAGCTTAAATGTCGAGGCAAGGGCCTCGACGCGGGACTGGGGTCCCGCCCCCCTATCGTCGATGTCCGACGTTGGCGTCGGACCCACTGATTACTGAGCTGGGCCTAGAGTTATGTAGGTTCCGGGTTGGGAGCTTACTCCGTTGATCGAACCTTCGATCAGATAGTCGCCCGCAGGCAGGTCCGGCATGGTTACGTTGATCTGGACCAAGCCCGGCGTTACTACTCCGGCGAATCCTACTACGCAGGTTACTCCTCCGATTTTGATGATCGGTTTCGTCGCGAGGTTGTAGGCTCCGCTGAAGACTACACCGTCGGGGGGCGCGGGGCTGGCTACTCCCCAACCTGTGCCGTAGATCTGGGCGATGCCGGTTTTGGCTGGGACCGGCTTAGTTGCTGTGGGAGCCGCAGCGTATAAGCCTGGGTGCC
>JBDTUY010000400.1:0-4461 GCA_040007495.1 Acidobacteriota bacterium | reverse complement strand
CCAGCTTGTCATGGCCGGTTGGATACAGTTGATCAAAGGTGCCGCGTTTGTTGTCGGTCGGATTCTTGTCGCCGGTGGCGTAGTTATATTCCAGCAGCCAGCGAGGTTTCCACATCGCCTTCGGCATCGTATAACCGATCTGCCAATGTCCCGCGAAGGCGCCGATCGAATCGTTGGCAAGCGACCCTTTCTGGCCGTTGGTCTCACTGGTGTAATCCCAAACCTTCGCGACCTTGCCGCTGAACCGGATGCCGTATGTCTTGAAGTCACGCTTGCCCAGTATGCCGGTCTCTGATTTCAGATTGCGAGTGACGCGCCACAGCAGGTAGGGCTCTATCGTAACGCCTTTCACCAGCGTTGGAAGATTCGCCCAGATGCCGTGGAAGTTGTCGGCCTTCACCCGAATGGCGCGATCGAATTCGCCGTCCACTTGGGTTACGACGGTAGAAGCGAACGCATCCACGCGAGCGCCTTTGTGACGCCACGTCGCTCTAACCGCATCGAAGGAGCGCGCATCGTTCACCCAGTTGAGGTGCCCGATCAAGCGCTGTTCGCCGAATACCAGTTCCTGTCGGCCGGCTCGGACTCCCCAGGCCTTGGTCTCCGAATCGCCAATTTCAACATAGGCCTGCCGCAAATCCAAAGTGTTTTGGAATGGCACCACGGGGGGATTCTGATTCTTGCCCCACACGCGAGCATCCTGCGCCTGGAAGTTAAACCGCAGCCAAGGGCTGGGCGCAATCAACATGTTCAAGCGAAAGCGGTTCAAGAAGTAGGCGTCGCTACTGTTGGGCTTGTAGCCCCCGCCTGTGAATCCCTCAAAGCGGCCCTGATAATTGCCGCTGAACTTCAGCCACTTGGGTAACTCCTTGTTCAGTTCCGCTGACGGAAACTGGTAGTTCGGCATGGCAGGCTTGGCAGCGGTCTGTCCGCTTACCTGGCAAGCAAACAGGCCGACAGAAGCGAAGGCAAGCATAATGCGATTGGCAGAGCGCCCCGGAAAGGGATTTCGAACAATCATTGGGAAGTCATCTCCTCAGTTTTAAGTTTTGAGCGAAGCGACTCAGGCGGAGCGTACAGACGAGTGGGCGCAGTTCCAATACGCACGTAGACGCAACCGACCGAGCATGGTTTTTCTACAAGGGAATTCGCGAAGCTCTGCTCAGAGCAAAAAGGCGGGGCGTTAAACGGGGTCCCGAACTGCTTACCTTTTGGGAAGGCACGCGAGAAACCCGTTCGTTTCGTCAGCGACTATGGGAAGAATAGCAGAAGTGCCCGCGAATCCAGCAATCAAAGTTTTTATGCCCTCGATCATTTCGCAATTTTCCGGCGGCCGAGCCGTTGCCGGCAGCGCCAGTTTATGCCGCCAAGTCTTATACTTGCGACGCAGTTGGCGGAAGTCCCTCGCCGACAACGGCCTCCGTCCACGCAGCTTCGCCATCGATGTGCATAGCATGATTCCCTTTGGGAATCTCTTTTACCTGCAACTGGGGGAGCAGTTTCCCAATCCTCACCATCGCTCGCCGGTAGTAGGGTTGCGAGACCTCGCCCAGCAGGCCTAGCACTGGATGCTTGATCTCTCTCACCTGGCTGGGCGTCAGCACCTGCTCTCCCGTGCCGATGTCGATTTCGGTGCAGATTGCTTCGGCATTCCTGTGCGTGGCTTCCTTCCAAGCGTCCGGCCATTGGTCATAGCCTGTGCCACCGGAACTGTACGTCCAGCGGTTGAAGCGTTCCGCGGCGCGCGACTTCATGCCCAGCTTGGAGAGCGCGATCACCGGCGCGAAGCCACGCAGAATATCGAGACTGTAATCGTGGCGGGCGTATAGAGGAGCCTCCT
Organism: Acidobacteriota bacterium; assembly: GCA_040007495.1. Lineage (GTDB taxonomy): Bacteria > Acidobacteriota > Terriglobia > Bryobacterales > Bryobacteraceae > Palsa-187. The sequence continues at coordinate 2,621 of JBDTUY010000400.1, read as the reverse complement.
GTAGTACGAGGCTACGGACCAATTCCGGATGCCGGTGCGCCAAGTAGAGCGCGACGATGCCACCCATGCTCCAGCCGACGATGGTCATCGGTCCGAGACCTAATCGCCGAATGATCTCTGCTGCGTCTTCGGCATGCAGATCGTGGTGACCCGAAGGCCGGGCAGAGGATCGGCCTGTGCCGCGCCTGTCGTACGTCACGACACGGCAATACTGCGCCAAGCGGTCCGCTGCTTCCCCCCAGAAATCGGAGGTGGCCCCGGTGCCGTGGATGAGCAGCACGGGGTCTCCCTTGCCGCGCTGGACCACGTCCAACTCAGAATGGACTACGTCCAACCCAGATTGGATTGCCACGTGGTCACCGGAAGGAGGGGCGGCCACTACTTCATGTTTGCGATCATCGAGGCGACCACGGGGGGCTGGAACGTCCAACCCAAGTCGTCGGTTTTGATTTCGGTTGATCCGGCCTTGGCGGCATCGGCGGCGCGTTGTTGCAAGGTCGCGATCTTCGCGCGATACGCCTGCACTTCTGCCTTTGTCTTGGGCTCGCCGCGACCTGGGATCGCGAAATCGAAGTCCATGGCGAGCGCGCCATCGAGGCTCGCATTCCAGCCTTTCAAACTTCCGCCGTTGGCGAAGTCGATTACCGGCGTCGCGTCCGTCATCTGATCGCTCAGCATCACGATCTTCTCCGCCGGGAAATACACCATCGTGTCCCCGCCCGAATGCCCTGGTCCGAAGAAGTGCAACTGGACCTCGGCACCGCCCAACTTGAGCGAATAGTCCTTGGGGAACGTCACCTGCGGACGACCTGGGATTTCTTTGGTGCGCGTGTCGCTTGCCATGAATGCCGCCAACGGCTCGACTGCCAGGACCTTCGCGCCTGCATCGATGAAGAGTTGGTTGCTCCCCACGTGGTCGGGATGATGCTGCGTATTGATGACCCATTTCACGGGCGCCATGGACACAGACCGAATCTCTTCCATCATGCGGTCGTAATTGGCTTGGCCCGGATTCTTGGTATCGGCCACGATCAGACCTTCGGGAGTGACGCGAACCAGCGTGTTGGCTCCGCCGCCGGTGATCAGATAAAGATTGGGCTTCAACTGGCGGATTTTCTCCACCGTCTGACCAGCCGCAGGTCCCTTCCCGCCGCCTTTGCCGCCTTTGGCCCCTGCGGGTCCCTGCGAGTAAATGCTGCCGGCCAAAACTAGGCTCAGCGCCGACAGTACCACTGCTTTCAAAAAATGCTTTCGCGACATAATCTCTCCCCGCTGCCCTTGTTATCAACGCGCGCTAGAAGCCCCGGGCTTACGTCAGGGACTCACCTGTCGACTCGCCCCGTACAGCCTGCCACAAACGGCTGAGCGCGGAGTATAAGCACCGCTCCCAATCGAGAAGACCAAGTTGGCGCTTCTCTTAGTTCTCAGTCGGCACCTTATCCGCGCTATCAACGACCACTCGGTCAATTTCGGATTTCTGTTTGTCGAGCTTCAGGCCAAGCGCTTGAACACTGCTGAACACGGAAGCGCCCGCAGGCTCCGATGCACCTGCTCCACCCCCGCCGAACGCACCGGCAGCCGCCCCGCCAGCCAAACCGGCCGACAATTGACCGGATCGGCCAGCCTGAGCCAAAGCGCGCCCAATCACATCCTGAATCGATACATCCAGGGCGATCTGGTAGGCTCCCGCCAGCCCTGTCTTATCGACGACCGGCAGATCGACCATCTGTGAAAGCTGCTCCGTCAACGCCTTCATCGTGACGCGTTCCATCTCAAGGTGCAGCTTCCCGCCGCTGGCCGCGTCGGTCGGCACGGTGACTCTGGTAGCGCCGGTCGCACCGCCTGTCATCGAAATCACTCCTGAATTGGCACCGGACGTCTGAGCGATGCGCATCTGCTGATCGCCAATCGTAAGCGCCTGTTCCCCCTTGGCGAGCGCAGGCTTCGGGGCGTCGGGATCGACCGGCGCAGCCGGGATCTCGGCAGGCGCGGGCTTCATCTTGTGACCGCCCTTGGCCTCCACCAGCGCATAGACGCTCTCTTCCTTGCCTTCACGATGTACTTTTAGGTGGAACCGTTCTGCCAGCAAGGCCCGCAGCATGGCCGGAACCTGCTCCTTTGTCCCGCCTTCGGGCATCACGGCTGAGATGTCCCAGCGTTGGGTGCCAGCCCAATCCGGAGCAACCAACTGAAACTGTTTCACTTCGTATGCCATCAGGATCATCGAGCTGAGCGACACTTGCGCAATGCTGACGTGCGTGCCTTCCACCTTCAGACCAATATTGAGCCCGCTTAGAGCACTAATCCCTCCGCCGCCGGCGACCAGCTTGGCAACATTGATTTCCGGGGAAGGTTTGATCGATGCGACTTCAAAGGTCTGGCCAAACGCGGCAGCACACGCCAGAATAGGCAAAAATAATCGTTTCACGATGTCAGGATCGCTGTTTTTCGCGTCGGATGCAAAGGGGACGCCAAGGACGAAGAAGGATTTTCGCTCTTGCATGCAAAAAGGGGATGGCTTTAGATCGCACGAGGGTGCGGGTCTGGCACGGGGCATCGAACGGTCGTTACAGAGCCGTGACCATAGGGAGCGGTGCTCATTTGCAGAGAAAACCTTCCTC
>JBDTUY010000399.1:0-4536 GCA_040007495.1 Acidobacteriota bacterium | reverse complement strand
CTGCGTTCGATCCTGCGCCACGATCCCGACAAGATCATGGTCGGCGAAATCCGCGATCAGGAAACCGCGCAGATCGCCATCAACGCGGCACTTACCGGTCACTTGGTGTTCACCACCGTCCACGCCAACAACGTGTTTGACGTGCTGGGCCGCTTCCTGAACATGGGTGTCGAGCCGTACAATTTCGTCAGCGCCCTCAACTGCATCCTGGCGCAGAGGCTGGTCCGCCAGATCTGCTCGCATTGCAAAACTCCAGTGGAAGTGGACGACGAATACTTTTTGGAAAGCGGCTTGAATCGGTCCGATTGGGCGGGCGTTACCTTCTACGAGGGTCCCGGCTGTTTTGAATGCGGCGGCACCGGCTTTCGTGGCCGCAGCGCGATCACCGAACTGTTGGACTTGACCGAACCGATCCGCGAACTGATTCTGGACAAGCGGCCCGCCTCGGAAATCAAGCGAAAAGCTCGGGAAGAGGGCATGACGTCGCTGCGCGAGTCGGCACTCGAAAAGGTCCGCGAAGGCTCCGCTACGCTGAAAGAGATCAACAAGGTGACCTTCATCGAATAGGTCACACGAATCGCTCTCGAGAAACACTTCATAGCCATCACCTCATAGCAAACCATGTCACTTTGGAAACAAATCACGCGTCTGGTTTCGGACCCTCCGCCGGAGTTCGTCTTCGAACTTTCGGAGTCTGGCGTTGCCTACTCAGCGAATGGGAAAAGCGGCTTCGTGCCGCTGCCTGCCGGATCTTTGGTTCCGTCGCCAGTGGCGGATAATCTTCAGGCTCCGGGACCTTTGTTCGCAGCATTGCAACAGATCGGACCAACCAATGGTAAGCAGGGTCCGCGACGGCGTGCGGCGCTGATTCTGCCGGATTTCGCGGCGCGCGTGAGCCTGATCGATTTCGACACGCTGCCGGCGGCTGCCGAAGAGCAGTTGTCATTGGTTCGGTTTCGTATAAAGAAGACCGTCCCCTTCGATGTCGATGACGCGGCGGTTCGCTACTGGACGCAACCCGGCGGTGGTGACAAAAAAGATGTGGTCGCGGTGACGGTCGCGCTGGAAGTATTGGCGCGGTATGAGGCCATCCTGCGCAACGCTGGCTTTCATCCGGGAGAGGTCACGACGGCGGGGCTCGCTGCTGCCGGCCTGATTTCCGGAACCTCAGCCAACAAGGATTCCGACGTGGTGGTAACGGCCCGCATGTCGGGCCACATCATGACCATAACCGTGATCGCCGACAACAAGCTGAAGCTGTTTCGCTGTGTCGAGCTGGAAAAACCGAGCCCCGACGCAGACCCAGCCACGGTGAATGACGAAGAGATTCTAGCGGTCCTCTATCCGACGTTCGCGTTCGTAGAAGATGAACTGGGGAAGAAGGTAGCTAGGCTGGTCGTGTGCGGCTTCGATCCGCCGCAGATGGACATCGGCATTGAGCCTCTGCGCAGCCGGTTCGGTCCAGTGAACGGCAGCAATGCCGGACTGATGGGATATTTGGAGGCGCAGGCCTAAGATGCGACTTCCGAACAAGAACAGGGGGGCGGGACCCTTGTCCCGCGTCGAGGCCCCAGCCTCGGCTTTTGAGTGGATGAATCAAGCCAGCCTAAGGGCTGGCTGCGGGACTAGGGTCCCGCCCCCCATTGCGTCAACCATCGTCTCGAACACTGCTTCAAACATGGAGGCGCAGGCCTAAGTGTATATTCCGATCAATTTGTCGACGGAGCCGTTTCGGCGCGATCGTCCCATCTTTCTTGCATCGGTCGCCTGTGCGTTGCTACTGGCCGGTTTGCTGGTGGCCCAGGGCCTGCTGTTCTGGAACGAACATTCCAGTGCGGAAGAGACTCGCAGGTCGGTCGATTCCATGCGTACGCAACTCGCGACCATTCAGACCGAGCAGTCGAAGGTCACCACCACCCTGCAGGACCCGGTGAACTCGGAAGTGCTGGTGCGCAGCTATTTGCTGAATGGTCTGGTGCAGCGCAAGTCGATTTCGTGGGCGCGATTGCTGGCCGATATTGAAGGCGTGCTGCCGGATAAGGTCCGGGTGATCCAAGTTCGATTGCCGCAGGTGAACGCCCACAATGAGGTCACGCTGGATATGGAAGTCGGCTCTCAGCAGCCGGAACAGATGGTGGAATTCATTAAGAAGCTGGAAGGCTCACCGCTATTCGGCGCGGTTTCCCTGGCCCGTTCAGATCCGCCGACGCAAAATGAGCCATTGTTCCGTTACCGATTAACGGTTAGTTATGGACAGAAGCTGTAGGGTCCGAGAGTAGCTATAAAGCAAATGACGACAGCGAGAAAACCAGCTAAACCGCAGCCATCCTCCTCCGGGGGAGGCGATCGCGCGCGCACCGTTCGCATTATTTTGGGCGTTTTAGTATTGCTGAACCTGGTAGCGGCAGGCCTGATCCTGTATCCTCCGGGGGGCTCGGCGGAATCGCTTGAATCGGACCTGACATCGCTGCGCAAGCAGGTCACCCAAGGCCGCGCCGCATTGAATGAGACCCGCGGCCACGCAACCAAGGTCGAAAAAGGGCGCGGAGCGGGCGACCAGTTCCAACGGCAATACTTCATGGACCGCCGAACCGCCTACTCGCTTCTGGTATCTGAATTGACCGGAGCGGCAAAGACGGCGGGTATTCAGGAAAAGGGCTATGCGTATGCCCCGAATTTGATTGAGGGTTCGGATGACCTGGGCATGGTCACTGTGACGGCAAACTTTGAGGGAAGCTATCGCAATCTGCTGGCGCTGGTGCGAGCCATAGACCGCTCCAAGGACCTCTTGATTATCGAGTCCCTGAACGCCGCCCCGCAGCCTAACAACGTACTAACTGTAGCGATGAAGATCAACGCGTTCACACGCGACGGCATCGCCGGTCTTACTCCCAGCGCTGTGGCACAGAATGATCCCGCACAGAACGTCGCACCGGAAGCGCCGGCGGCACAAACCACTCCAACACCAACCTCTGGTCCAACACCAACCTCGGGGGCCGCGCGATGAAACTTGTCGCACCGCAAGGGCTCGGCTTGGAGCCGAATAAAATAAAGATGCTTTTGGCCGTAATTCTGATCGGCGGACCGTTGGTCTACTACACCAACAGCGGGCCGGACCTGCCTCCGGGCGCAGCGAAACAGAAGTCGAGCGTCGTGCCCGTGGGTTCCATCACAAGTTTGAATAGCAGCCAAAAGGCTGCCGACGCCGCTATATCGGGATCAGCTGTCAAGAGTGCTACCACCAAACGCCCCGTCACCAGAGCGGCCAACGGAAGCCGTTCGGGCGACGATTTCCATCCAACGCTGAAGCTACCCGAAGAAATAGACGTCAGCACAATTGACCCGACCTTGAAACTCGAGTTGCTGGCCAAGGTCCGTGCGGTTGGCGATGTGGGCGGTCGGCGCAGCTTATTTGAGTTCTATGATCCACCGCCTCCGCCGCCAAAAGTGCAGCCGATTAAGCCGATACCGCCAGCTCCTCCGAAACCTCCGGTGGAGCCTCCCAAGGTCGTGGCTGTTAAGCCCACGCCACCGCCGCCAACACCGGTTCCCTTCAAGTTCTACGGATTTTCCGGTTTGCAGCGGGACATTCACAAACGAGGCTTATTCATCGCGTCGGATGGCAGCGAAGATATCTTCATCCAGCCGGAAGATAGCTTGATCCGAAATCGCTACAAGATCGTGCGGCTTGGAGTCTCATCGGCGGAAGTCGAAGATACGGTGGCGAAGAATCGGCAGACGCTTCCGCTGGTCGACCCGGTCGAGAAATGAGCGCGCAGAAGTGAGAAGGTAGTAGTTAGAACGTCAGGAGTCAGCCGTGCGAATTGCAAAGCGTCGACAACAGGATCAGAGCGGGTTCGTGCTGCTGCTGGTGTTCTTGATGGCGGCTTCGATCGCCATGATGCTGTACATTCAACTGCCTCGCTATGCGTTTGAGTCGGAGCGTGAAAAAGAGCAACTGTTGATCGATCGTGGCGAGCAGTACATTCGCGCGATCACGTTGTTCCGCCAGGCAACCGGCGGCTACCCTGCCACCATCGCGGCGCTGGAAGACACCAACAACAAGCGGTACCTGCGGCGAAAGTACAAAGACCCCTACACCGGCAAAGACGAATGGCGCTTGGTCCACAGCAACGGCACACAGCTGACCGATTCGCTGGTAGAAAAACCACCCGACGTGAATGGTCAGAGTGCGACCACCACCGCGTCCACCACCACACAGGATCAAGGGCCCACCATTAACGCCGCAGCACTGCAAAGGCCTAGCGATACAACGCTGCCAAACGGCCAAAACTTTTCCGGGTTTGGTGCATCCCAAGGGCAGGCTGCGCTCAACGGCCAGTTGCCTCCGGGTGTGGTGCAAGGGCCCAACAGTTTCCCGGGGCAGAATGGCCAGAATCTGCCCAATCAGCCTGGCTTCGGACTGCCCGGCGGACTGCCCAACGGCATCGCGCTGCCAGGAGGAGCGCAAACTTCCGGAGCGTTCCAGCCTCAGTTTCCGGGTCAGCAATTCGCAGGCCAACAGTTTCCTGGACA
>JBDTUY010000398.1:0-4580 GCA_040007495.1 Acidobacteriota bacterium | reverse complement strand
GCCGCGCGCAAACAGAGCGGTCTCCTCGAAGATCGGGGTGCGGATCTCCTGATAGTTGTACGTGCGAAACACCTCGCGCGCGACCTTTTCGACGTGGTTCCACGTCGCGCTTGACGGCGGCAGAATGTCGCGTGTGCCTTTAACCGCTTTGAGGGGGTTCACTTAGTAGTTCTCTGCGTTGTACATGGCAGCACGTTCCGCGTACGCGGCCGCACCCTTCTGAAACCGAGCCTTCTCCTCGTCGCTGACCGCTCGACGGGGTTTGGCCGGGGCGCCCATTACCAACATGTTCGGCTCGACCTGCATTCCTTCGGGGACCAAAGCTCCGGCGGCCACTACGGCTCCACTGCCGATTTTCGCCCCATTCAACACAATCGCGCCGATGCCAATCAGGGCGTCGTCTTCAACCGTGCAACCGTGAAGGACCACACCATGCCCGACCGTGACGCGATTTCCGATCGTGGTCGGGAAACCGGCGTCGGTGTGAATTACGGTGCCTTCCTGGATGCTCGATTCATTGCCGATTCGGATGCGCTCAATGTCGCCGCGTAGAGTCGCGCAGGGCCAGATGGTCGAGCGCTCCCCGACGGTCACTTTGCCGATTAGAACGGCCGCCGGGTCCACATATGCGGATGCGGCGATTTCGGGTTTTGTGCCTTGAAAACTTCGAATCATGTGATTGTATTGAGCGCGTCTTCAGAACACCGGTTTGGGGACGGCTCTGCTATCTGCAGGACCGGTATGAAGGGGTAATATTCATGCTACCAGACGGAGGGAGGATTTCGCTGTTTTGGAGCTATGTGTCCAACCAAACACACCCCGCTAAAACGCAAAAACGCCGAGCTCTTGCGAGCCCGGCGAGTTTACTACTGGAGGAACTTTAAAACTAGCTACGCTTGCGGAACTTCAGCGCGCCCAAACCGACCAGAGCCGAACCCATCATCAGCAAGCTGGACGGTTCCGGGGTTGCAGTGGAAGGATTGGGAGCAGTTATCGTACCCTGAAGAGAGGTCACGTTGTTGATGCTGACACCGAAACCCGGGGCCGGCTGTTCAACGGTCACGTTGATTACGCCGTTTGCGGGGCCAACCAGGTTCGGGGTGGTCGGGGCGGAGAACAGGACGCGCGCGATGCCGCTGAAAACGCCAGCATTGTCGCCTAGGCTACCCGAAAAAGTCGCGATGCCGAAGATGGCTTGCGTCAAATCGCCGCCCAGTGCGGGAGCAGCACCAGGAATGATGGTGACCTGGAGATTTGCGCCGGTCAGATCGAAAATCGCCGCGCCATTGCCTACCTGGGTGATGGTCGGAATCAGAAAGCCCCAACTGGTGTTTGACCCAAGGGTTGCGTCCAAATTAGTTTCGGTGTTGACGGCGTAAGTAACCTGCAATACATAGCCGTTGTTAGCGAAGCTGAGGCTCGTACCACTGCCGTTCTGCGTGCAAAAGGATGCCAATCCGCAGCTAAGCGGCGTGGTGCCCGTGGTGAAGCTAACGAGAGTAGCGGACGCGAGGGACGAGAAAAGCATGGTTCCCATCGCTGCTAGTAGAAGTTTTTTCATTGAATTTCCTCCGGAACGAATTTTTTAAAAGCTTTATACCAAAGGCGTGAGCCGGTGAATCATCCAACCCAACGCCCTACTGCAGTTTACAAATATCCAAAGACCGCAGTTCAGTACTTGGTAAGTATGGCCTATAGTCCGGTAAGCTGTCAATACCTAACTCCATTAAGGTTCAACGTGCTAGGGCATATGTATAGGCCGTGGAAGGCCATAGTACCGGGACATCAGTTCTAAGGTTCCTCTGATGCTAAGTCGCTCTACAGCAGTAGCTTACAATCCGAAAAGGGACTTTTGAGGCCGTAAGAGCCTTAGGAGAACAGTACTAGGCTGGGGTCATTCCTAGGTAGAACTTTCCAAAACTTTTGATTTACCGAAGGAGCCTGGTCTTGCGGCTAGGGTACTGAAGTGTTAAGTAAGAGGTAGCAGGCTAGGCCAACAAGTGGTGCAGAGTAGACCATAACTTTTAACGCTGATCGAACTGGGAGTGGCGGCCCCGCTCATCAACCTTCCCGACCGCTGGCTGGATGTCCACATAGTTAATGTCCAATAAGGACGGCAAGATCGAGCCGATACAAGCTGTGGACGGACCGGGAACCAAAGGGAACCGGCTGGCCCTTCGATAGGCAGGTTGGTTCAGTCGCCCATTAAAGGGGTGGTTGTTCAAGTTGATCGTCCGGTGATAGCGTAGTGTGGTGCCATTTTACGCACCATTGCTAGGCTCAAACTGCCAGCATGCCGCTAGGAGGATTTGAATCATGTATCTACGTAGTCCAGCGCTACTGCCATCGCTGCTGATTGCTGCGTCCACGTTGATTGTGTATACGGCTCTTGCACAGGCCCCGCAGCCCGCTAAGCAAGCGAAGCGGCCGCCTGCCGCTAAGTCGGCTACGCAAGCCGCGAAACAAGCTCCGGCGGCCAGAAGGCGTCCGGGTATAGTGGATGACCTTGCGTTGCGCACGGCCGCGCTGAGTAATGGCACGGACTGGCTCAGCTACGGCTTCACGCCACAGGAGACCCGGTACTCGCCGCTGACCCAGATCAATGCGTCGAACGTTTCGCGACTGGGTCTGGCGATGTCCTTTGAAGTGGGTCCCGGTGGTGGAGGCCAGGAAGCGACGCCGCTGGTGCATAACGGAGTGATTTATTCCATCACGCAATGGAGCATCGTGTTTGCCGTTGACCTCCGTACCGGCAAGGAAAAATGGCGCTGGGATCCGGAAGTCAACCGGACCACGGTGCAGCCCAAAATCTGCTGCGGTGTGGTGCAGCGCGGCATCGCCATGTACGACGGCAAGATCATCGCTCCGTCTGTCGACGGGCGATTGTTTGCGTTGGACGAAGAGACCGGTAATCCGGTGTGGGAGACGCGGGTCGCGTATCCGAAAGATAACTACACGCTGACCATGGCTCCGCGCATGGCCAAGGGGAAGGTGATCATTGGCGTGTCCGGAGGTGAGTATCCGGTGCGTGGCTTCATCGCTGCATTCGACGCCAAAACCGGCCACCAAGCCTGGAAATTCTATACGGTGCCTGGTCCCGGTGACACGGACCCGGGCCTGATCAAGGCGGCGGCCACCTGGCCCAAGAATATCGTCGGTGGCGGTGGTGCCCCGGTTTGGGATGCCATTTCCTACGATCCGGAATTGGAGCTGGTTTACTTCGGTACGGGCAACGCCGGCCCATGGTCGGAAGACACGCGCGTGTCGAAGGGCTTCGATCTGCTGTATGCGGCTTCGATTGTGGCAGTGGATGTGAACACCGGCTTGTATCGATGGCATTACCAGATGGTGCCGGGCGATGAATGGGATTACGACAGCGTGCAGCACCTGCTGTTGGCCGAGGTGACGGTTAAGGGCGTTAAACGCAAAGTGATCATGCAAGCCAACAAAAACGGCTTCCTATATACAGTGGACCGCACCAACGGCAAGTTCATTTCGGGCAAACCCTTCGCGAAAGTCAATTGGGCCTTGGGCCTGGATGAATCGACGGGTCGGCCGATTATCAATCCCGATGCCAAGTACTCCGAGACCGAATCCGTCAACATCACGCCGGGTCCGGGAGGGGCGCACAACTGGTCGCCGATGAGTTTCAATCCGACACTCGGATTGCTGTACGTCAGCGGTCAATCGGGAGGCGGCTTTACGTATGCTGTTCAGCCGAGTTTCGAGTATAAGCCCCAGGGACAGAACATGGGCATCGTATTCGGTGGCGGCGGTGGCGGCGGGCGAGGAGCTCCACCGGCCGGTGCCGCACCTGCTGCCGGAGCGGGTCGAGGCGGTGCAGCTGCTGAAAATGTTTCACCGGAAGTTGCGGCTGCTCGTGCGGCCGCTGCGGCGGCTGCAGCCACCGCACCTCCAGCTCCCCCAGTGGCAGCGGCCAAACAACGTCCGGCTCTCAACGCCATCGGCCCCGACTTCAACGGTGGCTTCCTTATGGCTTACGACCCATCAACGGGCAAAGAGCGCTGGCGGGTTCCCGGTGGCTCCGCTATTGGCGGCGGCACGGTTGCAACAGCAAGCGGCATCGTGATTCAAGCCACGTCTGGTACGATCTACGCGTATTCAGCCGATAAAGGCGAAAAGCTGCTGGAGTTGAAGGTCGGCGTCCCGGGCGGCATGGGTCCTCCCATGACTTTCATGGTCGACGGCAAGCAGTATGTAGCGATACAGGTTGGACAGGGTGGAGCCGCAGGTGGTGGATTTGGACCGCCGAATCCGAACGCGCCTAAACCAGTGAATCCTCGATTGTTGCTGTATGCGCTCGACGGCACCGCGAAGCTCCCGTAGGTTTAAGAGTAGATCTGTTGTTCCACCGGCCCCGGATAGCTTGCCCGCAAAAGGCGCTAATCCGGGGCTTTTTTCGTGGCACACAGCCCTATCACCTGAGGTGAAGGGGACATTCTGTTGAGTTGATAGGGATGGGGGGCGAGGGGTGTTACGCTAATAAATTAGGTCCACTTTTACTAAAACCCCCGAGAAAGAGGCAGAAGGAACATGAGTCAGAGTTTGGAAGCGTTGCT
>JBDTUY010000397.1:0-4603 GCA_040007495.1 Acidobacteriota bacterium | reverse complement strand
TTTGAACAGGTCCGCCGCTGGGCCGCGGCCGCCCTCGTCGCGCCGCACGACAAGCATCGCAGTCAACTATGGAAGCGACAGCCGGAGAGTCGGAATGATCGTAGATTGGCCGACGGTATTGAACCACCTAGTTCACGACGTTCGGTCTCTGGCTCGCAAAGGGATAACCCATGCCCAACTCCTGGAGCGCGAAATGGGCGATTCGATTGGTCCCGACATGCGGACTCATCTACTGGCCATAACCTCCTCGCAGAAAGACTTGACCCGGTTGATGGAGGGATTGCGAGGCTTGGCCGAATCCACCAGCACAGGTTATGACCTGCTTTGGAACGATGTTCAAGAATTAGAGACGGTGGTCTTAAGTGCGCGAATCCAACAGCAGCATGAGCTTGCCGACTGTGTAACCGTGGTGTCGCTTCCAGCCGTTTTGGTGCCTCTAAAAATGCACGCCGTCATCGGCGAACTGTTACGGAATGCGATTCAGTTTCGACCAACCGGACGCCAGTTGGAGATCCGAATTCAGGGAGAGCAGGCCCCCGAAAACAGGCTCCGCATCCAGATTGAGGATAACGGCGAGGGTTGGGATCCGATGTTGACAGACCGGCTATTCCAACCTTTTCAGCGGCTATCGGCAGTTGGCGGCGGCTTCGGATTGGGACTCTCCATCGCCCGAGGTTGGGTAGAATCTGCGGGCGGCCGCCTGGTGGCGGAATCGACAGGAAGTGGAGCACGCTTTACTATTGAACTACCATTCCAGCGAACTTCCGTACCGGCCGACAAGCTAAATCCGAGTTAGAACTCGCGGAGGAAGTTTGGCTATGTTTAGCCAAAACTCTTCGATACCGCGAACCGTACGCTCGAAATCGTCAGCATCGGCGGGCTTCCGCAAGTAGCAGTTGGCGTGCAGTGCATAGGCCTGACGAATATCGGAGGGTGCGTCGGAGGTGCTGAGTACGATCACGGGAATCTGACAAAGGTCGGGATCCCCCTTCAGTTCCACCAACACCTCACGTCCATCTTTGCGCGGAAGGTTTAGATCCAGCAGGATCATACTCGGCACAAGAGCTTTTTCAAATGGCGGCTCCCCCCGCAACATACGAAGCGCCTCGACGCCGTCGTTTGCGATCACCAAGTGAGTTACATTCGGACCCGACCGTAGAAAATATCGTAACAGTTCTACGTCAGCCTCGTTGTCCTCAACCACTAAAACGGTGTGTGTCACTTTGGCTGCGTTGATCCCGATTCCGCTCTGTTCTGACGACAGAAGTTCATAATAGCAAGTATCGGCATACCATCCGTATTTATTCAGACTCGGCTTATTTAGCCATAGCCTCTATTCAGTAACAGAGGGTTCCCCATCGCCTGTACCGCATCTGGCAACAGCGGAGAATTCAGACGCGCAAGTAACTACTGAAGCACGTTCGTGGCCAGACTTGGGTTCTGTCGAAATCACATTCTTCCTCAATGACCAGAACCTGAAAGGACTGTCCCTTCAGCACAGACCGGGAAGATATTGCGCAACCAATGACGCATTCCGTCGCCCGCAAGTGTAGAATGGTTTCGGCCTTTGACCGGTCTTGTTCTAACTTCAAAGGAGTCCCTAATGAGCAAGCAAACACCCATCGCTTCCGAGCGCCGATCATTTCTGACACGTTTTCCTGCGGGGGCAGCTTCCCTGGCCGCAGTAGCCTTAGGCGGCACCGCACTGGGACAGGTGAAGCAGGCAGCACCCACCCGCTGGGAGCCTGCACGACATGACCAGGACAACTGGCTGGACGAATTGCCGGGTAAACATCGCCTGGTGTTCGATACGACCGGGGCGAACAGTCTGGGCAGCGCGGCGTTGTTTGCGAACAACTATATGCTGGTCAACCGCACCGATTACGGGCTTCAGAATAGTGATCTAGCGATAGTGGTTGTGTTGCGCCACCAATCGACCGCATTTGGTTTTAACGATGCCATGTGGGCGAAGTACGGAGCTCCGATCGCGACTCGATCCTCTTTCGAGGATCCAAAGACCAAGGGTGCGCCCAAGACCAATCTCTTCAACGCGCGAGATTACGGCACGCAGTTGCCGAATTGGGGTACTACTTTGGATGCCCTCACCAGCCAGGGTGTTCAGTTTGCCATATGCTCGGTTGCAACGATGGGAGTAGCGTCAGCAATCTCCAAGGCCACGGGCGGCAACGCAAACACGATCAACGACGAGCTAAAAGCGAACCTCATTGGCAACGCTCGAATGGTCCCGGCCGGAATTGTGGCGGTAAGCCGCGCGCAGGAACGAGGCTACTCGTTGGTGGCCGGCTAGGCTGGACAAAGGGGGATTTAGTCAAAATGAAACCGTTCTATTCACATGCTACTGGCATACTATTCTGTGCCTTCGGCCTGACGATGGGCGCTTGGAGCGCCGCTGCTCAGACACCAGTCAAGAAATCAACCGTGGAGGGAGTCACGAACTTTGCTCAGGTGGAGACTACGGTCGCGTGCGCGGGAGCTGCGACGCCTGCGTCTTTAGCCGGCATCAAGAAAATGGGATTTGCATCGGTGATCAATCTACGTTTGGCCAGTGAACAGGGGGCCAACATTGAAGCGGAAACTGCGGCAGCCAAGGCGGCTGGTATCCGTTTCGTGCACATCCCGTTCAACGGCAGCATGCCGGACCCGGCGGTTGCGGATCAATTCATGAAGGTGATCACCCAGAAAGAGAACCAGCCTGCGTTCATTCACTGCGCTACGGGGAACCGGGCCGCGGCCATGTGGATGATCAAGCGAGCGCTGATTGATAAATGGGACACGGACCGCGCGGCTGAAGAAGCTACGCAGTTGGGCATGACCAGTCCGGCGCTCAAGAAGTTTGCCCAGGACTATATTCAGACTCACAGGTAGTGAGCACTTGAGGTTGATCCTGCTTAACCGCCGATAATCTTGACGAGAGCACGTTTGCGTCTGCGACCGTCGAATTCGCCGTAGAAGATTTGTTCCCAGGGTCCGAAGTCGAGCTTGGCTTTCGTAACCGCCACCACGACTTCCCGTCCCATGATCTGCCGTTTCATGTGCGCGTCGGCGTTGTCTTCTCCCGTACGGTTGTGTTGATACTGTGCGATCGGCTCGTGCGGCGCGAGCGCCTCCAGCCACCGCTCATAGTCCTGATGCAGGCCGCGTTCGTCGTCATTGATGAACACCGATGCCGTAATGTGCATCGCGTTTACCAGAATGAGTCCCTCGGAAATGCCGCTTTCCCGCAGGCACGCCTCGACCTGCGAAGTGATGTTCACGAAGGCCCGGCGGGTGGGGACCTCAAACCACAGTTCCTTGCGGTAAGACTTCATAGACTCAACCATAACTCCATCCGATGGACCCAAGCTTGCCGGGCACAATTCGCCCGCGGAAGATGCTAAATGGCTCTAAAAACTAGCCTGTGGACACTATAGAGCCGACCGCCTCAACTGCGATCTAATATGAAGTAGCTTACATGTGGATCGTCCAATTAGCGCTTCGCCGTCCTTATACGTTCGTGGTCATGGCGCTCGCGATCATTTTGGCTGGATCCGTCTCGATTTTCCGGATGCCCGCCGACATTTTTCCGGACATCAATATTCCGATCGTTAGCGTAATCTGGCAGTTCGGCGGCCTGACGCCGGACACGATGGCTAATCTGGTCACCACGCGATCCGAACGCGGCATGACTACCACGGTGAACGACATTGAGCATATCGAGTCGCAAACCATGCAGGGGTTGGGGATCATCCGGATTTTCTTCCACCCGGAAGCCAAGATCGAAGCTGCGGTGGCGCAAGCAACATCCCAAACCGCGAGCCTAGTAGGATTCCTGCCCGACGGAGCACGGCCCCCGAACCTGATCCGCTACAACGCGGCCAGCGTCCCGGTGCTGCAGATCGGCCTTTCAAGCGAGACACTCACCGAACAGGAAGTCTCCGACATCAGTCAAAATTTCGTGCGGACCCAGTTGGCCACGATTCAGGGAGCCAGCATACCATCGGCCTACGGCGGCAAATCTCGCAATGTGATGGTGGATTTGAATCCACAGAAATTGTACTCGTATAACCTGTCCCCGGCGGATGTTTCCGCTGCGCTGGCGGCGCAGAACGTCACGATGCCCGCCGGTAGCGCCAAGATCGGCGATCGGGAATATCGCGTGGAGTTGAACAATTCACCCAATCTAATTGAGCAGTTCAACCAGCTTCCTATCAAGACCGTCAAAGGCAGCACCATATACGTGCGCGATGTGGCCCATGTGCACGACGGATTCACGATACAACAGAACATTGTTCGTCATGACGGAACGCGCGGCGTGTTGATGAGCGTGATCAAGAACGGCGGCGCGTCCACTCTCGACGTGGTGCAAAGGGTGAAGGATGTTCTGCCGCGCATAAAGACTACACTGCCGCCGGGTATCGATATCGCGCTGCTGTTTGACCAATCGGTATTCGTCCGCTCCGCGATCTCAGGCGTCGTCAAGGAAGCAGCCGCAGCGGCGGTCTTGACTGGCGTCATGATTCTGCTGTTCCTGGGCAGTTGGAGAAGCACGCTGATTGTATGCGTGTCGATCCCGCTTTCGATTCTGACCTCGCTGGCGATCCTG
>JBDTUY010000396.1:0-4605 GCA_040007495.1 Acidobacteriota bacterium | reverse complement strand
TGGTCGATCAAGCAGATGCAGTCGAAGACTCCGATGACGATCGTCTTGAAGGACGGAGAAACCCTTACCGGCGTGATTGAGTGGTATGACAAGCACTGCCTAAAGGTGAATCGCGATGGCGCTCCGAATCTTCTGATCTACAAGTCGTACGTCAAATACATGCATAAGGCCTAGGTCTCGTTTTGGGAAGTCCCAGAACGGAAATACTGCGATTAGTAGATATCCGAGGCTCCGACCCAGGTCGGATACGGTAAAATCGTAGTTTGATCGATATTCACAGCCATGTGCTGTTCGGGTTGGACGACGGCTCCCCTACGTTTGAAAACTCGCTCGCTATGCTGCGGATGGCAGCCGAGCATGGGACGACGGATCTGATCTGTACTCCCCACGCGAATCCCACTTATAAGTATCTGCCCGATGTAAATCGGGAACGGCTTGCACAGTTGGATGCCGCCGGGACCGGGGTTCGACTGTACCTGGGCTGCGACTTCCACCTGAGCTACGACAACATTCAGGACGCCGTGGCCAATCCGCGGAAATATACCCTCAATCAGAAGAACTATCTCCTGGTTGAGTTCTCCGATCTCCTGATTTTCCATAACACTGCGGAGATTTTCGCCCGCCTCGCCGAGGCTGGGATGATCCCGATCATCACGCATCCGGAACGCAATGACCTGCTGCGCCAAAGGATCGACAAGATCGCAGCGTGGGTCGAAGAGGGTGCCAGAGTTCAAGTCACGGCCAACAGTTTGACAGGCAAGTTCGGACGCCGCGCTGAGACTTTTTCACGTGAACTGCTAAATCGTGACCTGGTCCATATTATAGCCAGTGATGCGCATGACCTGGAGCATCGTCCCCCGGTAATGGACCTGGCCCATCAATGGCTCCGCGAGAATTATGGCGACGGGCTGGCCGACATGCTCTGCATCGTTAATCCTGAAGCAGCGCTCAAGGGCAAACCGATGGCACCAACTCCGTCTCGATCTGAAACCGACGCGGAAAATCATGGGTCGGCCAAGTGGTATCAGTTCTGGCGCTAGTGCCAAAGCTGAACGCATACCCTTTTTGCACCCCTCCATTCCTTCATTGCCCTCCCCCTGCGTATTTGCCCTAGGCGAATCCGCTTGAGACGAAAGGGTTAACAAACCCACAAATTGTCAGGCAGTTGGTTCGTGTGTCTTACGAACGAACTGTTCTGAAATACCCAGTTCCTGTGACTCACAGTGCGTGAGCTATGTCCAAAAACACTGTTTTCGAAGTCGAAACTCCCCGTTGGTACGCGCTGGTGGTCAAGCATCAACATGAGCGCAAGCTTGAGTTCCAGCTACATGCAAGAGGATGGGAAACGCTGGTGCCGACCTTTCGAAGCCAGCGGAGATGGTCGGACCGGATCAAGGAAATCGAACTGCCTCTATTCGCCGGATACGTGTTCTGCCGCTTCTCTTCTGGCGAGCGCATGAATGTCGAGGACACACCCGGCGTGATGCGAATCGTCGGGTTTGGCGGGATCGTGGCCCCGCTCGAAGATCGCGATGTCGCCGAAATTCAGGCGATGGTCGCGTCCAAGGCGAACCTGAGTCCGTGGCCATTTCTTAAGGCCGGAGATCGAGTTTTAGTCGAAAAGGGTCCTTTGAAGGGAATCGAGGGTACTCTGCTGCGAGACGGAAACGGAACGAGGCTCATCGTCGGAGTTGAGCTTCTCCAACGCTCCATTGCAGCGGAAATCGACCCCAGCATGGTCGTTCCCCTACGACGAGCCGCAGCGCGGGCTTAGTTGTTGAACAGTATTCACACAAGAGCATTCCAAGCAGACCAAGGACATCCATATGAGATTTGTAGCCGGCATTTCGATCTCGATTCTTACGTTTTATGCGCTGCTCACTGCGGTGAGCCCCTTGCAGGCGCAGCAACGCCCGACCAGCGGCGAGGCTCGAGCCAACCTTCCGGCTCAGCCTGTCGGTATCGGTGATCTGCTTTCGGTGTCGGTGTACGGTGCACCCGAGCTGACGAGAACCTCGCGCGTCGCACCGGATGGGACCATTCGGCTTGCAATGTTGAAGGAGCCGATTCCGGCTCGGGGCATAATGCCCTCGGAATTGGAGAAAAGGATCGCAGTGGCCCTGGCTGCCGAGCAAATCCTGGTCGATCCTGATGTGACTGTGAACATCGCGGAGTACGCCACGCACCCCATCAGTGTGGTCGGTTCGGTCCGACGACCTCTTACGTTTCAGATCACAGCGCCAACCACACTATTGGACGCGCTGGCGCGAGCCGAGGGCCTGTCGACGGAAGCGGGTGGCGAGATTCTGATCACGCGTGCGGCGTCGGCGAACGGGGCCGCATTCAGCAAGAAAGTTGCAATCAAGAGTCTGATTGAATTGGGTGATCCCGCCTCCAACATACCGCTGCAAGGTGGAGAAGAAGTCCGGGTACCGGAGATCGGCAAAGTATTTGTAGTTGGCAACGTGATGAAGCCCGGAGCATTCCCGACGGCCGCGACCAGCGGCATGACCTTGCTAAAGGCCCTGGCCTTGGCCGAAGGCCTGTCGCGCTTCGCTATGAACGAAGCCTACATCTATAGACCGGTCGAGGGTGCGGAAAAGCAGGAAGTGATGGTGCCTCTGCGCAAGATCATGGATCGCAAGAGTCCCGACGTCCCGCTAACTCCAGGTGACATCCTTTATGTGCCCGACAACCGCGCTGGGCGTTTACGAGCGAGCGTGATTGACAAGATCGTCTCCTTCGGCGCGGGAACGGCATCCGGTGCCCTCATCCTTGCCGTCAAACCGTAGCATCCGTAACATTCCACCTCGGTTGTCCAACTCATATCTGAAATCCGTTTCTCTACCGCCAACTATTTTCATGACCTCCAACGAATTCAAACCTCTCCCGGCGCTCGAAGTGGCGCGGGCCTACGCGCCGCCTCTAAATGCGAACGCCTTTAACGGCTCCGATGAAGAGCCTGAAGAAGTTCGCGTACCTCTATCTCACTATCTATGGATACTAAGGCGATATCGCTGGAAGATCCTCACGTTTTGCGCGGTCGTGCTATTCGCGACGCTGATGGTTTCCCTTCGTCTGACTCCGTTATACGAAGCAACCGCGACCATTGATATCGATCGCCAGACGCCGTCCGACGTAGTGGGACAAGATTCGGTGCGCAGCGCGCCTGGCGATGCCGACCAATTCCTTGCGACACAGATGAAGTTGGTCGAGTCTGACTCCGTACTGCGTCCCGTTGACCGAAAATTCAGTTTGCGCAAATTGGAAGGTCAGGCTTCCGCGGACGGATCTGCAAGAAGCGAGGCCGCTCCGGTCATGCTAAAGCAGCTAAAGGTGACGCGCCCACCCAACACCTACCTGATGCTGATCAACTATCAGTCGACCGACCCACAACTGGCATCCGATGCTGCGAATGCAATCTCGCAGTCCTATCTGGAGCACACCTTCACCATCCGCGTGAACAGTTCGGCAAGCATGGCGGGCTTCATGGAACGCCAACTCGAAGAGCTTAAGGCCAAAATGGAGCGATCCGGAATGGCCCTGGCCGCCTTTGAACGCGAACTGAACCTTGTAAATCCCGAAGAAAAGACCAATATCATCGCCTCAAGGCTTTTGCAGCTGAATACCGATTACACCAGCGCACAAAGTGAGCGGCTAAAGCGCGAAGCGGCCAATGATTCGGTCAAGGGTGGCGTACTGGAGGCAGCGCTAGCAACACCCCAGGGGGAGTCTCTTCGCAAGCTGTCAGAACGTGCCAACGAAGCACGCGAACGTTTTGCGGAGATTAAGGCCTACTACGGAGCCAACCACCCTGAGTATCGTAGAGCGCAAGCGACGCTCGATCAAATTCAAATCGCCTTTGACGCGACCAGGACCGATATCGTCCGGCGGGTAGAGATCGAGTTCAAAGAGAGTGAGCGCCGCGAGCAAATGGCGGGTGAAGCAGTAGCGGCAGCCAAGACTGAATTCGACAAGATCAACAGCCGCAGCTTTGAATATCAATCACTCAAGCGTGAGGCCGACGGCGACAAGACTCTGTATGACGAACTCATGCGCCGCATCAAGGAAGCCGGCATCAATGCAGGATTTCACAATAGTGCGATTCGAATTGCTGACGCGGCCCGTCCCCCACTGAAGCCCGTGTTCCCCAACATTCCTCTCAACCTATTACTTGGCTTCCTGTTTGCCGGATTGATCGGCATTGGGGGGGCCGTAATCGCCGACTTGTTGGACAAGACCATTCGCGATCCCGAGCAGGTTGCACGTACATTGCGCACCGAAGTCATCGGGAGTCTGCCGCTGATGAAGGGTGGCGGGGAACGAAGGATGCTCGCATCAAATCCGGGCGAGTCAGACGCGGCCATACACGAACGGGAATCAAGTGGATTCGCGGAAAGCGTCCGAACACTTCGCAACTCGATTCTGTTAGCGAATGTGAATCATAGATACCGGTCACTACTGGTGACTAGCGCCGCTCCGAGTGAAGGTAAAACCACAACGGCGGCACATCTTGCAGCCGCCCACGCGGAGCAGGGTCAGCGCACACTCCTGATCGACGGCGATTTACGGCGGGGCGCTTTGCGCGAAGCCTTTGATATCCAT
>JBDTUY010000395.1:0-4613 GCA_040007495.1 Acidobacteriota bacterium | reverse complement strand
ACTCGTGGTTTGTCGATTCCAATGCAGCCGACCTCGCAAACGCACATGGCCTTGTGCTGGATTTCGATTTCCCTCTTACGAACGGCGGGGGAGCCATCCTGCTGTTTGACCCATACACCAGCACCGGCGGCGCTAAGGGGATTTGCAGCACCGCACCCTCCTGCAATGGCATCGGCATCAGCGCTTTGATTACCGGCGGCAGTGTCACGACGACCCCCGAACCCACCACGTGGTCGCTGCTGGCACTGGGCTTGGGCGCTGTGGTGATGAAGAAGCGGCTCGTGCGAACGTAGGTAGTTTTGGGCCAATCCCCGGGCTTACGCCACGGGGCTAACACACGGCGCGGCCGAGCAAACTCTTGTTAGCTCCGCCCGATTTGCGCCAAACTGGTATAAAGGAACCCAAGACATGACCCGGAAGTACTCGATTGTGCTCGAAGGCGAACTTGGAGCTTACAGTGCTTACGTGCCGGAGTTGCCCACCATTGTGGTCACTGCGGAGACTCCTGAAGAATTAACCACGCGGGCGAGTGACGCGATCCGGTTTTACTTCGAGCGTATGGGTCCAGACCCGTCCTCAGGCGCGACGATACAAGAGATCGAAGTCGAGTTGCCTGCCTGATTTCGCTCGCGCAAGTATTTATCAAACCAGTACTTCCAGCGTATTGTTTCGATATGATGTAAGCGCATGCTTCAACGGCAGCCAGTGCTTCACACGCCCCCATCTTTCGCCCGATTGCCGGAGTTGGAATCCGTGTTGAGCGAGGCGCTGCAGGGTAAGGCCAACGTGGTCCGGCTGGCCGTCACTTGTTTGTTGGCACGTGGGCACCTGTTGATTGAAGATGTGCCGGGGGTGGGCAAGACCACTTTGGCTCACGCGATGGCGCGAGCGGTGGATGCACGGTTTCATCGGATCCAGTTCACGTCCGACATGCTGCCGAGCGATGTCTCTGGCGTCACCATCTATAACGCGCACACCCAGGAGTTCGAGTTCAAGCCTGGGCCGATTTTCACGAGTTTCCTGCTGGCCGATGAGATCAATCGCGCGACGCCCAAGACGCAATCGGCACTGCTGGAAGCCATGAACGAAGGTCAGGTGACAATGGACGGACGGTCGTATCCATTGGAGCAGCCGTTCATGGTGATCGCGACGCAGAATCCTGTCGAACATCATGGGACCTATCCGCTGCCGGAGTCTCAGCTTGACCGATTCCTGATGCGCATTCGCATCGGTTACCCGGATCTTCTCGCAGAGCGCGATATCGTGCGGCAAGCGGGGCGGCCTGCCGCTTCAGGGCTATCGCGTTCAGCCGTTGTGCTGACGGGCGCGGAGTTGATGCAGTTGCAGGAAGACGTTGCTCGGGTGACGGTGGACGATTCGTTGGTGGACTACATCTTGGCCGTGGTGGAGCGAACGCGAACGCACGAAGCGTTCTCCATGGGCGTGAGTCCGCGCGGGGCGCAGGCCCTGTACCGGGCGGCACAGGCGTCGGCAGCACTCGATGGTCGCGACTATGCGATTCCGGACGACATCAAAGCGTTGGTTCCTGTGGTGTTCGCGCATCGTGTCATGGTGCATTCGCGTGCCGCGTTGGGCAAGTCTTCGGTCGAGGCCGCAGAGGGAGTCTTGAAGGACATCCTGACGCACGTCGTCGTTCCTTTGTGAGTGCCCGGATTCGGCGAGCGCCCGCCTACATTGCGCTCCACAAGCCGTATGGCGTGGTCAGCAAGTTTACGGATGACGCGGAGGAAGGTCATCGTACGCTGGCAGAGTTGGTCCCCGTCCCCAATGTTTATGCGGTCGGAAGACTGGACAAGGATAGCGAAGGCTTGCTGATCCTGACCGACGATGGCGCTCTACAGCATCGCGTCTCGCATCCGAAGTTTGAGCACGAGAAAACGTATTGGGCCCAAGTAGAAGGGCTTCCGACGGAGGAAGCCCTTCGGTCTTTGCGTAGCGGCGTGCGGGTGCAAGACTACATGGCGAAACCTGCCAATGCGCGCGTGCTGGAGCCGCAGCCCGTGGTTGCTCCGCGCGATCCTCCGGTGCGGTATCGCGCGCAGATTCCGGATTGCTGGGTGGAGATCACGCTGACTGAGGGCCGCAATCGTCAGGTGCGGCGGATGTTTGCGAGTGTAGGGTTCCCGGTGCTGCGGTTGATTCGGGTCGCGGTGAGCGGGGTTGAGTTGGGAAAGCTTGCGACAGGTGAGTGGCGTTATTTGACTGCGGGGGAGTTGCTCAGGTTGCGGGGGTAGGCGTTCTAGTCCGGTTATCGTTGCGAGGCTAAGCCTCGGTGCAAGCTGTCCGGTCACGGATCCGAACGACGGAAAGCTCACGCCACGTCAATTTATTCTGCGAACAATTTGGCGAGTACCTCAAGAACCGCTGCGGATTGCTTTGGAGAGAGCTTCCCGAGTCGTTTGACTAGCCGAATCTGATCCACCGTTCGCAGTTGATCGAGTACGATCTGCCCCGACTTTCTCTGAAATGTGCAGGCGACGCGGATTGGGTATGGCTGCCTTTCGTTGTCATGGGCGCAACGATAACGGTTCGCATGTGGCGATTCATTTCATCAGGCGAGACTACGACGCAAAGCCTCGTCTTACGGATTTCGCTACCAACCGTAGGGTCTAAATTAACCAGGTAGACTTCAAACCGAGTTACCACTGCCATTCAGAATCGTCCCAATCGGTCACGGTGCCAGCATCGGAGTCAATGAGTCGATCGTCGCCGCGCGCGGCCATAGCGGCAAAGGCTTCACCACATGAGATCCGACGACTTCCCGC
This sequence comes from Acidobacteriota bacterium, assembly GCA_040007495.1. Classification (GTDB taxonomy): domain Bacteria; phylum Acidobacteriota; class Terriglobia; order Bryobacterales; family Bryobacteraceae; genus Palsa-187. The sequence goes on along the minus strand of JBDTUY010000395.1, from coordinate 1,827 downwards.
TCAATTTCATCTTCCAGCTTGGCCTGTTGGAGGAAGGCCTTCGGAATCCTGACCCCTCGCGAGTTGCCGACCTGCACAAGATTCGACCGCATGCTTACATTGTAATCACATCAAATCTCGCCCTGAGGTCCTCATCTATTAGCTTGGTTAACAACATCGCGCACGATAAAAACCGACGGGCCGTCGCGGCAGTGTCATGAATGCCGCGCTTCATTTTGTTTAAGGGTTCGACCGGTCCAGCTCTCCGATGACCTGAGCGCTGAACTCCTGGCTTGAGGATAGAGGACGATCTGACGAACAGCGCGGGAGTTTTCCTGGAAGTGGTTGAAAGATGGGTGACAGTCAGGAGCTAAGGTTCGTAGTAATAACGGGTCCGAGCCTGGACCTTCGACGCCTTATCTTTGGTGGATAACTTGAGCGAGCGGAAACCTGCTGCGGCGGCTTTCGGTTCGAAGCCAAGCGAATACTGATTTCTCAATTCCTTCCGAATCTCAGAGAAGGCCGCAGGAAGGGAGCTACCGTTCTTGAAGTAGCGTCCGCCGGTTTCGGTCGATAGCCTCTCCCATCGCGAAGGCCCAAGGGGCCCGATTTGGAAGGTGTAGACCAACGAGTCGGCTCGTTGAGCAGCTTCGACGGCGTGGGTCAGCGAAGCCCTGCTACTGTTATCTTCCCCATCTGAAAGAACGATGATCACCTTGCGCCCCTCGCGGGCCTTCAGCACATCGTCCGCAGCCATCACCACTGCGTCGTAGATCTGTGTCCCCCCGAAAGGCGGGAACCTTAAACGAGCGATCGAGCGGCTTAATTCGGCGAGCGACGAAGTTGGCCGTTGCTCCATCAAGACAGTGCCGGCGAAGACGATCAGAAAACCTAGATCCTGCTCCCGCAAGACGGCGTTCACGAACTCCAAAGTGACAGTTTTTTCTTCTTCGATAAGCGCCGCGAGACTGCCACTGACGTCGATCAGCAGACCGATGGTGATGGGCAGGTCGGATTGTTGCGTAAAGTATCGAATCTCTTGCGCGTGGCCCTGTTCTTCCAAGATGAAGTCGTCCTTGGTCAGGCCCTGAATGATCTTGCCTGTCTTATCGCGAACGGTCGCCAGGATGTTCACAACTCGAACAGCAGTCCTGAAGATGGCGGTTTCGTTGGGATCAACAGCGGCAAGGTTTTGGGCGAGACTCGGGAGCGCGAGAGAGGTGATCGCACCGGATGCGGCTGCCAATTGCGCAAGAAATCGGCGGCGATCCCGGAGCTGCAACGTGCGAGAGATGTCGAGGTCCATGCGAGGTCGCTATTTCAGGTGAGCATCCATGCTACATGAATGACGGGTCGCGGGATATTGGTGAGGTTTTCGTTGGTCGTGCTCCATAAAATAACCGCCTGCAGCTAGGGTGCGACGTAGTAGCTGGTCCGAGCCTGCACCATGAAATCCTTATCCTTCGTTCGTAGCTTGATCGAGCGAACCAAGGGCTTTGTGCCTTGCAGATCGAAGCCCAGCGAATACTGATTCCGCAATTCGTATCGGATTTCTGAGAACGCGGCGGGTAGCGAGCTGCCATAGGGGAAATAGTGGCCGCCGGTTTCCGTCGATAGCCTCGCCCAATGCGAAGGTCCCGGTGCGATCTGGAATGTATAGACCAGCGTGTCGGCTCGCTGCGCGGCTTCGATAGCGGTCTTCAGTGTCGACCGGCTGCCGTTATCATCCCCATCCGACAACACGATAATCACCTTGCGTCCTTCGCGGGGCTTCAGAATATCGTCCGCTGCCGACGCAACCGCGTCGTAGAGTAGTGTTCCGTTCGGGAATGGGATCGCCAAGGCCGC
>JBDTUY010000394.1:0-4658 GCA_040007495.1 Acidobacteriota bacterium | reverse complement strand
TGATGCGAAGCCCTAGTATGCCGGAGTGCAGACCGTTCTGTTGTTCGATGGGCGTCGGCGGCACGGCGAAATTCTGACCTTCGATCGAGCGAATGCGCCGCGTAGAGTATTGATAGCTGGCGCGAATGGCGAACCACTTCGCGAGCCGCAGATCGGCGTCCGTGCTGTTGGCGATGGTGCGAATGCCAAGATAGGTGAACGGAACGAAGGGCGTGATCGGGACTCCGTTGGTGACCTGCGCGAATACCGAGGTCCCATCCATGCGGATGTTGTAGATCGAGGTTTGGTTGGTTAGCGTCAAATTCGACCAGGGAAAATAGCTGATGGTCGCATTGCCGGTGGCCGCTGGACGACTGGCGTTGCCCATTGTGATGGTTTGCTGCGCGACGTTGCCGCCGAGGCGGTCGGTTCCCAGTGCCGACTGATCCTGAACAAATCCACGTCGGCCGTCGACATAGGTGAAGCGTCCGTTAAACGCCCATTTTTTCGCCTCACGAAACAGCACGATGCGCCAATAAGGACTGGAGCCGTGATAGGGGCCTTGGCTGCTGAAGGAGGAAAGCGTGGTTGCGTCATCCGGATTGTTACCTTGCGAAGGCGGATTGTTGCCCTGTGACAGAATACTGAGCAGCACAGGCGTGGCTTCGTTGTAATTGACCCAGCCGTGCAGTGCGTTCAATTTCCAACCCATGAGTGACGCCTCAAACCCCAGGCGAAACTCATTCTGTCTGCGCTGGATGTTGGCGAACAAGGGATATTCGTCGCCGCGCGCATCGAACAACTGCAGAGTGGTCAGTGCGGGTCCTGATTGCGTGTTGCGTGAGAATCCGAGGAAGAGCTTGAAGTTGCCCTGTGGGAACAGCGTGAAGTCATGATCCTGCACGGTGCGAACCGTGTCCAACAGGTGCTGGCCGCTGGCGTAATTCAGGTACGGGTCGTAGAAGGCTCCGCTGTTGAAGTACGCACTGGAGCGCCATGCGAGGTCGTAACGATAGAACTTGTTCTTCTCGATGCGCAGACGGGCGTTCTTGTAGGGATCGCTGCCCAGACCCTGGGCGTTGAGTTGAATCAGATCGAACACGCCTCCGTGGCCATCCACCGACTGAACCGATAGCGACGCCGAAAGCAAGCTGAGTCCGTTATCGAAGTTCACCATGCTGCGATAAGAATCCTGGTTGCCGCCGACGGTTTTGAAGCGATAGCCTACCTCGAACGATTGGCGAAAGTTGTAGCCGCTGTGCGTTTCGCCTGCCGCGGGTCCGGCGGACTCAGGAGTCGGTGCGACGGTCGGCTGCGCGTGCAGGGACATCGCGAGCATGCCCACCATCCACAAGCCTGACCACGAAGACTTCGCAGCATTGGGAAGTGTCATGGCTAGTCTCATCGCAGGAAGAACGAATCGCCATTCGAGCCGTGGATTTTCACGTGGCACGTCACGCAGTTTTGATATCGGGGGTCCGCCATATTATGCGACGGCGTCTGGCGTGGAATGCCGTCGTCACGACGCCCAAATGTCGAGAATCCTGTGTGGCATTCCAGGCAAAGCGTGAAGGTAACTGGTCTGGTCAGCATGCGGGCATTGGTGGACCCGTGAGCAACGTGGCACGTCGCGCAGCCGTCCACGCGAACCGCGGCGTGTTCGTAGACGAAGGGCCCGCGCTTATCGATGTGGCACTTGAGGCACGGCTGTTCGTTGCCCTCCACTTGATCCACCATGCGCGGTCGCGAGGACATGCTCCAGGTTGCGGCGAAAGATCCGTGGGGGTTGTGGCAGTCTGTGCATTCGATCGCGCCTTCGTTCACGCGATGTTTGAACGGCATGGAAAACTGAGCGCGAACCGTGGTGTGGCAGGAATAGCAGAGGTCGCGCTGGGTGGATGGCGCTTGCGATAGTTTCGCGGCGGAGATCTTCTGTGCTGTATTCGCGCCGGACGCCAGTAGGAATTTCGGTGCAGTGGAGCTGTGAATGGAGTGGCAGTTGGTGCAGACGACGTCGTTCAGCGTATGTTCACTACGGCGGATGTTGGCGCGGGAGATGCTTTGGCTGTGGCAGCCGAGGCACGTATCCACGATCTTGGCCGGTTGCATCAACGAGAACGCGTTGGGGATGGTCTGCTTGCCGCCGCCCGCGCGGATGTGGTCGCCGCCGGGTCCGTGGCAGCCTTCGCAGCCGGTCTTTTCAGGCACCTCAGTTCCGGAGGCGATGCTTTTGTAGTGTGGATTGCGGTAGAACGCGTTGTACTGGGTGGAATGGCAGCCGCGGCAAACGTTGCTGCCGACGTAGTCCGCCGCAAGAACACCGGGCGCAAGTAGCGCAAGCTGGCAGATCAGCTTCGCGAGGAACTTCATGTTTAGGAAATGCCTCCCCCAAGAACGACACGCTCCGATGGCTTGTTAACAGTATGACTTGATCCGTCTACCGTTGGGAACTTGGACCTGAATCGGTGGCTGGAAGTGGTTCGGTTGAGAGGGTTTAGCAGAGAGCTAAAGTTCTGTCCAGTTCTGTCCGAAGCATTCCAATAGCATGTGGTTCAATCCGACACCGACAAACATGACCGCGCTGCTGGTGGTCGCGCTGGCCATCGTCAGCCTTTATATGGTGCTGCGCAAGCGGTACGATTCCAACGTACCTTTCTTGTTTTACGCGGTGGCGCTGATGTTTGCGGACTGGGCGGAGAGGCCGGTCGAGCCTGCAATCATGTTGGGCGGGTTCGGCATGATCCTGCTGCTGCGATTTGAGTTTATGGGTGCGGGATTCACTAAGCTGATCGCGTTCTTCGCCAACCTGGGCCTGTGCACCATCATCTGGATCATGCTCTCCGAAGTCGGCAGTTAGGCGACTGGGTCACTTGGATGGCGAGAATAGATCTAGCGGGCGGGATACTTCAAGCAGGAGTGTAAGTCCCTGGTTGATTTCCTTCAGCCGTTGGATGGACAGGGTCCCAATTTCTTCTACTAACTCTGACTTATCTACTGTCATGAGTTGAGAGATATTTACAGCGCAAGCCTTTGGCAGGTTTGCTTCACCTTTTCCGAGCAGAACATTGCCAGGTGCTCGGGCTCGGCTCAGGTTGGACGTAATCAGGCAAACCACTGTCGTCGAGATCCGGGTCTGATTGAAAGTATCATTCTGCACCACAACGCAGGGGTGTCGTTCTGCCGGTGCCGAACCGTTGGAGGGGCCGAAATCGTACCAATACACCTGGCCTTGGCGAAGGTCTTGCACCGCTCCCCTACCAACGGTCCTTAATTACTTTGCGCATGGAGGCCTTGATTTTGGGCGTCATGGGATCTTGCGAGCCGTCGTAGACCTGGTTCAGTTGTTCCACCATCTGCTGCCGTTTCAGCAACTCCAAGAAGTCCTCAGCGGCTAGTGCGAATAGCTTACTCCGGCTGACCCCTAGGTCGCGGGCGGCTTGGTCGATATTCTCAAGCAGCGTGTCGTCGACAGAAATCGCAGTTTTCACGGGGTATCCCTTTAGTACGAATTTTAGTTATACCATAAGTACGCCCGACTGGATTACCCTTTTTCCACCGGCAGACCAGCGGAGTTCCAGGCTCGCCACCCGCCATCCAGCGAGATCGCATTCTTGTAACCCATCTTTTGAATATTGTCGGCTGCCAGCGCCGAACGGTAGCCGCCTCCGCAATACAGGACCAGCGTTGTGGATTTGTCAGGGATCGCGGTTTCGATGTCGCGCTCAATGATCCCTTTGCTGAGATGAATCGCGCCCTCGGCATGGCCTGCAGACCATTCCGAATCCTCGCGCGTATCGATCAGCACGTGCCCCTCGCGAGGCATCTTCTTGTATCCTTCGATGTCGACTTCCTTCACCCGAGCCTTAGCGTCGTTCACCAGCGCCAGGAATCCGTCGCCGTGCGTTTTGTGCGGTGTGCTCATACGATTCCAGTATCTAATGTTCAATTGCGCAATGGGGGGCGGGACCCTTGTCCCGCAGCCAGCCCCTTGGCGGGCTTCATCTTAAGGAATTGGAAGCCGAGGCTGGGGCCTCGACGCGGGACTGGGGTCCCGCCCCCCATTGTTCGAAGTTTTGAGTTTCAGCTACGAATTAGCTCTAGTTCGGGAGGTTTACCGCCAAAGCCAAACGGCTGGCGTACCGCATCCCCTCGTCACGCGACTGGTGAAGTTTCTTTATTTTGCTGATATTGAGTGGCGAAGGCGGGGAAACGGCCCCCTAACTCCGGTCACTTAGCGATTCCTGCATTACGGCCTTACGCGTATGAACTGGCGGAGGCTTTGGGTCTCAGCATGAACAGTGGAAAGTCGGACTCATATCCGTTGGTCGATGGTTCGAATCCATCAGGGCCCACCAAATCTCTTTTTGCGCGTAACGCTTCAGCCTCGCTGTGCGTTCTGGCAACTCTCCCTTCGATCCGATCAACACCTGGAGTCAGGCGAGTGTACCTTGTCGCTTTAGGTAACGACCACATTGCCGCCGAGAAACGCGCACTGCTGTAGCGGGCCGAAACTGAGTACGCTTCGCAAGAATCGTGCCAGGACCCATGCTATCCTTCGTTCCCAGGAGGGAGATCCTCATGAAATTCGTGTTATTCGGCGCGCTTGCCCTATCAGCGTATGCCCAGACCCCAGCTGCGCCCGCCGCGAGCACCCTGGGGAGCGGACCGTGGACCTACAC
>JBDTUY010000393.1:0-4698 GCA_040007495.1 Acidobacteriota bacterium | reverse complement strand
CAAGCGCCGAGCGGCGTAAACGCCACCCTCCTAAACCTTTCTTCGGAACAACAGCAGGTCCAGGCTGAACGTTACGCGCATTGCTTCGACTGGCTTCGCACGCATGGGTCGGTAGATCGAGTGCAGAACGTCCTCCACCAAGCTCGCATCCAAATCCGCAGACGTCGTGATGCGTTGTTGGCTCTCTAGCGCGAAATGTTCAGCGAAGGTCTCGATGGTTTTCACGCTGCGGTCGCGCCCCGGTCCGCGAAGCTCTGCGATGTCCTCGGGGCCTGGTATCGCCACTAACAGACTGCCGTCCTTTCGTAACACGCGCTGGAACTCCGAGGGATTCTGACGTGCGGTGATCGACATCACAATGGAAAGCGACTGGTCGGCGAAGGGCACGAAAAGATCGGCATTGGCTACAATCCACTGGCATCTGCATCGTGCTGATGAGTATCGCTTCGCCGCCGCTTCGATAGCTGGTATAGAGATATCGACTCCGTAAGCTTGACAGCCGGCCTTCTCTGCCAGCGCCCCAAGATAAAAACCTTCGCCGCAGCCTGCGTCGAGCACGATGTCATCGCACGAGATCGGCAGCATGGCGCTGATTCCCTCCAATAGGGGAGCGGTCACGCCGCTATCATGCAGCCTTCGCCGACCAGTGACCGCCGCGACCGTATCGCCGGGTTGTTTCGACTTGCGGTCCTGAGGCTGCAGCAGATTCAGGTAGCCGCTACGCGCGACATCGAAGGAATGGCCGCGAGCGCAACTAAATCGCGATGGTTCCACACCATTAAGCGGGGACCGGCAGTCGCGAACTGTACACAGGAGCACTCGTTCGAGTGTAGCGAAAGCCGTTGGGTGCTCCGCAGTTGTCGTGTTGGGTTCGAGTAAGATGAAGGTATGACCCGGTACGGTCTTTTGCTTATGATTCTAGCCACCTCAGTGGGAGCTGTGGATTTGCCTCTTGGTCAGGCGCTACCGCCTCTCAAAGGCGAATACTTGACGGGGCGCAAGGCGATCCTACCAGAGGCTTCCTCCGGCCGTGTGGCTCTGCTAGCGCTCGGGTTCACCTACAAATCGCGCTATGCGGTTGAAGCCTGGGGCAAATGGTTTGATGAAAACTATGGCAAGGATGCTCGTGTCACGTTTTACGAGATCCCGATGATCGGCGGCCTAGCGACCCTAGGAAAGTGGTTTATAGATAGCGGCATGCGCCGTGGTACGCCCAAATCCGCGCACGAACACGTCATCACGGTCTACGGTGGAATCGGGCCTTGGAAAGAGCGTTTGGCATACAAGGATACTGACTCGGCCTATTTGATTGTTCTCGATAAACAAGGTATCGTGCGCTGGCGATACAGCGGCGCGTTCGACGGTGCTACGTCAAAGAAATTGTCGGCCCAGATGGACGCGCTACTTGCAAACCCGTGATTGCGCCCTCGCCCCGACATCACTTCGGCAGCTTAATCTGGACCTCGGCCCCAAATAACATCGTCCGGTCATTGTCGCGCGCGGCCCATTTTAGTAGGGTCTGGACGCTTTTCGTGACCTTGGCATGGAACACGGTACGACCGTTCGCGATCACCTGGATCGGCTGATCGAAGTCGAATTGGTCAGGCGAGAGCAGCAGCGTAAACGCCCGTACGTGTCGGGTCGATGCCTCCACCGTATTGCCTTTGCGAACTAAATCGACGCGGCCACTGGGATTCAGTCGGCTGAACAATTCTCCTTCGCCCAACCCTTCCTTCTTATCTACGTTGTTCAAGTCCGGAAGGTTGTGCTTCTCGCCTGACGATGCACCATACTCATCCAAAATGAGCCAATGATCGCGATTGTGCATCTGGTCGACGGCTTCCCAGCTCAGTTGATCCGGGTATGGGTTCCTTGGGTGCGCGGTGACAAACTTCTCGAACGGATCTTTGATCTCGGGCCACCAACGCGTGTTGTGTTCACCATCAGGCTGGGGATGATAATCAACGGTAACGCCTCCGGCCATCAGGTGTTTCGTATACGGCTCGACGATACGAATCGGATACAGGCGATCGAGGCCACCATTCACGGCGAACATAGGTTTCGCGCGTAGATTGTTGGGAAAGGTTCGGCCATCGTCAAAGTCCTGGTTGGCCAGCACCATGATGAAGCCGTTGAGCGGCAGAAAGCTTGCGAACGGCGTGGTTTCACGCATCGCGATGTAATAGGCTCCCGTGCCTCCGTCGGAAACGCCGGAAACGACCACGCGGTTCTCATCGATATTATAGGTGCGCTTCAGCGCATCGGTGATGCTTGCGAGGTTCAGAACCTGATCGTCACTCCACCAACCGGCCGCGTCCCAGGCGTAGGGAAGTACATAGAATTGTTCGGCTCCAGCAAGTTGTCCGATCTCGCCGTTCCCACGAGGTTTGTTGTCGGATCGACCTCCGACTCCCCCGTGCAACTGGAAACGGGCCTGATACTTGTGGGCTGGATCGTAGTTGAGAGGGACGTTGATGGAGTAGTAATGCTCCACGCCGTCCGACGTTTGGTTCTTGCCCTGGATCACACCGCTGCTCTGTGGTTTGTAGCTGCGACCCGTTTTCAGTCGCGCAAAGGCTTCGTTGAATGTGACACCCGACTTCGCGAGTTCCTCTGCAAGCTTGCTCGCGACCTCAGGAGAGTCCGCAGCCCAGAACCGTTGGAATGCGGCATTGGTTCGCGTTGTGCCACTTTGCGCGAGGGAAGGGCGGGGAGCGACGGAGAGAATGAGTGCTGCGGTAAGCAATCCGGAACCGACTAGAAAAAGGGCCTTCGGCGCAGCTTTCATCTGCCCCAGTATATTGGATGGGGGACCTGAGTGTGCACGCTTCGGTCCGACGAGAGGCGATCACAAGACTATGAAGAAGATCGATTCCGAGCAGTTCCGGGTGAAGCCCGGTAAGAAGGTCAAGCTGGACAAGTGGCGGACGCTTGTGAAGCCTGTGTACGACTCGAAGGAAGAAGCCGCTGTGATGCTAGCGGCTCACCAGCAGAAATTAAGCGCTCAACAGAATCTGCTGTATGCCTCCGACAGCTACTCATTGCTACTCATCTTTCAAGCGATGGACGCCGCAGGCAAAGACAGTACCATCGCGCACGTGATGTCAGGCGTCAACCCGCAAGGGTGCCAAGTGTATAGCTTCAAGCACCCAAGCGCGGAGGAGATAGATCACGATTTTCTGTGGCGCACCACACGCTGTCTGCCTGAACGCGGACGCATCGGAATCTTTAACCGGTCCTATTACGAAGAGGTTTTAGTCGTGCGAGTGCATCCGGAGATCCTGCATGGTCAGAACCTGCCCCCCGCGCTGGTTAACGAGAAAAGCATCTGGAAGGAACGTTTCAAATCGATGCGGCAACTGGAAGATCACCTGTCGCGCAACGGGACCAAGATCCTGAAGTTCTTTCTGCACATATCAAAAGACGAGCAGCGCAAGCGATTTCTGGAGCGCATCGATAGACCGGAAAAGAACTGGAAGTTTGGGGTCGAGGACATCAAAGAGCGCGGCTTCTGGGATACATATATGCGTGCCTATGAAGAGTGCCTCAGCAGTACCAGCAGCAAGGCCGCACCCTGGTACATCGTTCCTGCCGATGATAAGCAGACCATGCAGCTGATTGTTTCAAAGACGATTCTGGATGCAATCAAGAGCCTGAAGATCTCCTACCCCACCGTCACACCTGAGCGTCAACAGGAGTTGCAATCGGTCCGAAGTCAATTGGTTCAAGAAAAGTCCGGCATTGAGATCCGAAATGAAAGGGTCTGACGTTCCGCATCACAAGCCCGCTCTGCGGCATTTGAAGAAATCAGATCCTGTGATGGCGGCGATCATCGAACAGGTCGGTCCCTATTTAATCGAATACCGCGAGGCGACCTTTCAAGCGCTGGCCCGCGCCATTGTCTATCAGCAACTGAGCGGCAAGGCCGCCGGTACGATCTTCGGTCGGCTTATGGCTGCCGTGAAGGTGGAAGAATTGACTGCGGAGTCGATCCTGAAGTTGCGGCCTTCAAAGATGCGGACCTTGGGACTCTCGCAACAGAAGGTCGACTATTTACGTGGATTGGCACGGATGACCCGCGACGGTTCGATCGACTTCCGCAATTTCGCCGCGCTGGAAGATGCGGTTGTGATCGAGCAACTGACTGCAGTAAAAGGTATCGGCCTGTGGACGGCACATATGTTCCTGATGTTTGCACTCCGGCGTCCTGACGTGTTTCCGACGGGGGATTTGGGCATTCGAGCTGCGATCAAGCGAGCCTACAATTTGAAAGAGCTGCCGACCCCGGTTGAGATGACGGTGATTGCAGCTCCTTGGACGCCGTATTGCTCGGTTGCAACCTGGTATCTATGGCGCAGTCTGGATGGCGAAGCCGCCATCTAATCCAGACAGCGCATGCGCGCCTCATAGAAGCGTCGCCGAGCCTTCTCGCGTTGCATCCGGCGATGCCCGAAGCCCAATCCAATCAGGGCGCTACCCAGCAAGATGAGAGTGCCAGGCTCCGGAGCGGTAGCAACCGACAAACTCTCGATCTTGAAGTAATCCGGCAACCCGTCCGTATTCGTGACGCTGGCACCGAACAGGAAAGTGTTTGAATATCCAGAACTGATTGACAACGTAAGTTGATCATTTGCAATCGGTCCCTCAAGGTTGTTGACGTTGTTCGCCGTTCCCAGGCCCAACGCATTCAGTCCGGCC
>JBDTUY010000392.1:0-4700 GCA_040007495.1 Acidobacteriota bacterium | reverse complement strand
TGATCGGTCGAACCTGGATTGGCCAGGTCTACGGCAATGCGCATATGGCTTTCGTATCGTCGAACAAGGTGGTCGCCTACGCTCTATCCGGCTGGGGCATTGGGGCGTACCTGAACTACCAGAGCGCAGCGATCATCGGTCGTCCCGCCAGTTCCAGCACTACGCCCATCAGCCAATTCCTGGGTCGCGGTCCGGGAAGCGCGCAGTTGAAGAACGATGCCAACGGAAACCCCATGAACCCGTGGTCGGTGGATTGGACTGATTACTCCGGTACGCATCATACGGATCCGATTGACATCAACTGCCATTGTTTCGATCCGACCAAGACCGTCGTCCTAAACCCTGCAGTATGGGAGAACATCCCCGATGGTCAATGGGGCGCGCAGCAGAGCGCCATCCGCAGCTTCCGGGGTTTCCGGCAGCCAACTGAGAATGCAAACTTCAGCCGCAACTTCCGCCTGCGGGAACGCGTTACTCTGAACGTCCGCGTCGAGTTCAACAACGTGTTCAACCGGGCGCAGTTACCAGGACCCTCGACGACTGGCTTCCAAACAGCACCTATCAAGTTCACCACCGGTGCTAACACCGGCCTCTACACCAGCGGCTTCGGTACCATCAACCCGCTCGGTGGTCTTCAGGGCGAACGAACGGGAACGTTCGTTGGACGCCTCACGTTCTAGGCCAACCCTAACCCAAGGGGCGCGAAGTGGCTTAGGCCATCTCGCGCCCTTTGCGTTTTACTAGCCAATTATCCTCCGTATTGCTCGTCCGTGACCTGCTCCATCCAATCGACAACCTTGCCGTCCAGCTTCTCCTGAATCGCAATGTGGGTCATCGCCGTGGTCGGTGCGGCTCCATGCCAGTGCTTTTCGCCCGGCGAGAACCAGACCACATCGCCTGGCCGGATCTCCTCAATCGATCCGCCTTCGCGCTGTGCTCTCCCACAGCCGGACGTGACGATCAGGGTCTGTCCAAGCGGATGCGTATGCCACGCAGTTCGTGCCCCTGGTTCGAATGTGACACTTGCACTCTGTACCAGCGCCGGATCGGGCGTCTGAATCAGCGGATCGATACGAACCGTTCCGGTGAACCATTCAGCAGGTCCCTTGCCGGAAGCCTGCGATCCTGCTCTTTTGATTTCCATGCTTGAATTCCTCTCTAGTCTTCTTACTACGCGGGGCCGCACCTAGCGCCCGCCATTTCCTCCAGTTTCTCCAATGCAGAGGGGACCCTGCACAACGATTTTCGATGCCACATTTGTCCTCCCGCCTCCATCTGCGCCCCGCCGAACAGGAACTGCTTGCTTCTGCGCTGAGTGGCAAGACCGACGCTGAGCTCAGTACGGATCTTGGGCTGCGAGTCGAGTCGACAAAAAAACGCTGGCTGTCGATATATGACAGAGTCGACCAATTCAAAGCCCGAGATCCTGAACCAAACCGACGCGGCGAGCGATGGTCGCGGACCACAGAAACGCCACCGAGTGGTTGCCTACATCCGGACCCACCCAGAGGAATTGAGGCCGTTTTCCTGGGATTAGGCCGCTTCTCAATCGCAACTCTGGCTTCAACACCGCCACTGGATCCACTGCCCTCTCGCGCCGTGTGTGCGAGCGATCGATTCGTAAAGCTCCTGCATCGTCAGTACGTCGGACGCCGGAAGACTAGAATTCACTGACCAAATCGCTTGCCGTACTTGGTTGATAAAGCTCTCAGTGCCAGTGCGAATCGCTGCGAATTGTGAACGTCACGGTGCGTTCCGTGATCACCACACCAACGGGTTGGACAGGATAGGACATCATCGTGGGCCAAAAGACCGTGAGCGGTGCCTTCTCCTGAATGCCGTTTTCACGGACGTCTTCTAACACACCGACCACTTCAAATCACCGCCGTATTAGCGCCAAAACCGATCGCGAGCGTCAGAACAGCCACCGTCGTGAACGGAGGATTGTGGGGCAGCATGCCCGAGGCATAGCGCAATAAGGTCAAGTTGCCGAACTGCAGTCGAGCTGCATTGTGGGCATCACCGCGCGGCCTACCTTGACGGATGAATCGATAGCATGTTTCCTTGGAGTGTCCATAGGAGCGTCAAACTTCCCATTCGTGTCTAGCGACGCCTTCGGAACGTCGATCCTATGCGGAGCTAGGCAACTGCTGATTTAGAACGTCGGATTCAGAGTGCCGTAGCGTGCTTGAGAATGGCCTCGTTGTCTTGCAGTCAAACCCCCGGCACCAAGGATTGCGGAGTGACATGCGGAGTGACGGCGGAGTGACGGTGCCTGGTCGGGCAGCGTCAAGCAAGCTAAACTGAGAGTTCCGACGCCAATCCAATGCAATTCCTTAAAGAAAGCCTCATTGAACTGATCACCCAGACCTCGACCAATTTGCCGCCCGATGTCCGGCAAGCTATGGCCGGCGCTGTCGCCACTGAGACCCCGCATACGCAGGCGTCGCAGGCTCTGAATATCATTGCCTCGAACATTGACATGGCGGAGAGCGACACAGGCGCGATCTGTCAAGACACGGGGATGCCGACCTTTGACGTGCACACGCCAGTCGGGGTAAATCAGATCCACATTAAACAGGCCATTCGCGAAGCTGTGGCGGAGGCAACCAAGCGCGGGAAACTACGGCCCAACTCAGTAGATTCGCTCACCGGTCACAACAGCGGCGACAACCTTGGAACGGAAACTCCCGTGATTCACTTCGAACAGTGGGAAAAAGACGAGATCGAGGTGAAGCTGATCTTAAAGGGCGGCGGCTGCGAGAACAAGAACATCCAATACAGCCTGCCGTGCGAACTGGAGCACCTTGGCAAAGCGGGCCGCGATCTGGAAGGTGTGCGCAAGTGCATCCTTCACGCGGTGTGGCAGGCACAAGGTCAAGGCTGCGCTCCGGGCGCGTTGGGCGTGTGCATCGGCAGCGATCGTGCGCACGGCTATTTGCTGGCTAAATACGAGCTGTTCCGGACGCTCGACGATACCAATCCGAATCCCGTGCTGGCGCAATTGGAAGCCGACATCATGCAACAGGCCAACACGATTGGCGTGGGCACAATGGGTTTTGGCGGCAAGAATTCGTTGATCGGTTGCAAGGTGATGGCGGCCAACCGTCTGCCTGCAAGCTTTTTCGTCTCAGTCGCCTATGATTGCTGGGCGTACCGGAGACTGGGCGTGAAGTTGGACGTGCAGTCGGGTGCGATTACCCAATGGTTGTACCGCGATCCGGCTCGTCCGGTCGACAAGATGACGCAGGCAGAGGGAATTCCGCTCACCGGTCGCGAGATCATTCTGCGCCCTCCCTTAACTGAAGCGCAAATGCGTGAGTTGAGAGTCGGCGATGTGGTGCTGATCACGGGCGAAATGCTGACCGGTCGCGACGCGGTGCATGCGCATTTGATGAAGAATGCTCCTCCAGTGGATATGCAAGGGAGCGTGCTGTATCACTGCGGTCCAGTGATGATGAAGCAACCTCTCACCGGCGGAGGTGACAAGTGGGTGGTGAAAGCGGCAGGTCCCACGACGAGCGCGAGGGAAGAGCCGTATCAAGCCGACATTATACGCAAGTACGGCGTTCGCGCGGTGATGGGTAAAGGCGGGATGGGGAAGAAGACGCTAGCCGCGTTGCAGGAAAACGGCGCGGTGTACCTCAACGCCATCGGTGGAGCCGCGCAATACTACGCGCGAGCCATAGATGAGGTGCTGGGTGTGAGTCTATTGGAGTTCGGGATACCAGAGGCCATGTGGAAGTTAAAGGTTCACGATTTCGTGGCGATCGTAACTATGGACGCTCACGGAAACAGTCTGCACGCCAATGTCGAAGCAGAGACGGGAGAGAAACTCGAGGCCCTACAGAAGGCGTAACCCCGCGGAGTCGATAACTCCAAGTATTGATAGGCAAGGCACCGAAAGCCGCGCGCCTGTAAGATCTGCAGCAAGGCAGTTAGTGTTCGTTCTTCGACGCCTGAGCCGCCCGCGTGAGATGCAGAATGAACGGAGTGATCTCAAAAGGCATCTTTTCTCTTGGCGACAGCAGCGATAGTGGTTTAGTCGCCACCAGCGAGATTTGATCACTCGCTGGATTCAGTTTCACACGGGAGCCTAAGGGAAGCGCCGCGATTTGCTCCAGTTTGCTCTCCTCGAGGTCGGGAGCCGAAGAAGTGAATTCGGCAAGCCGGGCCAGCGCATCGGCATCGGCCAGTTGATTGCCGAGATTAGCTGCTAGCAGCCGTGGTAGCGCACTGCTACGACTCGCCATCGCTTTCAGGAAAAGGCCGGCGTTGCCGGTCTTCTGATAAGGAGACTTCCGCATGATCTCGATCGTCTTCGCGCCGGCTTCGTCCAATTCTCTCCGGCTGCGTTCAAAGTGAAGTTTCTGTAACAGCTCGGCGTCGCTCATCATCGTCTGATTGGAGAAGGCAAAGTTGGTCGGAGTCGGATGGCTGAGTGCGATGTGTGAAAGTTCATCGGCCAGAACTAAAGCGAGGCTGGTTTCATCAGGCAGGACATCAATCAGCCCTCGGCTGATCACAATGGTGTGACCGATAGAGAACGTTTCAAGAGGTGTGGTCAACAGCACGCGACATTTGGCATCCACCGGGAGGTTCGCGGATACGATGAGATTGGACACCACGGTATTCAGAACCGCGTCGACGGGGCCTGGGGGGGCGAGAAACCCTCCCTTTTCCAAGCGAGCAAGGACATT
>JBDTUY010000391.1:0-4709 GCA_040007495.1 Acidobacteriota bacterium | reverse complement strand
GCGCCGCAAACGAGCCCAGCAGCCACTGCGACCCTGTCTGCCGCGAGGTCACCCAGAAGTAACAGACGGCCAGAAACACGCCGGTCAAGATCCACTCAGGTCGCTTCATCGGACCCATCGCCGCTAGTTCCCGCGCAGCGAACGCACTGGCTTCCGGCGTGCGACGAATACTCGGCGGATTCAACTTCATCGCGATCCACGGCACCGTGATCAACGACAACAACCCAGGCACAATCGACGCGCGAATCCAACTCGCGGGGGTGACCTCATATCCGGCTTGCAGCGCCATATCGCGAGCCAGAAAGTTGCTTACCTGACCCGTGATAAACATCGCCGAGGTGATGCACACCGCTTGATACACGGCGGTCATTAGGAACGATCCCAAGCGTCCCGCCGTTTCCCCTGGGGACGATCCATACAACTCAGAAATAGACCGAGCAATCGGCAGTACGACGCCTCCGCTGCGTGCTCCGTTCGATGGGATCATCCCCGCGAGCACCATGTCCGACGCAGCCAACGAATACGCGACACCCAACGAACTCTTACCAAACGCGCGCACAAAAAATAGGGCGATCCGCCGAGCCAGCCCCGTTTGGATCAACGCTCGAGAGATCCAGAACGCCACCAGTACCAGCCACACTGAAGAATTGGAATATCCTGAGAGCGCCTCCGTAATCGTCAGGCCGCCGATCAACGACGCGAGCGTTACGGCCAATAAAACCAGTGCTCCGGCAGGGATCGGCTCAATGATGGATCCGACGATAGTAGCAAAGAACAGACCGGTAAGCCGCCAGCCTTCGGGCTTGATGGCGTCCGGTTTGTGGATTAGATACACGACCCCGCAATACACCGCAATCAGGATCAGAAATCCTCGAAGCTTGTGCGCTCTAGACGTAGCAGCAGACGGCGCGTCGGTATTGGCAGGTTGAGATCCGGTAGGGATCATGCACTCGTCAGGATACGCTATTGCGGTCGCCTTAACGAAAGCGCTGCAACAGCGCGCACAATCGAAACTCCAGCAGGCTCGTCTCTAAGAAACTCGTGACAATTCCTTGATTCAATCGTCAGTACCCCTGGAGGCTGTAAATGTCGAAGCTCGTCCCGCTATTCCTCGCGCTAGCTGCATCGCTTTCCGCGCACCACTCCATCGACGCCGTGTACAGCCGTGCGGCGGAGGCAGACTATAAGGTGACCGTCACCAAGGTGACCTGGATGAACCCGCACGCAAAATTCACAGCGACTCAGGATCTGCCAAACGGAACCAAGGTCACATGGAGCTTCGAACTTGCCGCAGTGAACCGCCTCTTCAACGACGGTTGGACCAGGGATACGCTGAAGCCCGGCGATACGATCACGGTGAACGCCTTCCCCGCAAAAGATGGGTCGTTCAAGGGCAGCGTAGTTCGAATCGTCTGGCCAGACGGGCGCACGAAGGAAAACAATGATCATTGGGATATGGTCCGTTTTCCGGGAACCATCAAGCTAGGCACTAGCAAGTAAGACGAACGGGCTTTTCGCGAAGCCCAGTGTCGGGATACGGCATAGCGGCCGGGCGCTATCGCGCCTTGGCAAACGCGCGATCCAACTTGTCCAGTACGGCCAGTCCCTTCGCTTTCGATCCTTTGCGAACAAGAATTCTAAACCGAGCTTCCGTGTCGTGCTGCACTAGCGCGATTGTGGCGAGTTCGTCCATAAGCCGATTTAAACTGATCCCCCTCTGCTTCGCCAAAATACGAAGCCGCGCGTGCTTGTCCTCGGCCACTCGAATTGTTAGAACGCTCATGGCTTTCTCCCTCCGCTGCTTTCTCCAAGTAAGCTCTGCAAAAATTCTATTGGTGTCATCACCGGTATCTCATTGAAGACGAGCTCGCCTCCCCGAAGGTCGGAAACATTGTTCGTCACGATTGCCGATACGCCGCCCGCAACTGCCAACTCCATGACGTGGTTGTCGCCCTCGTCGGAGAGGTTGGGGCGCCAAGAGTAGTAAATCTCTACCCAATCACAAACGCTGAGAAAAGCATTCAGAAGCTCCTCCCGTTCACGAGCCGAGATCGGCGATCTGGAAAAAATATGTTCTCGACTAAGCACTGCCTGAAATTCCAAGAACAGCGCCTGGCCCATGACTGGCCGGACATGATCCGTCAGGCACGCTCGCAACACTTTACGGTTGTGCCCTGCATGCCCGATAAGCGCACCGACGAATACGTTTGTATCAATGACCACGCGCAGCGCTGACACGAACTTATGATAGCACTGGTGCTATCGCAGTGCCGACCCGAACTTCATGGTTTTACCAATATAGGTTGATCAATCCTGCTCCACCAGCATGATTCGCGTCAGTGGTGTCAGCGACCGACCCTTGTGTCCATCGTTTTCTCCAATGGAGAATCCTTCGCCGGGCTGATAGCGTTCCACGCGACCTTCAAAGTCGATCTCAAGCAGGCCCTCCAGCACAAGCCCGAAATGAGCTTTCTGGCACCAGTCGGGTTCGATATAGCTCGGGTCAATTTCCAGTAGACGCATGCGAACGCCATTCTGCGAGAAGCATTGCGTTCGCATGCCGGGCAGAGGCGTCTCCGACGGAAGGTTTGCGAAATCGATTTTATGCATGGTTGACGCTCGTGTTTGAGGTTCGTCCGTCCGGACGAATGAATAACCAACAGACAGCCGCGATCAAGTAGAGACCGCTCAATACATGGAGAGGCAGGCTCCAATCGCCGTAGCGAGCGACGATTTGCGCCAGCACGATGGGACTCAGAATGCCGCCGATCTGGCCCGCTGTATTCATCACCGCACCCATGAGTCCTGCATTGTGCCCGCCGAGTCCGATAGCCGTGCTCCAACTCGGCGCGAGAGTGACCATCGAAAGCGCTCCCCCGATGGCGATCAAGACACCTGCCAGTCGAGGCTGCGGCGTCAGCGTTCCCGCCACCATGATGATCGCGGCCAGCAGATAGGCAACCGCACCAACCGCACGATATCCGGCACGAACGCCCCAACGCCTAGCGAGAGCGTCGGTTGTCATGCCTCCCGTGATGTCGGCGATGGCGCTGAGCGTCAGCGGCAATCCCGCGAAGATCGCGAGTTCGGACGCTTTCATGCCGCGCGCAGTGGCGAGATAAAGAGGTAGCCACGTAATGAAGAAGTAAAAGCCGTAGGTGTTAGCGAAATATTGGACGCACAGCGGAAACAGACCAGGTGCGCTGAAGACTTCTTTCCAGGCATTCTTTCCGTGCGTTACGTCCGACGGTGTTAAACCCCGAGTTGCCTCGATGAAATCGCACTCCGATTCCGAACACGCCGGATGATCGCGAGGCTCATCGCGATACCACCGGTACCACGCAACCGCCCATAACATCCCGATCGAACCGCACAGCACGAACACCCAGCGCCACGGAAGCTGCGTCGCGATCCAGGCAACCACCACTGGCGTCAAACCACCGGCAAGATGGGCTCCCGCGAAGAAGATCCCTTGCACCCGGCCGCGTTCCTGTGCGGGAATCCAGCGTGAGAATACGCGACCGGCATTTGGCCACGCGCCAGCTTCGCCCACCCCGAACAACGCTCGTGTGGCCAGCATGACCGGATAACTGAACGCGGCGGCGGTAAGCATGGTGAAGGCCGACCACCAGACGACGATCCGGGTCAACACCTTCCGGCTGCCGATCCGATCCGCCCACCAGGCGGTCGGCATCTCAAAGATTGCGTAGGTGAACGTGAACGCGCTGAACACGTAGCTCATCTGGATCTGCGTGATACTCAGATCGTGCATGATGTTCGGCGCCAGAATTGAGATACAGACGCGGTCGAGATAGGTGATCCCCGCCAGCGTTACCGCGAAGGCGACGACTTTATAGCGCACGGGGCGCGCGCCTCTTGTGGACGGGGCCGCAGGCAGCTGCGAACGGTTCGGCGTCTGGTCGAGCGAAGGAATAGCCACCTAGTTACTCTAAGCGATCTGTCACTCGAATTGTGCTACATGTGAAGTAGGAACAAATTATGTCGGCTGTCCACAGCGTGCTGCCCCAGACTCCGGTCTACGAGACCGGACAGCGCAAGCGATTCACTCGCGCTGAGATGGATCAGCTGCTGTCTACAGGTGCCTTCGAAGGCCAGCGATTCGAGTTGATAGACGGAGACTTGATCGAGAAACTGGGACAAAACCCTCCGCATTCGCAAGCAATTCGGCTAGTATCAAAGTTGCTGGCCAGTTTTGTGGAGTCGGATCGAATTCAGGTCCAACTGCCGATAGACTTGGCAATTCCCGATGGTAACCGTAATGTTCCTGAACCTGATATTGCGGTTCTGACGGAACTCAAGCGCGAATTTGATCACCGCCATCCCCGAGCCGAGGAATTAGTGCTGATCGTCGAAGTCGCCGACACTAGCGCAGCCCTCGACCTTTCACGCAAAGCCGAGCTCTATGCCCAGGCAGGTGTTCCCGAATATTGGGTGCTCGATCTCAACCGCCGCATGCTGGTCATCCATCGCCAGACGGACGGAACCCAGTATCGCAACACGCAACTCCATTCCGAGAATGACCGGGTCACGATGAAGGGCCGCAGTGAGTCCGTTCAAGTCTCGGCTTTGCTGCCGACCGCCTGACCCTTAGTCCTGACGCCTTCCGTTCACCGTCAACATCGAATGTCTCTGGACCCGGAGCGTTGTCTGAACATACCGCCTGTAATGCTCTTCCGCGCGAAATAGGG
>JBDTUY010000390.1:0-4741 GCA_040007495.1 Acidobacteriota bacterium | reverse complement strand
TTGTCGTAAAAATACAGGCCGACTACTGCGAAATTCGATTTCGGCTGTTTGGGCTTCTCTTCGATCTCCAGCGCCTTACCTGTCGCGTCGAACGTCACCACGCCATAGCGTTCCGGGTCGCTCACACGATAGGCGAATACGCGAGCTCCGTCGGTGGTTTGCGAGGCGCTCTTCAACGCACCCGTCAGGCCGTGGCCGTAGAACAAGTTGTCGCCTAGGATCAGGCAGACCGTGTCTGAGCCGATGAAGTCGCGGCCAATCGTGAAGGCCTGAGCCAAGCCTGCCGGCTTCGGCTGCTCGGCGTACTCAAAGCGGATGCCTAACTGAGCGCCATCTCCCAATAGCTCGCGATACATGGGAAGGTCGCGCGGTGTGGAGATGATCAAAATCTCGCGAATCCCGGCCAGCATCAGCGTCGAGATCGGATAGTAGATCATCGGCTTGTCGTACACCGGCAGCAGCTGTTTGCTGATCGCCAATGTCAACGGATGCAGCCGGGTGCCGCTTCCGCCTGCCAGTACGATACCCTTCATGCGTGTAATGGAACCTTTCTTTTTGAGGGATGAGGGACTTACCGATTTGCGTAATTACTTTCGTAGAACTTACGGTATTCACCGCTCTGCACGTTCGCCACCCACTGCGGGTTCGTCTTGTACCAATCGATGGTTTCCTGTAAACCTTGATCGAATGTCATCTGGGGAGCCCAGCCGCTTTCGGTCATCAGTTTTTGGCTGGTCAAAGCGTAGCGGCGATCGTGACCCGGACGGTCCTTCACGGTCTGCATCAGCGATTCGGGCTTGCCCAGCGTCTTGAGAATACGCCGCACAACTTCGACGTTTGGAAGCGAGCAGTTGCCTCCGATGTTATACACTTCGCCTTCGCGGCCCTTGGAGATTACGGCCATGATTCCTCGGCAATGATCGTCCACATATAGCCAATCGCGGATCTGCATGCCGTCGCCGTATATCGGAAGAGGCTTGTCCGCCAAGGCGTTCGAGATCATCAAGGGAATCAGCTTTTCAGGGAAATGATACGGCCCGTAGTTGTTCGATGCACGCGATACGGTGACGGGCAGCTTATAGGTGGTGAAGTAGGATTGCACCAACAAATCCGACCCGGCCTTGGATGCCGAATATGGGCTGGAGGTGTGCAGCATGTACTTCTCGTCGGCATCGTGCGGAGCGTCGATGCTGCCGTAAACCTCATCGGTCGAAACGTGATGGAAGCGTTTCACGCCCAGTTCGCGAGCGGCTTCGAGCAAGCTGAACGTCCCGCCAATATTGGTCTCAATCACCTCCGTAGGCGACAGAATGCTGCGATCCACATGCGACTCGGCGGCAAAGTGCACGATCACATCCGGGGCCTCATCGCGCACCAGTTCGCGGACCAAACTGCGGTCGCAGATATCGCCCAGCACAAAGCGATAGCGAGAATTGGACGAAACGCTTGCCAGATTTTCCAGATTGCCAGCGTAAGTCAGCTTATCCAGGTTCAGCACGCGCGCATCCGGCTGCGTCCCCAACACCAATCTCACGAAAGCCGATCCGATAAACCCCGCGCCCCCGGTGACCAGATATTTCATTTATATTGAGTCTCCCAGTCGTAGTGAATACCGACGTTGTTGTGCGCGATGCGACCCTCATCTTTCGGGTCGTAAAACTTGTTCGTTACGTACACCAACATGGATGGATCGTTGCCGATGATCTTGTAGCCGTGCCCGACTCCAGGAGGAATCAGGATCTGCCACGGCCGCAACTGGCCAACATACAAGGTGTTTTTAAGGCCAAAGGTCGGGGAATCTTTACGGAGATCTACCAGTGCTACCTGGAACATGCCCAAGGAAGGCACCCAATAGTCGGTCTGCTTCAAGTGATAATGGAAGGCTTTGATCGTGCCGGGATAACTCAAAGCGGCTGAGACCTGCGTCGTGGCAGGGTCGAAATGCGAAGCGATCCCGGTTCCCATCCGCATGATTTCCATAAAGAAACCCCGGTCGTCAGGATGCAACGCGCCGGGCACGATTTGCACGCCAGAGATCAACTGGGCGGAGGTCGGGGTGCGAATGACCTCTCCGATTCCCTTGGAACACTCCGGATACTGCAACCAATCATTGCCGGGCACAACCAGTTCAAGTGGCAAATGGGCTCCTCCGATCATAACTTCCATAATAGTCTGGACTGACCACCTCTCAGCAAAGTAGGGAGATAGCATTACGCTGGGCATCCGATCACCACAATTGATTACGGAGACAATCGGAGGGATGAAAAAGGTGTGGTGGTACCACGCCTACTACGCCAGCACCGCTCTCCGAGAGCGTTTTCTCATTCTACTACTGTTGGTCTCAAACTCATTTATCGTCCGTGGCCCGCGTTGTCTACAGTCGGTACTCACGATTAGAGGAAGATCGGGGGAAATATCGCAGGACACCTCCGCCGAACATCCCGATTCGATCGCTTCCTCCGCCGGGAAGCTCGCTATACTAGAGGTCTCCCCTAGCGAAAGCGCTCACGTGTTTGTAATCGGCGCGTAACGAATCAGGAACTTTCCCCATGGCCTCGCCGTTTGTTCATCTGCATTGCCATACCGACTATTCACTATTGGACGGAGCGTGCGAGATTTCGCAGTTGATGAAACTCGCGGCGGAACAGAAGATGCCGTCGGTCGCCATGACCGATCACGGCAATCTTTTCGGCGCGGTCGAGTTCTATAACGAAGCTAAGAAAAACGGTATACATCCCGTCATTGGCTGCGAAGTGTACGTCGCGCAGCAGGGGCACACGGTTAAGAGCGATTCCAATCGCTACAACCATCTGGTGCTGCTGTGCGAAAACCAGACCGGCTATCGCAACCTGATCAATCTGGTCTCGACTGGTTTTCTGGACGGTTTCTATTACAAGCCGCGCATTGATAAAGACCTGCTTGCCCGGCACTCAGAAGGTCTGATTGGACTCTCTGCGTGTTTGCGTGGCGATGTCAATGAAACGCTGCTGAATGATCGCTTCGACGAAGCGAAGCGGCTGACGCATGAATATGCGGACATGTTCGGGAAGAAGAACTTCTTTCTCGAATTGCAGGATCACGGGCTGGATGAAGACGAGCGTCTGCTGCCCATGGTGCATCGTCTGTCGGCCGAGACCAACGTACCGCTGGTGGTCACCAACGATTCGCATTATCTACGGCATGATGATGCGCGTGCGCATGAGATCATGCTGTGCATCCAGACCGGCAAGAGTATCTCCGATCCGAATCGGATGCGTTTTAGCAAGAACGCGTTCTACCTGAAGTCGCGCGAAGAAATGATGGGCTTGTTCGGCGAAGTGGAACATGCGCTGGACCGCACCTGGGACATCGCGCAGCGCTGCCACATCAAGCTGGACCCCGTAGAAGAGCCCTTCCCGAAGTTCCCGATTCCGGAAGGCCCTTCCGCGGATACGTATTTTGAATATGTCGCGCGGCAAGGTTTCGAGAAGCGTCGCGGACGTTTGGAAGCCTTGCGTGCCCAAGGTGGGCTGAAGCACGACTTACAGGAGTATGTGGAGCGGCTGGACCGCGAGATCAAAACGATTCAGGAGATGAAGTTCTCAGGCTACTTCCTGATCGTGTGGGATTTCATTCGTTTCTCAAAGCAAAAAGGCATTCCCGTGGGCCCCGGTCGAGGTTCGGCTGCCGGAAGTCTGGTCAGCTACGCGATGGAGATCACCGATATCGATCCCCTGGCGTATGGCTTGCTGTTTGAGCGCTTCCTGAATCCGGAACGCATCAGCATGCCCGATATCGATATCGATTTCTGCACACGCGGTCGGGGTGAAGTGATTCAGTACGTGACGGAAAAGTATGGGCGCGAGCAGGTCGCGCAGATTATCACGTTCGGAACGCTGGGCGCGCGCGCGGCGATCAAAGATGTTGGCAGGGTATTGGACATCGGCTATGGCGAAGTCGAAAAGGTCACCAAGCTGATCCCGACGATGCCGCTGAACATCAAGCTCAAAGAGGCTCGCGAGATGGAGCCGCAGATTGATGAACTGGCTCGCAAGGACCCGCGTATTCAGGAAGTGTTGGACGTCGCGCAGCGGCTTGAGGGTATGTCGCGCAACGTCAGCGTGCATGCCGCCGGCGTTGTTATCTCCCCGGTCGCGCTGAAAGAGTTGGTTCCGCTCTACAAGACCAACAAGGACGAAATTGTCACGCAATACGACATGGTGGGCCTGGAAAAACTAGGCCTGCTGAAGATGGACTTTCTGGGTCTGACGACCCTGACCATCATCGCCGACGCGCTCAAGTTGATCACGGAACATCGCGGGGTGACACTGACGATCGAAGAGTTGCCGATCGACGATAAGCAGACTTACGAAGGCATCTTCAGCAAAGGCTATACCAGCGGCGTGTTTCAGTTTGAATCGGCCGGCATGCGCGACATTTTGCGTCGCTATCAGCCGGATCGCGTGGAGGATCTGATTGCGCTGAACGCCCTGTATCGTCCGGGTCCGATGGGCATGATCGACGATTTTATCGATCGCAAACACGGGCGCAAAGAAGTCGTTTACGACTTACCCGTGATGAAAGAGATCCTGGAAGAGACCTTTGGCGTCATGGTCTACCAGGAGCAGGTGATGCAGATCTCGAATGCCGTGGCCGGCTACTCGCTGGGCGATGCCGATCTGCTGCGCCGCGCGATGGGTAAGAAGAAGCTTGAGGAGATGGCCAAGCAGCGTGAGCGCTTCATGATTGGCGCCAAGGCTCG
>JBDTUY010000389.1:0-4753 GCA_040007495.1 Acidobacteriota bacterium | reverse complement strand
GGATTGGCACTGTTGCGAAGTCTGCTGGAGACATATTGGGACGGCGTTTACCCGCGCGCGGACGATGACGGCGATCTTGAATTGCGCGCAACGCCGCTCAGTTGGATCGGGCTACAACTGGATTCCGCGCTTCGCGAGACGCCTCTGTTTCAGGGTCGCCTCAATTGGTATAACTATCGCGATTCCCGAACGATCCCAAGCGAGGATGACGCTCGCGGCGATCAAACCAAACAACAGGCGCGAGAAGAAGCCCTGCAAGAGGGCGGTGTCCCTCCAGAGGAGTTTGAGGCCGCTTTCCAATCCACACCTTCCCAAGCGCTTCGGCAGCTTCACGATGACCTCAACACGCTGATGGAAGCGGTGCGCGGTTTGGGCGAGTTCTGCGATCAGAAATTTGCCGACGCGTCGCCGGACTTCAATCCAATGCTGAAGACGCTGGAAGAGATCTATCAGGTCGTCCGAGTGTTGTACAAGCGAAAGGGTGGCGACCAGCCAGAAGAAGAAACCGAGGAGTCGGTTCCCGATGCGCCTGGCGGTGAGGAAGCGGAATCCTGGACGAATGCGGAGAGCGATTCTGCGACACCGGTAGCGCGATCCACGAAGCGGGCGAAGGTTTCCAGCGGCCCGGAGCCAACCAGTGTTGAAGACGCCATCGCCAGGATTCAGAACACGGTCCGCTACCTGCGGCGGGAACAACCGTCCAACCCCACACCCTACCTGATCGCACGAGCATTGCGCTGGGGTGAGCTTCGGGCGAATGGGACTTATCCGGATTTCGGTCTGTTCGAGGCTCCATCGACCGAGACCCGCGTGGAGCTAAAGCGTCTGGCACGCGAAGGCGAATGGGAGCAGGCTCGCGAGTTAGCCGAAACCGCTGCGGCGGAGCCGTGCGGTCGCGCGTGGCTGGATTTACAGCGCTACGCGGTCACAGCTTGTCGCGCGACGGGTCAGGATATGCCAGCGCAGGCCATCCTGGCGGGCGTGAAGGCTCTGATTGCCGACTATCCTGAGCTGCCGTCCTGGACCTTGGCCGACGATACACCGACGGCCAACGCGGAAACGCAGCAGTGGTTGAAAGACGAGAATCTGCTGCCGGTCGATCCCGCATCCTCAGGGTCGAACATGGGCAGCGCCGATATGGGTTGGCACGAGCCATCCCATGAGACTGTCCGGCAGTGTCAGGAAGCGGATGGCGAACCGGTTCCGCCCGATGCCTACGATCTCGCGATGGAAGCGGCACGATCCGGCAGGACGGGCGAAGCGGTGGAGATTCTTTCGCGGCAAATTGAAGACGAACATAGCGGGCGGGGGCGATTCTTACGAAAGACGCAACTGGCGCAGGTATGTCTCGCCCTTGGAAACGCGGCGCTGGCGCGGCCGATTTTGCATGACCTGTCGGAAGAAATCGCGCGCAGAAAACTGGAAGACTGGGAATCGCCGGACTTGGTCTCGCAGCCTTTGGCATTACTCTACCGTTGTCTGGATCCTGAGGACACGCACAAACAAGAATTGTACGCGCGCATCTGCCGCCTGGATCCGCGGCGTGCTCTGGGGTTGGCCTGATGAGTGAGGGCCGGGTAAGTCTTGGCCGGATAAGATCCGGCTGGGTAAGTTAAGATTGGCAGATACCAGTGGCTCGTAAACCGAATGAACGTACGATTCTGCCGTCGGTTCTGGACCGCCTGATCGACCTCGAACCAGGGAATCGTAAGGAAGCGCAAGTGGCGCGCGCGCAGTCCCTTCGCGAGTTGAAAGACTCCGTTCGCAGGGATTTGGAATGGCTCCTGAATACCCGCCGCACGCCGGAGGAACCGGCACCCACCGCCACGGAACTGGCGCGGTCCACCTACTGCTACGGGCTGCCGGATATTACAGGCATGGCGTTGAACACGCAGGCGTCGCGCGAAGAGCTCGCGCATTCGCTTGAACGGGCAATCAGCGCTTTTGAACCTCGCTTGATTAACGTGGCAGTATCGATGGACACCGGTCCGTCGTCAGGTCGCACGTTACGGTTTCAGATCGAGGCGTTGTTGCGAACCGAGCCGGCCCCCTCCCGGATTTTCTTCGACACCCGGCTCGAACTTATTCGCGGCGAATACGAAGTGGTCGGTGAAACCAATGCGCGATGATCTGCTCAATTACTACGAGCGGGAATTGACCTTTCTCCGCCAGATGGGGGCGGAGTTCGCCAATCGCTATCCCAAGGTCGCCTCGCGTTTATTGCTGGAACCCGACCGTTGCGAAGACCCTCACGTGGAGCGCTTGATTGAAGCGTCCGCCCTGCTGGCGGCTCGCGTGCACAAGCGTCTGGACGACGACTTCCCCGAAATTACGCAGGCGATGTTGAACGTCGTGTATCCCCACTACACGCGACCTCTGCCGGCAATGTCGGTTGCCGAATTCCATTTGCGCGAAGGCGGCATGACCACGCCGATCCGCATCCCCCGGAATTCGATGCTGTTTTCGAAGCCCGTTGAAGGAATGCCGTGCCGGTTCCGCACCAGCTACGACACCGACGTCTGGCCAATGCGCGTTTCTGAGGCGCAATGGCTAACGCCGGATCGTCTGGACCCGCCGCTTCGTGCCACCGACGCAGTCGCTGTCCTGCGCGTTCGCATCGATTGCTGGCCGGATGTTCACTTAAAGGACCTACCGCTTTCCTCGCTGCGGTTTTATCTCAACGGCGAATTGCCCCTGGTTCATACTCTGTACGAATTGTTATGCAATAACTGCCAGTCGATCATCCTGCGCGATCCGCGTCCCGGGTTTCGCCACCGGCCGATTGAATTAATTCCGGATGCACTTCGCCCGGTGGGCTTCGCCGACAACGAAGGCATGCTGCCGTATTCTAAACGGTCCTTCAGCGGATATCGAATCCTGCAGGAGTATTTTGCCTTTCCGGAAAAGTTCTTTTTTCTCGACCTGATGGGTTTGGACGCATTGCGTGTGGGTGATTTTAAGGACCGGTTTGAAATCCTGTTTCTGATCTCTCCCTTTGAGCGCACCGACCGTCATCAATTGCTGGAGGTGGGTGTCGGACCGCGCACCGTCCGCCTCGGTTGCTCTCCCATCGTGAATCTATTCGGGCACACTGCTGAGCCGATCCAGTTAGATCAGACCCGTTTTGAATATCCCGTGGTTCCGGACTTCCGGCATGGCCGGTCAATGGACATCTTTTCGATTGATGAAGTCCTATGCACCTACGAGGCTACCGGCAAGACGGCTCCGTTTGAACCCTTTTATTCTTTCCAACATGGCGCCGCACGCAAAGATACAAAATTCTGGAATGCGACGCGTAGCACGGGTGGTCCCAGGGGAGGAGATCGTGTCTTGCTATCGCTGGTCGACACATCGGGTCATCCTCTCTCGCTGAATCTGGATACGCTGACGATCCGCTGCACGTGTTCCAATGGAGAACTTCCTGCCCGACTGCCATTCGGCGATGAACGAGGCGACTTTGTGCTGGAAGAAGGCTCGGCGATCGATCGCGTGATTGCGCTGCGCAAGCCCAGTGCCGTGGTGCGGCCTCCGGTGGGGCGTGAAGCGCTATGGCGTTTGATCTCGCATCTCTCCCTGAACTACCTATCGTTGGTGGAAGACGGGCGCGAAGCGCTGCAGGAGATTCTGCGCTTGTATCATCACAATGCTTCCAGCCTGGATCAGCAGATCGAAGGCATCGCGGCTCTATCCAGTGAACGCAAATTCGCGCGCGTCATCGGCGACCACGGCATCAGCTACGTACGCGGCCTGCGCGTCAAAATGGAACTGGATGAAGACAGGTTCGTGGGCGGCGGCGTCTACCTGTTTGCTTCGGTGATCGAACATTTTCTGGCGCAGTATGTTTCCATGAACAGCTTCAGTCAACTGGCGGTCGGCACTCGCCAGAGAAAGGAGTTGATCAGAGAATGGGCACCACGGACGGGCAATCGAATCCTGATGTAGCAGCCTCAGCGCTAGTTGCTGATGCAGAGGCAACCAGCGATTCCAATTCGCCGCCGGAGATCCCGCAGCGTTTGCGCGAGCACCCTGGCGAATTTTCCTTCTTCCAGGCAGTGCGTTTGATGGAGAGACTGGCCGGGTCACGGGAGCCTTTGGGATCCTTTGATCTTCCCTCGCAGGAACCCGTCCGGCTTGCCGCAAATCCATCGTTGGCCTTTCCGCGTTCAGAAATCGAATCGCTGGTGCCCTACGCATCGCCGCACGCGGAGATGGACGCATTCACCGATCCCGGCAAGACGTTTCAACAGCCGCCCAAGATGACGATCAACTTTTTCGGGTTGACCGGACCCTCTGGCGTTCTACCGGATCGTTATACCGAGTTGGAGATTGAGCGCATCTACAATCGCGACACGACGCTGCGCGATTTCCTTGACATCTTCAATCATCGCTTTGCGTCCCTGCTGTATCGCGCATGGGACAAGTACCGATTCCCGGTGGCCTATGAACGGGGCGGCAAGGACCCCTTCACCGGTTATATGCTGGATCTGATCGGGTTGGGGACGCCGGGTTTGCAGAACCGGCAAGCCATCCCGGATCAGGCTTTGATATGTTTTGAAGGGTTGCTGGCGCAGTTCCCGCGTTCGGCCGAAGGTTTCCGGCAAGTACTGTCGTATTACTTTGACGTGGATGTCGAGATTCATCCGTTCGCAGGTGCATGGAGACCTCTGGATGCGGGATCGCGCACCTGCATGGAAGGCGGGCGATCGCAGTCGGAGCGCTTGGGAATCGGGATGGTGTTGGGTGACGAAGTCTG
>JBDTUY010000388.1:0-4759 GCA_040007495.1 Acidobacteriota bacterium | reverse complement strand
CAGATGCCGTTCAAATTTGGGTGACCCCCAATGGTGGCCGGCTGCGGCGCAGTCTGGGCGACTGCGGGCAGCATCAAGGCCCCCGTCAGGATCACGCCGATTATTGGATTTCGCATCGATCTACTCAACTCCCTCTCCCTCACCCTCTTGCTGCCTGTGGCAGGGAAAGTATATCACGCTCGCCCTAAGCATAACATGCGCCTGTCGAACGGTCGAGCGCTCAAGATAGATCGTTACATCTCCCAGTTCGGGCTCGAAATCCAGACCCAAAATACCTACTCTTCTGTAGATGCGGCGGCTGGGCAATCGGATGGTGGGGATCCTATTTCCCGCTACCCGGCCCGTACGCCAAACCGCCGTTGCCTGAGCGCTCCCAAGGATGTAAGATTGATCTGCGGATAATAAAAGTCATAATATCGCGGACCCTCGGCGTCCGCCCCGTAACCTGTCGCTGCGAACGCGCGACTTACAAGTTTAGAGGAGCATCGAACATGATCAAACGGATTCTAGCTCTCAGTGGAATGACCGTCGCGGTAGCACTCGCCCAAGCCCCCAAACCGGCACCGGCGAAACCGGCGGCAGCCCAGGCTAAGCCGGCAGCAGCCAAGGCCGCGGGCAAGGCGGTAAGCAACTATACCCCGCCGAAGACCTCCTGGGGTGAGCCCGATCTGCAAGGCACCTGGCCTCTCGACAATCTGATCTCGGTCGGCTTGGAACGCAAGGCTCAGAACGCCAATAAGGCCGAATTAAGCGACGCGGAGATCGCGACCGCCCAAGCAGCCATGGATAAGCGCAACGCAGCCCCCAAGGCCGCGATCCCGGTTGCCGACACCTCGAAGAAGGTGTTGAAGCAGACCTCGCTGATCGTCGATCCCCCCAACGGCAAATTTCCGGCCCTTACAGAGCGCGGCAAGAATCTGCAATCGGAAATGCAGTCGAGCTACAAGCCTGGTAAGAACTCCTACGACGGCATTGAAGATTTCAGCTCCTGGGACCATTGCATTACGCGCGGTATGCCGGTCTCCATGGAACCCCGCAATTACAATAACGGCCTCCGCATCACCCAGGCACCAGGCTACGTGATCATTCTTCTGGAGATGGCGCACGAGGCGCGCGTCATTCCTACCACCCCGATTCCGAAGCTCGACGGCGCGATCAAGCAATACATGGGCGAATCGCGCGGTCATTGGGAAGGCAACACGCTGGTGGTGGAAACCACCAACTTCAACGGGCTGACCGGCCAAACCAGCGCAGGTGTCCCAAGCTCGCCTGGTCCTCTGCAGCCGGAAACTACGAATTTCAAAACCGTCGAGCGCTTCACCCGTACAGGTCCTGATACTTTGGAATTCAAGATGGTCGTCAGCGATCCCGAGGTGATGGTGAGCGACTATACGGTCGCCTACCCTCTGTTCCTCGACAACAGCTACGAGATGTACGAATACGCCTGCCACGAAGGCAACACGGCCATCCGCAACTACATCGAAACCTCGCGTTTCGAACGCCACAAGCCGAAATAAAGCTGAGCCTTCGTCTTTCCGAAATAGAGAAGCCCCAGACTGCCCGACAAGGCAAGTCCGGGGCTTTTTTCATGCGGATGCTTACGGCAGCTACAACCCACCCATCCCGACCGGTCCCCAATCCCGTCGCTCACCCTACGAGCCGCCATGCGTGAGCATGCGGACGAGTGTCGCAACCGTGAAATCCAACGAAACTATCCGCCAAGCCCCGCATGTAAATGCGGGGACCAACGCCCAACAAGTGCAACCCGCCGGCAAGTCGACCACACGTCATCCAACCTGACAATCCAACCTGACATCCCTTGACTCCAAGCCCCCCAATCGCTTAAATTCGTCTACAGCGCACAGGGCGCTTCCAGTCCGTGGAAGGGGCAGTGCCCACCTGTAAAAACGATAGTTGCTGTAACGAACTTCTTTCCAGCCTGTAAATGCGGACTCAGGCAGCACGTGAAAGGAGCTTCGTATGCCCGCAAAGCCTCTCCCGGCTCGTCCAAATCTCGACCAGTACAAGAAGCAAGCCAAGGATTTAGCGAAGGCCTGCACCGCCGCGGAGCCTGATGCTTTAGATCGCGTCCGCTCTCACCATCCCCGTTATCGCGACCTCGCGGCACCCGATCTACTGCGTATCTCCGTCAAACTGGCGGACGCCCAGTTGACCATTGCCCGAGAACACGCCTTTGAAACCTGGGCGCATTTCTCCCAGCATCTGAACTCGTTACCGCAGAATCCTCCGGCAGTCGAGCAGGATCTAAGCCCGAGCATTCCTGCCGATGGCGTCCACCTCAATGCCGATATTTCGGGCTGGCAGGGTGCAACCGCGCTGGTCCTGTTCTGGCACGCAAGCGGTAGCAGCCGCTTCCTTCCCAACCATCGCTACCTCGCGCACGAACTCCAGCAAGCGTCTCTCTGTTGTATTCACGTGGATCTCATGACAGAAGACGAAGAACTCGCCGACAGACACGAGGCCCTACAACTCGACATCCGTCGACTGGGCAAGCGCATCGCCGCCGCTACCGATTGGATCGCGCAACAACCCAACCTACGGGGTTTGCTGATGGGCTCTCTGGGATCAGGCCCCGCAGCGGCGGCAGCCGTGTTCGCAGCAGCAGAACGGCCGGGCCTCATCCGCGCCATTGCGTCGTGTGGCGGAAGGCCAGACCTCGCGGGTCCTTGGATGTGGAAGATCCAAGTGCCGATGCTGTTCGTCGTGGCCGCTAAAGACACCGTGGCCCTTGGCTTCACCAGTGCCTTGATGGCGCCGCTTCCAAATGTTGCCAACCGCACACTGGCAGTGATTGACGGCGCTCACCAAGTGTTCCAGGATGAGGCGGCGTTGCAAAGAACTGCCGCTCTCACGCGGGATTGGTTTCGCCGACACCTAACCTCGTAGCTCACGTTGTCTCCTTCGCGGGACTTCCCATAGCGCGAGCCCGCGTCGTTTAACCAGTCGTCACAAAAATCTAAAAAACAGAAAGCAGAGGAACGCTCCATGAAGCATAGCTGGTTAGAGCCCATCCCAGAGAATTTGCAGTACACCGCGAAAGCGGCGGTGTCTTCCGCCTTCGGAAGCACGCGGGTCTCCGCCATCGCGGCCGTATTCGGTGGAGCCTCCGGCGCGCTCACCTACCGCATCGAAGCGAGTGACCGACCCTATCTACTGCGCCTGGAAACCCGGCGCGGTCCCATGCGAAATCCGCATCAATACACGTGTATGCAGATTTCCGCAGAAGCGGGCCTTGCTCCTCCCGTGCGCTACGCCGATGACGCGGCGGGAGTCTCCATCATGGACTTCGTAGTGCAGCAGCCGCTGGACCAATATCCCGATGGAGCGCTTGGCTTGGTGAAGGCTCTGGGCGAACTCGCGGCCAGATTGCAGGCAACGGCCCCATTCCCAATCCTGGGTGACTACCGCGTCATTATCCAGCGAATGCTCGGGTATCTGCGTTCGGCCTTTGCCCCTGGTCTCCTGGATCCGCATCTTGAAGTGTTCGAACGTATCCGTCAAGCCTACCCATGGGACGCGGCATCTCACGTCTCCAGCCACAACGATCCGAACCCTCGCAACATTCTCTTCGATGGGAAACGGTTGTGGCTAATCGACTGGGAAACAGCGTATCGCAACGACGCGTTGACCGACGTTGCCATCCTGGCTGAAAATCACGCGCCATCGCCGGAACTGGTAGATGCGATCCTGCGGTCCTGGCTCGGGCGCGAACCCGATCCTGGAATTCGCGCACGGTTGCTGTTGATGCGTCTGCTGACGCGTCTGTATTATTCTGGGTTGCTGCTGCTTGGAGTGGCTAAGCCAGACACGCCCATAGCGGATCTAAGAGCGCCAACCCCGGATGAGTTTCGCAGCATGATCGCCACGGGTCGCCTGCAGCCGACGTCAACGGAGACCAGAACGATGCTTTGCAAGATGCTGCTAGCTGGGTTCGTGGAAGCCGCGAATAAGCCGAACTTTGAGGAGGCCTTGATGATCTCCCAACACGGCTAGCCGTCGTCCCCCGGTCGTTGCATTCCCATGACACCATTCACGCCCGTACTGCACGCTCCGTAGCCGGCCACATTGATAACAGCTCAGGTCGAACCTAAAGCACAATCAGGGAGCGATTAAGGGAGGTAAAGCAGTGCGTAAGCCTGGGGTACAAAGGCAGCAGTTGAACAAGCGAATGTGAGCAAAACAGAGTGACGTAGACGGCCAGAAACAAAAGGGCCGGGCGATTTCCGCGCCCGGCCCCTCTGTCACGACT
Organism: Acidobacteriota bacterium; assembly: GCA_040007495.1. Classification (GTDB taxonomy): domain Bacteria; phylum Acidobacteriota; class Terriglobia; order Bryobacterales; family Bryobacteraceae; genus Palsa-187. Next base: position 489 of record JBDTUY010000388.1, on the reverse strand, counting down.
GATTTTGAGGACTAAGGGACGATAGGACTGCTACGATCCACCTTTGTTTCTCCACCCACCATCAACTCATGGGCGTAGTTGGCTTGCTGGCAAACGTACTCGAAAAGTTCCTGATTTTCGTTGTACCGCAAGGTGAATCCACCGTCGAAAGGTTTCGTGTACGCGCCCGGATCGTCGACCGTCAGCTTGTAGTCGATGGTGTTCTTGTTGATACGATTGAAGCGCTCGATGGTATGCAGCTGTTCGGTATGCGGCAAACCTCTGCGGTCCAGCCAGAAGTCTTCGTTAAACCCGACCGAATCCACTACCAGCGTATCGCCATCCCACCACCCGATCGAGTGACCGTAGTTGCTCGGGGTAATGTTGTCCGGATGCGAGCGTCCGTCCATGTAGATGGTGCGGAACGAATGCGGGCCGCCGACATCGAAGATCAGAATGCGCTGCAGTTCCGGGAGCTCGACAATCTCCACACCGTAGGGCGTCAGGAAC
>JBDTUY010000387.1:0-4785 GCA_040007495.1 Acidobacteriota bacterium | reverse complement strand
CAGCCAACATTACGCTAAGCTGCGCCAACAAGGTGCAGGTCCGCTCCGGTGGAGTCCTGAGCAATCCAGTAACGGTTGCGAGTTCGTTGGCGTCCCAAACCGCCTGCAGTGCAAATTCGGGCGATATCCCGGATTCCCAGCGCCAGGTGATTCCAGCACACCGGCCTTGATCGAGAGCGGGTAGAGGCCGTGACACTCGAACTACAGCGTCATGCCCTTCAAATAGTTTCGGAAGTCCTCGCCCAGATCGTAGCGCTTGAGCGCGAATTCAACCGTCGCCTTCAGAAATCCAAGCTTGTCGCCCGCATCATAGCGATTGCCTTCAAAGCGGAAGCCGTAGATCGGACGATTGCGCAATAGGTGCTTGAGACCGTCTGTCAATTGAATTTCGCCGCCGGAGCCGGGTTCAATCGATTCCAGCGAATGAAATACCTCGGGCGTCAGCACGTAGCGGCCGATAATCGCGAGATTGGACGGCGCATCATCTGCCTTCGGCTTCTCCACCAGATTCCGAATCCGGTAGAGCCGTCCCCCGCCGCCTGCGTCCGCAATCGGTTCCGCATCCACGACGCCATACGCGGAGATGTTTTCACGAGGCACTTCCATGAGAGCCACGACTGAGGCGCCGTAGAATTCATAAACATCGAGCATCTGTCGGAGCGCCGGAGTTTCGGCGTCGATCACGTCGTCGGAAAGAATGGTCGCGAATGGTTCATCGCCGACCAGTTCCCGCGCTCGCAACACGGCATGGCCCAGCCCGAGCGCTTCCTTCTGGCGAATGTAGGACACATTGATCATGTCCGACACCGATCGGATCGCTTTCAATACGTCTTTCTTGCCGCGGGATTCGAGCAGGTGCTCTAACTCAAAGCTGACATCGAAATGGTCTTCGATGGCCGTCTTGCCGCGCCCCGTGACGATAATAATGTTGTGAACGCCGGAATGAATCGCTTCCTCAACGCCGTACTGGATCAGAGGCTTGTCCACCAGCGGCAGCATTTCTTTGGGCATTGCCTTGGTGGCAGGCAGGAATCGGGTGCCTAAACCGGCAGCTGGAAATACGGCCTTACGAACCTTCGCGATCATGCAGCTCCTTTTACCCGAATGGGGTGACCGAACCGGAAAACCAACGGTACTCTAATTTTACGGTAGTCGAGGCGATTTGCTATAGCCGATCGGTCAAGTGAAGTTCGACGGAGGGTCTATTTCTTTGAAGGAACTGTATGGGGAGGGTCGATTCCTGGTGCTTTTGCCTGTTCGGGTTCAGCCTGCCGAGGCTTGAGCGGTTCCCCCATCACGCCCCGATCGTTCAGAACGATGATGTCCACCCGGCGATTTCGAGCGCGGCCTTCATCGGTGTCGTTCGAGGCAATCGGAGCGGTATCCGCATAGCCGGCGACAGACAAACGGCTGGCCGCAACGTCGAAGCGCTCTGTCAGGATCTTCAGCAGCGCAATACTGCGGGACGCCGATAGATCCCAATTGCTTTTGAAGCGGGATGTTTTGATGGGGCGGGAATCGGTATGCCCTTCCAGGCGTACCGGGTTGTTCAGCCGACCGATGGCAGCCGCCACTTTTTCCAATCCCGAGTGGGCATCTGTTGAGATAACATCCTCTCCCGATGGAAATAGCGCGGCATCGGCAAAGCTAACGACTAGTCCGCGAGCCTCCATGCTGATGCGAATATGACCGGACTTGATCTCACCGGCCAGTTCCGCAGTCAGGACGTCCTGTGCCGCCAGTAAAGGATTGATCGGGTTCGGTGCAGGCTTGGGAGGGGGTTGTTCCACCGGCGCTTGTGCCTTATCCCGGCCAGGTGCGGCTCCCGTAAACGCCGATTGTTCCAGTGCCGCTCTCACCGATTCCGACATCTGCTGCGCTTTGCCTTTGTCTTCCTGCGACGATGCGAACATCACAACGAAGAATGCGAATAGCAGAGTTATGAAGTCGGCATAGGAAACCAGCCAGCGTTCATGATTCTCATGCTCAGGATGTCTCTGTTTGCGGGCCATGTTGGCGCAGTTCGAGTCTGGACTTAAGCCTCGTCGGCCACCGGCTGACCAACCGCTGCGGGTTCCGGGCTGACTTTTGAGGGACGGGAATGGTGGAGGAAGGGCTCCAGTTTGCTACGCAGTAATTTCGGGTTCAGGCCTTCCACGATGCCGGAGATCCCTTCCACAATCAGTTCTTTTCGGTGGGTTTCGGCGCGCGCCTTGGCCTTTAGTTTTTGCGCCGCCGGCAGGAAGAAGAGATTGGAGAGTCCCACGCCGTAGACAGTGGCCACAAAAGCGACCGCTATGCCATGGCCGACCTCTTTGATATCGGCCAGGTTCTTCATCACCTGGATCAGGCCCATCACGGCGCCGATGATGCCGATGGTAGGGGCATAGCCGCCCGCGCCCTCTAAGACTTTGGCTGCGGCTTCCGCGCGGGATTCCTCCAAATCAATTTCTAACTCCAGCATGCCGCGGATCTCCGTCAGGTCACTGCCATCGACAGCTAAGGTGAGCGCTTTTCTCAGGAAGGGGTCCTGTACCTCAAGCGCGGAGTCTTCCAACGAAAGTAGTCCTGCCCTCCGTGCTCGAGTTGCGAATTGGAGGATCTCCTCAAGCTGCGCCTCCATGGATGGCGAGGAGTCTTTGACCAAGCCCCCCAGCCGCTTGAGCGCCGCCAGCAGGGTTGCCTGCGGGGTTGCCACCATTACGGCACCCAAGGTACCGCCTAACACAATCATGCCTGCGGTGATTTGCGCCACATCGCCAATCTTGCCGCCTTCCAGCACCAAACCACCCAGGATTGCGCCCAACCCAACCAGCAATCCGAAAAAGGTTGCCAGGTCTACTCCGCCTGCCTTCTTTTGATCCGCCATGAACCGTCCTTAGAACCGTCTAGAACTGAGGCTAGAACTGCCTGCCAGATCCGCTACCCGTCGCCGTCGTTTGGCGCAGGGGCACCCCTGCGATCTTTTGCCGAAACTCAATCACTCGCCGCACCACCTCGTCTGCCGACTCCAAAACCATCATCTTGTGGCCATTGGTCAGACTGATTACAGTGTCAGGCGTCGCCTCCAGGTGTTCGATCAGATCGGAGTTGAGAATGGATCGCGTGTGGTTCATCTTTGTGACTTCAATCATGTAAACCTCCCTGGGCTCGCAGCTTGGGATTCGGGAATCCCGAACTTCTAAAGCAACCCTCCGATATTTCTCATCGGCGAGGGGGAGGGTTCTTTGACGAGATTTTATGGCCCGGGATCGAAAGTATGCAGACGAAAGAGTCGACCTCCCGGGGCGCGTATAAGCCTTGCGTGCTCGGCGGGAAAGCTCGCGAATTACCTGTAGAAATCGGAGGTTTTTTATGATAAACTGTGCAGCATGCGAACTCTGCTGGCTTTGACCGTCGCGTTTTTGCCACTACTGCAGGCCCAGGACTCGCGTATGCTCAAGTCCGTCGAGCCGAGGTATGACACATACAGCGAGGATCTGGCGACAGACTTCGACGTCGCGAGTGCTTCGGTAACCCTGACCATCGGGTCCGATGGAAAACCGTTTGCGCTCGACAACTCGAGCCTTCCGCTGCCGATGGCGGTCGTGATGGCGTTGAAGGACTACGAATTTCGGCCACAGGGCGTGGTTCCGCACGGACGGCCCATCAATGAGGGAGATACCTACCAAGTCACGCTAACTGTGCCGATCCGCCAACGCAAAGAACTACGGACGCCGCAGAATCCCGCTCCCGCAACGGCGACTTCGGTAAGCGACACGCAGCCGGCCATCCGGCTCCCGCTGGGCGTTGTGCAGGGTCTGCGCGTAAAAAGCGTGGCGCCGACTTATCCGGAGGCTGCAAAACATGCTCGTCTTCAGGGCCGTATCACTTTTGAAGCAGTGCTCACCAAGCAAGGTGATGTAGGGCGTTTAACTGCCAGCAATGGCCCGTTCCTGTTGATCGAGGCCGCCTACGATGCGGTGAAGCAGTGGCAGTATAAACCGTATATCCTGAAGCACGAACCGGTCGAGGTGCTGACGGACATTGCCATTAATTTCAATTTAAATTAAGCCCCATGCTGCACGGGTAAACGGCTTCACACCTTGGTATGGAGCGCTGGTTTGGTGAATCTCATGCCTCCTCAGATCCAATCCCGTAAATAAGTTGATGATCGTCACGAGCCCTTGCTCCGTACACAGCGAGGGCCGAGGAACCCACTCGTCGCATGTCACATTCGGAGGTTTAGCGCGAGCGTTCGCGGAGGCATGGGACAGTGGGAGGGCAGTTCCAAAACCTCCTATCTCCCATCCCTCGTAAGTGGTGCCGGGATAGGAGATAGGAGGTTTTGAAACTGCCCCCCCTGTCCACGTCCCTCGAAAGCTAGCGCCAAAGCTATGCACGTTCGCGTGCGTGAGCCGAATAATGAATCGCTGGTGATCGGCCCGACCGAATCTCACCATCGGCAAGATCGCTTATCGCGGCAATGGCCTTACGTCCCCGATACAGAAAGGTGATCGCCATTGTTTTTGAGTGGCTAATCGCCGGTGAAGAATAGGCCAGACCTCTCCTGCGGCGGCTAAGGTTATTCGCAGGCGACATGATGCGTTGAACACTGCCTCAGGCCGTTATTCTCGCACTTGGAGACCTGGAGGTTGGACACGGGAACCCAAAATGATCAGACCCCCTTGGGGTCGGAAGGAACGCCGTGGCCCCATGGCACAACCGCACGGATGAAAACATGGTTCTGTGGGCCGCGTTCTGGGCGTATGACACGAATCGACTGCGTTGCCGCAAGCAGCGCGG
>JBDTUY010000386.1:0-4822 GCA_040007495.1 Acidobacteriota bacterium | reverse complement strand
CCGACTTATCGCCGCGCAAAAACGAGGACCAACCCATCGAGAACGGACCCAGCAATCGCCTCTGCTCCAGGGGCGCCTCACCTGTGCTGTTTGCGGGAAGCCGATGACACACGGTTATACCACCAAGCTGAGCCGACGGTATCGCTACTACCTATGTCAGACCGCTCGCAAGAACGGCATCGCGAGTTGCGCGAAACAAATGATCTCCGCCACGCGGATTGAGCAGTCCCTGCTCCGGAAGCTGGTGGAACTCGGAAACGATCCGCTCTGGCCAAAGTTGAAGGAAGCTTTGCGCATTCATCCCGCTGACTGGGACATTCTCCCGACGCCCTTCCAACAACGCGCTCTCGACGAGTTCGTGGAACGAGTCCGCCACCATCATGCAACGGACCAAGCCGAAATCCTGCTCCATGCTTCGTTTGCCGAAGCTGATCGGAATTCGTCCGTTTCCGTGCGCGTCTTTAAAGACCCCTCGGGCCATCGCTACCAGTCGCCACCGAGTCCGCGCGAATCAACAGTCCCCACCGTTGCGTCCTTGATGGCTCTCGCGATTCGCTTCGAACAAATGGTGGAACAAGGCGAGGCACCCAACTATTCCGACCTCGCGCGCCGTGCGGGAGTTTCGGTCGCGCGCATAAGTCAGATCATGAAACTGCGCAACCTCGCACCCAAGATTCAGGAGAGTTTGCTTTCGCTAGCGGACGATGCCCCATATCTTTCCGAGCTTCGCTTGCGCCTAATCTCCAACGAGTTCGATTGGTCGCTGCAGTATCGGCTGTATGATGACGCGACACTTTAGCAAAACCAGAAGGGCATCGATATCAGGAAGAGGAGAACCGCGGCAAACTGTACTTCAAAGGACAGCCACCTAGGAAGCCACGTTTGCAAACAATGCTCCACCTCCTGCGGCTTACCGCCACCGCCACGAGCACGATTCTACCCGATGAACGCAGCCCGCCCGGCATCGACGCCCTGCTGAAAGGAGAGGCCCAATCATTTCACCAACTTCTGGGGAGCACTCTGACGCGTAGCGTCATCGCGCCCGATCTCCTCGTCTGGGAAAGCATTGATGATTGGCCGGGCAAAGTCGCGACTCTTCTCACGTCGCGGCTGCGACATGAACTCCCGACGCTCATCCAGAATCGTCCTCCCGCTACAACCCTACAAGGACTCACTCTGCTGGGTAGAAGACTACGTCCTGACGTCTCGCCTAACGTGCGCGAAACAGAGTATCGCTGAGTGGCCGCGAACCCAGGCTGCGCCACATATCGCTCATGCCGACCGCGTGACACCGACTCTTATCGTTACAACGGCATCCGGCCCCTCAATTGTCGCCATCCGGTTGTCGTGTTCACAGCAGGTATCGGGCCAACCCCAACTTCCATCTGACATGAGACCGCCCGAATCTAAACTGAATCTCGTCGTCCCCCGCAACCAACGCCGAATATGCGTTGTCGCATTGCCTTCGCCTTTTGATGAAATTCGATTCGTGCTACGGTTGGCTTTGAACAGGGAAGTAAATTCGATATTCGTACCGCGTAATCTTCACTCAGGAACGGTGCTGGTCCAGACAAATCGGCGTGGTCAATGAAGTCACTAGAGAACGTCATGTGCGAAGTCGGGCCAAAGGCAGCCAGACATGGCTTGGCTTAGCGTCCGCTTTTGGCTCGGCAATGGGGGGATTTTTTCCCCGAAGGGCACCCCTGCGCATGCCATCTTCGGGCTATCGCTATTCGTGCTTGGGATAGCCGCCGCGATCTTTGTCACAACCGCAAGCCTGCTGGCCTATGCGTTGATTCGATTCCGCGAGCGGGCAGGCGACGCGGATCATGAACCCGCGCAGATTTACGGTAGCAGCCAGATTGAGCTGGCCTGGACGGTCGTCCCCTTGCTGATCGTTGTGATCCTCTTCCTGACTACGGCGAGGGTGATTTTCAATGTGGAATACGCGGCTAAACCAGAGAGTGCCGTCGATGTCGTTGTGATCGGCCATCAGTTTTGGTGGGAATTCCGATATCCGAAACTGGGAATCGTTACCGCCAACGAACTCCATATCCCCGTCAGCGATCCGGGCCACCCGACTCCCACTTACCTCGAGATGTCGTCGGCCGACACAGATCACAGCTTTTGGGTGCCCGAACTGGCGGGCAAAACGGACCTGATTCCCAACCGGATAAATACTATGTGGATCGATGCCGAGAAGCCCGGCTTGTATCTGGGACAGTGTGCGCAGTTTTGCGGTGTGCAGCACGCCAAAATGTTGTTGCGAGTCTACGGACAATCAAAGGCCGACTTTGACGCATGGGTTGAGTTACAGCAGCAGCCCGCCAACAGGAATTCCACAGAGACGGAAGGACAAAAAGTCTTTCTAGGCACTGCCTGCGTCAACTGCCATGCGATCGCGGGCACTTCGGCGGCCGGACGGTTGGGTCCCAACTTGACCCATCTGGCCAGCCGCGACACAATCGCGTCCGGTTCATTCAAGAACAGCCCCGAAAATCTCAGGAAGTGGGTTCAAGATCCGAACCTGATGAAGCCGGGCTGCCTGATGCCGGCGATGCATTTAAGCGATCGTGACCTGACCGCGGTCGTCGCATACCTCGGGACACTGCATTAGATATGGCCTACTCGACCCCGCTTACAGAACCCGCAGGGCAGATAGACGAGCCCTCCCAATCCCAGGTTATCTGGACGGAGGTTCTGCATTCGTGGATCACGACCATCGACCATAAGAAGATTGGCCTCTTATACATTGGCTATGCACTGCTCTTCCTTATGATCGCGGGGCTCGAGGCCGTGGTTATTCGTGTTCAACTTGCGCTTCCCGAGAACCACGTAGTTTCGCCGCAGGTATTCAATCGTCTCTTCACGATGCACGGCACCACCATGGTTTTCTTTGTGGGAATGCCGATTCTGTTTGGCTTCGGCAACTACCTGATCCCGTTGATGTTGGGCGCGCGGGACATGGCCTTCCCGCGGCTCAACGCATTCAGTTTCTGGATATCGGCGTTTGGCGGCCTGCTGCTCTACCTCAGTCTTCTCGCCGGCGATGGCCTGTACGGTGCCGGCACGGCCCCCGACGTGGGCTGGTTTGCTTACGCTCCACTCACCGCAAAAGTTTTCTCTCCCGGCCACAGCACGGACTACTGGACGCTCGGCATTTTTCTCAGCGGCGTTGGAACCATCGGTACTGCGCTCAACCTCGTCACAACCACCATCTCGATGCGCTGCCCCGGCATGACTCTGAACCGCATGCCCCTGCTGGTGTGGCTCTATTTCATCACCAGTTGTATGGTGTTCCTTGCGGTTGGACCGCTCACCGCAGCCCAGATCATGCTTTCACTCGACCGTTATCTGGGCGCACACTTCTTCGATACTCAGGCCGGCGGATCGGCGATACTGTGGATGCACTTCTTTTGGATCTTCGGTCATCCCGAGGTCTACATTCTGGTTCTGCCGGCTTTTGGATTCGCCAATGAGATCATTCCGGTCTTTTCGCGGAAAGCGATATTTGGATATCCGGCAATGGTCGCCGCCACCGTGGCCATTGGGTTCATCAGCATGAGCGTATGGGCGCATCACATGTTTACTGTGGGGCTGGGCGCGGGCGCGAATGCTTTCTTTACGCTCGCCACTATGATCATCGCCGTTCCCACCGGAATCAAGATCTTCAATTGGCTGGCTACACTGTGGGGCGGGAAGATCCGCTACACGGTCGCCATGATGTTTTGCGTTGCGTTTCTCTTCCAATTCCTGATCGCGGGTCTGACCGGGGTCATGCTCTCCGCTTCGCCCTTTGACTGGCAACTCAGCGGCTCCTATTTCGTCGTCGCACACTTTCACTACGTGCTGGTCGGAGCCATTCTCTTCACACTGTTCGCAGCGTTTTATTACTGGTTTCCTAAAATGTCCGGGCGTATGATGGACGAGCGTTTGGGTAAGTGGCATTTTTGGCTCTTTCTGATTGGCTTTCACCTGACGTTCGACTTCATGCACATCCCCGGCGTGCTCGGCATGCCGCGCCGGATTTATACCTATGAGGCGGACAGAGGCTGGGAAATCTGGAATCTAATCGTAAGCAGCGGCGTGATTTTCCAGGTCGCCGGCATAGGCTGCTTCGTCGTCAATCTGGCCAGATCGTATTTCAAGGGCTTAATGGCAGGGGCGGATCCTTGGGACGCATGGACACTGGAATGGTCCACGACTTCCCCGCCGCCCCCTTACAACTTCGCAAGGATTCCAACAGTGGGAAGCCGGCGTCCGCTTTGGGATCTTAAGCATCCAGAAGATCCCGATTCAAACTACGAATAGTTCGCGCGAGTTAACTTAAGGCCGGGTTTTCACATCTGACATGAGCACTGCTTCCATCACGCCGATCGTACAGCAGGAGCCATCCTGGGTTCTCCCCTCGCGCGGAATGGTCGGCATGCTCTGTCTAATTGCAGCGGAATCCGCAGTCTTCATCATTTTTGTCGTGGCTTACATTTACTACCTGGGGAAAAGTATCAGCGGGCCGCAGCCCGGCGACGTTCTCAGCCCTCCTCTGGCAGGTACTCTTTGCCTGCTGTTAAGCAGCTTCACCGTGCATTCAGCCGTGCGCGCGCTGCGGAAGGGCCGGGTTCGGCGCAGCGCATTCTGGTTAGCCGCTACGGTTTTGCTGGGAGGTCTGTTTCTCCTTGGCACGGCAAGTGAATGGTACGGCCTGATCCGCAACCATGGCCTGACGATTCGCACCAATCTCTTCGGCACTACTTTCTATTCACTCGTGGGTCTCCACGCCACGCACGTCTCCTGCACCGCGGCAGGTGACGCCGGCGACGAT
>JBDTUY010000385.1:0-4844 GCA_040007495.1 Acidobacteriota bacterium | reverse complement strand
CACGCAAAAAACGAGATTTCTGTTGACAGGCACGGGCCGTCTCATGGAAGCCTGACCCGGTACACGTCCTCCCCCGATTAACCGGCTTGCCCCCCCACAAATGCGCCTGAGAAATGCGTCCCAGCTGGGGCCAAACTTTCAGCTATGATGGCTTCGGGAACCTGACCACCGTGAGTGTTACCAAGGGCAGCGCGCCGAGCTTGAGCGCCAGCTACAGCGCATCTACGACCGCCGTAGCGGCGACAGTGCGGACGCCAACGGCAACATCGCAGTCAGCGGCTCCGCCTACGACTACAGCAACCGTTTATCCCGGGCAGGCGGCATGAATTATGGCTACGCACCGAACAACCAGCGCATCTGGAAGGGCAACACGTCGGGCACCGATGAGTTTACGTTTTATTCGGTCGGCTGGCAAAAGCTGGCGACGTACAATCTGTCGGTGTGGCAGGAGTACCGCTGTACTCCGTTTGTACTCCATTAGCGAAGGCTTCGGAGTACAAGTCGAAAATAGGGCATCTCTAATCGCTTCGTGCTGAACCCAGTGAACGCAATGTTCATTATTTTCAAACAGTGGTCAATTTCCCGCTGGACGTCGCCGGTTCGATCCCGGTCTCCCGCCCCCAGAAATCACCATAGAGAATCCTAATTTAAGAAAACGTAGCAACCACTGCGGTGTGAATTACTTTAGGCCTGCTGAACGGCAAGCGGCACTAAAGGTCCGCGCGGCGTGAACGCCACCCTCCGCTGCGCGCTACTTGGTTTTTGTCTCGGGGATCTCTTCTGTCCCGATCACCTTCGAATCGGCTGAGAATTTGCGGTATTTGGAGTACGTCACGTCGAAGCCCATGCGCAGAGTTTTCAGTAGTGCGACTCGGGCGTCGGCTCGGACCTTAATGCTTTCTGGCATCCACACTTCCTGATTCACACGGCGCTGGGTGAATTGGATCGTCGCGCCGGGTGGGATTCGCAGCACAAACCATCCCCATGAGATCGTGTCGATCACGTCTAAATCCGCCTTGACCCATTGATAGCCGGTTTGCTCAATCCACAACGTCCCGCGAACCTTTGAGAGCATGTTGGCGCGGCTGTCCTTGGGTTTGAAGTCTGGCTTCGGCTCGGCGCGAATGCGCCACACGGGCAGGTTGTCGATCTTCTCCTCGCCTTCCAGCGTGAAGGTGTAGGCATCGGGAATCTCACGCAGGAAGCGGCGCTCGTCCGCGCGATCTTTTTCATATTCACGCTGCTTCTTTTCGGGATCTTTCTGCCGACGCACGAGTTCCTTGTCGAGCTTCTCCTGCTCTTTGCGCGCATCCTTCTCTGATAGAGTCGTCCCGTCGCGAGCCAGCACACGGTTGTACGGCTGGCCGACCAGCATCAGAACTTCGTCGGTCTCCGTCTCGGTCGAATTGATCCCGCCTTGCTTGTCAAAGCGATACTGGACGGTTGTTTGCTCGAATGTGTAGTCGCGATAGCGCTGAAAGTTTTGCGCATCGCGTTCTACGGATCGTCGAATGATTGCCATGACATCGGGCGGAGCGCTTGCAGGAGTCAGGGAATCTGGCGCTTGCCCCAGCAGGCATGGGGCAAGCGAGCTTAACGCGATCCAGCGCAACGGCAGGCATCGCAACTGGGACGGACGACGCATGTTCAGAAAATCTCCCAGGACCGGGTCGCAAAAACCCCCTCCGGAGGGGATTCTTTTATGGCACCAGACTTCTATAGTATGTTCTAAACCACCATTCGTCGCTCGGGTTTCTGTCATCCAGGCACGTCATCCAGACGCGTGGACAAGCGATCCACCTGTCATTAGCCTGATTGAAATCTTGAGCAAACCCTTTGTAACTTTTGTTCATCAAATCGTCACGGTCTGGTCATTACATTTGCATTATTGTCCGGTAAGGTACTGACTGGAGGGGCGACTTCGTGCTTTGCGCGAGACCGGGGTCGAAAACAGTCGCCTATCTGTCAAAGTTTTCTGTATCTCAAAAACCTTAGGGGCAAATACTACATGATGAAAGATAGATCTAGACCGTGGCGGTGGAAGTCGCTCGCAGCGTGTGCGATCGGCATCACGCTGACGGTGAACGCGGCTGAAGTGTCCGTCCCGTCTGCCGTTCCGTCTCCAAATGACTCTGGTGCGACGTCGACGCCAGTGGGTACGGCAAACGATCTGGATGCGGAACAGCTCCGCAAGATGTTCCTTGAACAACAGTTGCAGTTGGCCGAACAGCAGCGACAGTTGGATGAATTGCGGCGCGAGCTGGCCGATCAGAAGGTTGCGCCAGCGGCTACGGTCGCAGCACCTGCCGCTACACCGGTACAGATCGTTCCAGCAGCTTTCAGTCCTGCTCCTGCTCCTGCGGCCGCACAGGCTCCGGCAGTTGCATCAGACACGAATGCCAAGCTGGACACGATGCAGAAGAGCATTGACGCTCTGAATCGTGGCATCAACGGGTTCCGCTTTACGGGCGACTTGCGGTTCCGTACCGACGTTCTGGTGCGTAAGGCCAACAAGAGCCTGCCTCCGACCGACAATCGCGCGACGCCGCAGCAGCGCGCCCGTGAGCGCTATCGCTTCCGTTTTAATATCGACAAGGACCTGATGGAGAAAGAGGGCGCTCCAGCGAAGGCTTCGATCCACGTTCAGTTGGCGACCGATCCCTTTAATAATCCCAGCACGATGGATACGGACTTTGCGGGCATCTCAACGCGCGCGCCGATCTCCATCGCCGAAGCGTATGTCGATTTCCGACCGATGAAGGGCGTTACACTTCGGGCTGGCCGCACCACCGAGTTGTACGCGGATAATCGCCAGTTCGTCTATGACGATGACATCCGGTTCAACGGTTTTCATGAAACCTACCGCTGGACCGGTAAGAAGAATGGTCTGTTTGTTCAGGTTGCAGCCGCACAGTACATTCTGACCGATCCAAACATTCAGGTTCTTCCCGCTGGTTCGCCCTTCCTGGCCGCAGGCTATTCAGTTGGGCAACGTGTTCCTTCTTCCAATTTGCTGGACCAGGGCATCACGGTTGGCAGCAACATCGGCAAAAAGTGGAGCCACAATGAAACCTTCAACTACTTTGTGGTCCGCGAGCCGAATCAGATCCAGTTGGCTTCTACTAATGGCGGCGCGGCCCTGTTCGCGAACAGCCCGGTGGTCGGTGCTACGCTGACGTCGAATCTGGGTGAAACCGGCAACGCAACTACAACCGCTGGAGGCGCGACCTACTTTGCCAGCGAATTCCATGTTTCCAAGGGTGGCTTGAACCTCAACTACTCCGGCAAAGCATGGAAGGGACATAACTTCCCGGTATCGTTCTTCATTCAGGGCACGCACAACTCCGGCGCTTCCTTCGACCAGAACGGTTTCATGGTTGGCGGCAACATTGGGTCGGTTGCGAAGCTTGGAGATGTCCAGTTTCAGTATCAGTATTACTACAAGCCGGCCAACGCGTTCATCTCGCAGTTCAGCGACGATGACGTAGGCACGGGCGCTGGCACCAATGTTAAGAACAACCAGATCCGCGTGAACTTTGGCATCAATCGGTTCCTCGTGTGGGAAAACCGCCTCTACATCCAGAAGGGAATCTCGGTCAATAATCCCTCGATCAATTACTTTTTGCCCCTGCAGGCAGGCTATAACACCCAGTTCCGGTTGCACTCGCAACTCGTATTCACGTTCTAAGTAGCACTGTTTCAACCATTTAAGGTGTGCGGTTTCATCCGTGCACCTTTTTGTAATCTAACTGCAATGACAGCTTGAGAGAATGAATCGACAAAAGTGAACGAGGAGATCTAGAGAATGACCAACAAATTTTATACAGCGGCCGTAGCTGCGGTGCTGATGGCGGGAATCGCGTCAGCCCAAACCACCATCAACGGGGCGGGTGCAACCTTCCCGGATCCCATCTATAAGAAATGGTTCAACGAATATCACAAGCTGCACTCCGACTTTCAATTCAACTATCAGGCGCTGGGTTCTGGCGCCGGCATCAATCAAGTAACGCAGGGCACGGTCGACTTCGGGGCGACCGACGGCCCGATGGACGACAAGAAGATTGCGGACTTCAAGACCAAGCAGGGCACCGACATCCTGCATTTCCCTACCGTGCTGGGCGCAGTGGTACCTATCTACAATCTGGCGGGCGTCAGCAAGCCGGTGAACTTCACGGGTACGATCCTGGCCGACATTTTCCTTGGCAAAATCACCAAGTGGAATGATGCGCAGATCACGAAGATCAACGCGGGTGTCACGCTGCCGAACACGGATATCGTTGTCGTGCATCGCGCCGATGGCAGCGGTACCAGCTATTGCTGGACCGACTACTTGTCTAAAGTGAGCCCGGAGTGGAAGACCAAAGTGGGTATGGGTACGGCCCCCAACTGGCCGGTTGGTCTGGGCGGCAAAGGTAACGATGGCGTTGCCGGCCTGGTGAAGCAGACGGCCAACAGCCTCGGGTACGTGGAGTTGATTTTCGCCGAACAGAACAAGATGGGTTACGGATCGGTCCAAAATGCTGCCGGTAAATTCCTTCAGGCTACCCTGGCGGGCGTTACGGCTGCCGCGGCGGGTGGTGCGAAGACCATGCCGGCCGACTTCCGTGTCTCCATCGTAAACTCTCCGGGTGCCGCGGCTTACCCGATTTCGACCTACACATGGTTGTTGGTTCCGGTCGATATCAAGGACGCCAAGAAGAAGGAAGCCATCAAGGGGTTCCTGCAGTGGATGCTGAAGGACGGTCAGGGCATGACCGAAGCCCTCAGCTACGCACAACTTCCCAAGGAAGTAGTCGCGCAAGAAACTAAGGCACTAGCTAAAATCAAGTAGTAGAGATTACAGT
>JBDTUY010000384.1:0-4858 GCA_040007495.1 Acidobacteriota bacterium | reverse complement strand
AATTGCCGGGGGGCAGCCGGAAACGCGTGCTGATCGCAATGCTGAGTCTGTTCCTGTTGTGGATCGCGGTCCCGTGGTTCCAGCGAGAGGCCAGCCGGATGATCGCCACCACCGGCAAGTTGGAACATGGTTGGCTGCTGGAGATGGCCGTACATGGAAATCCGCTTCATGAGGGCATGATCGGCGGAATATTGGGGCCCTTATTCCTGCTGGCTCCGTTGGCATTGTTGAGTCTGCGTTCGTCGGCAGGGCGGCATTTAATCGCTTGGATTGCAGGACTCACGATGCTGCTGCTGGGGGTGTTGCCGATGAGTCACATCGAGCCGCGGACCCTGATTCCGATCCTGCCATTTGTTGCTCTGGCCTTGGCGCTGGCCATTAGCGAATGGCGCGGCGCCCTGGCAACGATAGGTATCGCCGCCATCGTCATGGGCTGGCCTGCCATTATCTTTCTGTACTCCGACGACGGGGCTTGGCGAATTCCTCGCATTCACACGGCTGAGTGGCAGGCGGCGTTCCGGCAGGAGCCTGAAGATCACTATCTGCTTAAGTACCTACGCGGCTATCAAAGCGGCCGCATGCTGGACGAACGCGTCGGCAAAGGTGAGCTGGTGTTGGCGCTATCGCCGTTCCAGACTGCGTATCACACGGTAAGGGTCCTCGACGCAAGCGAGCGGTCGAGCTCCGCCGAAGGGCGGCGGCTGCGGGATATTGTAACCAAGACGGTCGACGCTGCCTCTGGAGATCCTACAACCGCGAGTCAGGCGCGCGTGGCTGCGGCGCAGGCCTTCAAGCAAGCCGGCGTTTCATGGGTACTGATCGATGAAAGCGATCCGAATGCCCACGAGATGTTCCACCAAGCGGCTGCGTTCGGCCTGACGGTGCGGTGGATCGTAGAGGGTATTGAGGTGTTCAAGGTGAACTAGAGGCCCCTCAGGCATTAGGTTCATCGTAGAAAACGGGCGGTCAACTCAAACCCGACCGCTTTCTTCGGAAAACTTCCGAGTCTTAGCAATTGTGGCTTGTGTTACCTACTTGAACAGTTCGTTGATCGGACCGTAGGTGCCGATGCTGGCGAACGGCACATATTCGTAGCCGCGCTTGAACGGATCGTCGTAACGAATGGTGGTCCAGTCGACGCCCATCGCCGAATAAATGGTGGATTCGATATCTTCCGCCCATGCGTTACGATTCGGAGCCGTGCTGGAGCCCGCCCAGCCGAAATCGGTAATGGCGCTGCCCAACGCGTTGGTGGTGCCGATGACCGTGCCTCCCTTGATCCCGCCGCCTGCCATCATCGCCGATTGGATAAGAAAGTGATCGCGGCCTCCGGCTGCCGTGATCGTGCCCGTGGTCCGGCCGAATTCGCCCAGAATCACGACCAGCGTTTGATCGAACAGACCGGCGGACTTTAGGTCGTCGAGCATAGCGCCAACTCCGTTATCCAACTGGGTGCCCATGGTGATCACGTTGCTGCCGTTCGGGTTTGCGGTGCCGTAGATATCGGTGTGGTGATCCCAGCTGCCGAAATCGATCTGAATAAAACGTGTCCCCTGATCTGCCGCCAGGATCTGCTTGGCCACCAGGCACGCGTTGCCGAAAGTGGTCGACGCGGAACCGGTCCCATAGCGGTTGCTGTCGGTCTGCGCGACACCGAACGCGGCATTGATCGCGGGGCTGTACATCATCCCGTGCGCCTGGGCGTACAACGCGTCCATGTCTTGCAGAGCGCTGCCATACGGTGCCTGCACGCGCAGGCTGCCATCATAGCCCTGCAGCTTGTTGAACAGGATGTCGAACGCCGTCTGGGTCGATGCCCTCGAATTGGTGGTGTCCGATACCCCGGTATTCCCCACGCGTGGATTGGACACCTGAAATGGCGCGTAAGCTGCACTTAAGTATCCAGGACCCACTGCGGCGCCTGCGTTCAATCCGATAAAGGTCGGCAGGACTTGCCCGGCCTTGCGCTCTTTTTCCTTTTCAATCGCGATCACGCTGCCTACGTTCGGCGCGATGTCGCCCAAGGCCGCAGCCGGGTTTCGCCCGATCTGCACCCAGGTCTGTGCCAGCGAATGGACCAGCGCATGCGCACTCATGGAGCGTATGATGCCGACGTCGCCCAAGTGGTTCCCGATCTTCGGCATCAGGCCCATCGGCCAGTTTGTACCGTTCACCATCGTAGGGTTAAACGATGCAGGCTGCACGCCGGTCTGGAACTTCAGATCGAAGGTATCGGTATGGCTCATCGCGCCCACCAGGTGGATCACGATGCAGTTCTTCGCGGTCCCCTTTGTCTTCATGCCGGAATTGACGACGATCTGGCTCTGCGCGCGGGCTTGCTGGCCTAACAGGAACGATCCCCCGAGACCAGCGGCAGCGGCTTTGAAAAAGCCTCGGCGCGAGACATCGGGACGGGTCAGAATGTTGTTACTGTAGTGCGGAAACTTGCGAGCCAACTCTTCGGCGGAAACCCGGGTCTTCGGATACAATTTACCAATCATTTTGTTCATGGTTTTGGGTCCCTTTCCTTAGTAGTTGTACATAAAATCGACTTTGTTATACAGGCTCCACAGCAGCGTTTGCGCTTCCGTGGTCCGGGCCGAAGTGGATAGCCCCTTCAAGTTATTCAGGGCCAGAGCCAGTTCCGTGTCGGCGGGTGGTCGCGATAACACCGCCATGAACAGGGTCTGAACCATTTGCGTGTCGGTCTGCTTCAGCGCCTGGGTCAGGATGTTGTTGTCCGTGCTCTTCGTGGCGGTCACGCGGGTCATTACGAACGGATCGTTCATCAGCGACAAGGCCTGGGAAATCGACGGGTCGCCTTTGCGAGCTTGGTCGTCTCGATTGCCGCGCAGGAAGGCGTTCAAAAAGGTCGTGGTCGTCCCACCGGGCGTATTTAAGGGCTCCGGAAGCTGCATGGCCCAGGTCAGAGGTCCCCAGGTAGCGTTGTTATAGACCGGCGGCACGCTGGACGCGAAGCTCTGAACGATGCCATCGTGAATTTCTTCCGACCATAGACGCCGTACCAGTTTGCGGGCAAACAGGCGCTCATTGGCCGAATTCCACGTCCCGGTATAACGTGACGACAATTGATACGCCCGAGACGTCACGATCTCGCGCATAACGGCCTTCACGTTATAGTTGCTGTTCACAAAATCCTGCGCCAACTGATTCAGCAAGCGCGGATGCGATGCCTGCAAAGTACAGGGATTCGTGGGCAGAGGGCAATTCGCCGGTGGGTTGTCCGGGTCCAACCGGGCGAGATCGAATTGATTCGACGGAGAGACCAAGCCGATCCCCATGAAGTATTCCCACAGATAATTGACCGTGGCGCGCGCGAACTGGAAATCGCCCGTGATGTTGCGAGCCAAGGCCGCGCGATAATTTTCACCCGCCAGCGGAGCATTGCCGTTCAGATACGCAGGCTTTACGGTAACCGTGGAATTCGTGGCCCCTCGAGCCGGTCGGTTGCCGGTTTGCGTATTCAACCGGTAATCGGTGCGGTAGGTCGCGTTAATGTCGTTCTGGAAGGACCAGTAATAGGGTTGGTTGTTCGCGCTGCTGACCGGGACGCGAACGCTGGCCGTGTGGGACATAAAGGATGCCAGACCCCAAGCTTGTGTGCGCGTAGTCTGATAGCCCCACAGGCTCAAGGCGTCCAGATGGCCGCGACCGTTATGGCATAGCAGGCAATTCACGTGCGCCAGGCCAAGAAACGTTTCAAACGTGGTGGCGGTCTGTTGATCGAATACATCCTGAGTGGGTCCTCCGCCCATGACGCCGCCCACCAGGAAATTGAGTTCGCCCTGCAGGTAGCTGTTGGTGCCCGTTCCGGCGATCATCTGCGACGCCATCTGGTTGTACGGAACGCTGTTCTGCAGCGAGGTTCGGATAAATTGGTTGAACGCCATCACTCCAGGTAAATAGCGATTGGCGGCCAGTGTGTTGGTCGAGTTGTTGTTGTAAAGATCCGCGAACCACACTGTCCACTTATCCAACCATTCGGGAGCCGTCAACAATTGATCGATCAGTTTGCTGCGCTTATCGGGAGCAGCATCGTTCACAAACGCGGTCACGGCGGCAGGCGTCGGAATGCGACCCGTAAGATCTAGCGTTACGCGGCGGACGAATTCGTAATCGGTCGTGGACGGCGCAGGCGCGACGTTTGCGGCCGCCATGGCCTGGAATATCTCCCGATCCACTACGCTGACCGATGGATTCTGCATGGTATCCGTCCGGCTGCCACCTGGCGCGGAGGGCAGACTGGCTACCGCCAAAGGCGTTAAGCGAGCCACCACATCTTCCGTCAAGTGAGACGCGGCGTGGCGAGGACGAAGCGATTCTACAAATCTCGCGCGATCCGGACCAAAGAAAGAGCAGTCCGCATCGGACATAGAGGAAACGGCTCCATTCACGGTTTGGCTGGAGACGCGGGTAACCTGGAACGCATCCCTATTGCGGCCGGAAGGCGTTTCAATTGGGGCGAGTGGGTCCTGGGCACGAATGCTGAGCAATCCGGCAGCGACAAACAACCCTGCCGCCGCGGCGATAAAAATTTTGCGCATACCATCGACCTCATCTTCAGCGTGGAACGTCTAACCCTTGACGACCTGTGCTTACAAGAAGCACTCAAAGCCGCCTACTCTGAGATGAACCCTGCGCCCGTGAATCAGTTGCGGCTCAAATCACCTACTACTCAACAAAGTCCTCATTTGGGGGCTTAGCTGGTTAGACTTACACCAGATACTGGACTTCTTCTTCCAGCCCAAGTCCGAACTTCGCCCAGACGAGTCGCTTCAGGATATCAATGATTGCATGCAATTGTTCTGTTAGTATTTCAGGAGGAAGCAGCTCGAAG
>JBDTUY010000383.1:0-4863 GCA_040007495.1 Acidobacteriota bacterium | reverse complement strand
CCTCTCCGCTCACCCCTCAACACTTAACGTGCGAACCATTGGGACAGGAGACTAGTTCGTAGACATCGTCTGCCATCAGAGTAGCGCTCCTATCGCCAGATAAGGTGCCGCCAGTTCCGCAAGGGCCCAAGACGCCGCCAGGAGTGTCGCCATGTCAGCAGCCAGTTCCAGTCCACCCCCCCACACTGTCTCTTTACTTCGAGTACGGCGTCTTCCACCCTTTTGGCAGCTTTCTGAATCTGCCAAAGGTGCGTCTTATTCAAGCCCGTCTTTAGGATATCCTTGACAACTTCTCCAATTCATCGGTCGAGTGCTGTGTTGGCTCTACCAAGTTCCTTAAGCGCGCGGTCGCAACTGGCTATTTGCCGAGAAGTAATTTCCTGAGGTAAAACGGCGTAAAACGGGGACAGTCTATCCTTTCGCTATTAAGCAACGCTGGACCTCTTCTATTTGCAACGAACTAGGCAATCCGCGAAAGCGTAGCCTGTCCCCGTTTTCCCCCGTTTTCCCCCGTTTTCCCCGTTTTCCGTCGCCATAGCTATTGTCGAGCCCAGTCATCTTATTCGGGAGCCACCTTTATTTACAAGCTATTGAGCAAAAAGGGAGTTGGACGGAGCGAAATATCGACCATCGAGAAAGTGCCAGATCAGGCCGTCCCCCGTTTTCCGTCCCCCGCTTTCCCGTTTTCCACAGGGCAGTTTTCCCCTCCCCTATCTCCTAACCCCCCTAACGGTTGTGGGTCAAGAAAGCCGCCTCGCTGCTGTAGCAAGTAAAACCATAACAGCTCGGGTCGACCTTAAAGCATGCTTTTGAAATTGGAGAAATAAACGGCCGTTAGATCGGTTTTGAATCTTTCGTTGTGGAAGCGGGGCGGGCAACTTGAAACCGTACGTGTGTCCGCAGCGTTGACGAGCCGCCTTGTCCGCAAACGGACGACGGGTAGGGAGCGGAGTCTTCCTCCGTCCAATCGCCCACTTTCAGCACTCGGATCCCTGCCATGCCGCGACTCAAAAACAAAAAGGGCCCGCCGGTGTGGCGAGCCCTTCTCTTACCTATCCAAGCAACTGACCCTCTGTTTAAGGTAGCGGCAGGCCGATCTGCTGTACCCTCACAGGAATGTTCACGGTCGACGAATTGCCCTTGCTATCGGTGACCCGCAGTTCCACGCTCTGGTTCGGTGAATCCACCAGGAACTGGATGGTGACGGTGGAAGTCCCCTGACCCGTGATAATGGAGTTCCCGGCTGCGTCGGGAACCGTCCAAGTGTACGTCAACGGAGTCGCGCCGGTCGAACTAAACGATCCCGAAGCGTCGATGGTCAGAGGCACGAAGAACGTCGTTGTTCGTAATCCCGTTCCACCGGCGATCACGATGGTGGGCGGCGTGGCCGTAACCACAGGAGCCGCTGTCACCTTCACCAGTAGCGATTGCGAGACCGACTGGCCGCGCGAATTGGTCGCCACACAAGTGTAGGTGAAGTCGCGATCCGGGTTCACCGTTGTGGTGGCAATCGGACCGCTGTAGGTAAACCCGTTGATGGATATGTTGCTTGCCCCGGTCGTGGTGCAAGTTAAGAGAACCGGGCTCAACGGAGCGGGTGACGCCGTCGGGTTGGCGACAAACGATGTGATCGTCGGCAACGGGATGACGTTGACGTTGACCACTGCTTGTGAAGTGACCGAACCAGTAAGGTTGGTCGCTGTCAGGATGTAGGTTGTTGTCGCAGCCGGCGAAACGTCCTGCGTTCCGGTCGGCTGGACTGTACCCAGAGTGCTGATCGAGACGCTGGTCGCGTTCTGGACCGCCCACAGCAAGGTCGAGGTGCCGCCGCTGTCGATGGTGTTCGGGGATGCCGAGAAGCGAGTGATGGTCGGCAGGTTAGCCGCCGTCACGTTGACCGTGATGCTGCACGATGCCGCCGTACCCGGACCCGTTGAGGTCAGCGTATACGTGGTGTTGGTCAGCGGGGAGACGGCGAAGGTGCCGCTCGCTCCGACCGCGCCGATGGTCGGCGAAATCGATATGCCGGTGGCGCCCGAAGTCGCCCACGTCAGGTTCGATGTCTGACCCTGCGTGATGTTCGACGGAGATGCGAAGCAGTATTGGAACGCCGATCCTGCCACCGTTACCGTAGTGGTAGCGACAATCTGATCGACGTTGTTACGCGCCGTCAGAGTGTAGGTGGTGGTGGTGGTCGGCGATACTGACGCCGTTCCGTTCACCGGTACGTTACCCAGACCACTGATGTTAACCGTGTCCGCGTTCAGCGTGGCCCACGTCAAAGTGGTTGCGCCGCCCGACTGAATCTGCGCAGGATTCGCGTTGAAGGAGACAACAGCAGGCTTGGTTGCCGATTGTGTGGCAATCCGAACGCGAGCCGTACCCGTACCGCCCTGGGTATCTTTCACGACCAGGCGGAACACATATAGCTGGCCCAGAGTGGCGTTAAACGAAGCGTGAGCCGTAGTGGCGTTCGCGACGCTGACCGTGGGTCCGGCTTCCTGAATCCACTGATACGTAATCGGGTCATTGTCTGGATCATACGAGCCAGATCCGTCCAGAGCAACCGTACCGGCAGACACACCGCTCAGATCCGGGCCAGCATCGGCCACGGGCGGGGAATTGCCCACGCGAATCCTGGTGGTCTGGACCTCATAGCGAACGCGAGGAATGTCCATCGGGATCGCGCCATTGTTGGCCAGCATGCTCTTCGGTCGGATGAAGTTGCCAAACTGTACGCCGATGACCGCGCGACCTTGTGGGCCGCCAGAGGTGGGTACCATGGTTTCGTTCACGCCACCTTCAGCTGTCAGCGCGATCTTGTCGTTCAAAGGATAAATCAGGCGGATCGTTCCACCCATGCGGTCGCCCGAGACCACGCTGTGAAGATAGCCGATGTTGCCTTCCGCATATAGATTGCCCATCAATGCGACGGTCGAACTCAAGCCGATCTGATCGACCACCCGCAGCGACTTTTGCACGATCGTATTTTGCAATATGCTCCCATCGATCCCGATCGCGTTGGCGCGGCTGACGATCGAGTTATCCAGGAAGCCCTTGCTGCCGAACAGACCCACGCGGCCGCGGCCGAAGATGTAGTCGACCACAAACGATCCCTGGCCCAACGTGCCTGAACTCTGCATGCCGCTCAGCGACACCGTCTTGAAGCTGCCGAATAGACCGGCTTGGATATGTGGCGTCAAGCGATCCACTAAACCGATATCGAACTGCCCTTCGCGCTGGCCGCGAATGTAATAGTATTCCGCGCCTGCCTGGATTCCGAATCGATCACCCAGCGGACCAAAGAAACGCCCCTTGCCAGTGAACGAAAGATTGCGATTTCCATCGGAGCCAACATTGGCATTCATCACCTGCAAGATCGGTCTGCGATCCTGCGCCAGATCCTGGCGAACCGCTGTGGCTACTTCGTTTGCCGTCGGCACCTTGACGGGCGCCGGCGGAGGAGGTGCGGGCTGATTCAAGCGCGACTCGATCGCCTGCTGATTCTGCTTCAGACCGGCAACTTCGCGCTGCAGAGCAGCGTTTTGGTCTGCCAGATCCTTCAAGAGCTTCGCAATATCGTCGAGCTTATCGAGGCGCTTCAGGACTTGGTCGCAGCAGTCGGCGTTCTTCTGGACCGCAGCCATCAATGCGGCATTATCGGGGCCTTGGCCAGCCGCTCCGCCATTCCCTGGACGCTGTGCCGCGGCTGCAGCCAGTACGTCGTTCGCGCTGCCGGCCCCGATCGTCCGGCCTTGACCGTCGGTGATCGTCAAAACCACGCGGCGGTTCATGAATCGAGCTTCATCCGTCTTCTGATATGTCTTACCTTGCGCCGCGACCCGAGGGGCCGCCATGCCGCGCGTTGCCGTTACAATTTGCGCTGGTCGAGCGCCGTACTTCAACAAAAAGTCGCGAACCGCGTTGGCACGGCGTAGGCCGAGCGCGGTGTTATACGCTTCGTTGCCCAGACCGTCGGTGTAGCCTTCCACGCGAATCTTATAGTCCGCGTTCTGCTGCAGCAGCTCTCCCATCCGCAGCAGGCTGGGGAAGCCGTCCACCAACACGGCGGAGTCGTAGTCGAAGTTGATCTCTTCCCACTCGGTCCGCGCCGTTGGGGTGTCGATGCCCTGGGCCCGCAGTGACCGGGTTCCTAAATAGGACCCAATCATCAGTACGAATGCCGTTAACAGCAGTGCTTTTCTGCGCAACATGAATTATCGCTCCTAAACGAATACCATCCGTCCCAGTACTTCAGGACGTAATACGTTCTGCCTGCACTACAAACCGTGGTGTGAATCGTTCCGGCCCACCAACGGGCTAAAGACGGTACCTAATTAGAGTACCTTGTTTCTAACGGAGGGCTCAACCGGTTACGAGCCGTCAACTGTTATGGCTATCTCACTTGGATTGGTCCAGCAATCCGAGGTCCGTCCTGTATCAGGGTAGAGTACGCTGTGGCATATTCCGTTTCAATTGTTCTTATCGGCACGCTCCCCAGTGGGCATGCCATACTGAATCCGGACCTCGTCGACGGGCAACCGCTTTTGAGACGGCTCGAAAGAGTCGAAACAGGGGAGGAAAGTCCGGTCTCCATAGGGCAGCATGCCGGCTAACGGCCGGGGGGATTCGCTCAAAGCGGATTTTACGGAAAGTGCCACAGAAAATATACCACCCGCAGTTGTGGTCGGAGCGCCTCGGTGTCTCGGGCTGCAAACGGTTGTAACGCCTCGGCGTTATGGCCTTAAAATGTGGGCCAGGGTGAAAAGGTGGGGTAAGAGCCCACCGCGGCTCCGGCAACGGACGCTGGCAGGGCAAACCCCATGCGGAGCAAGACCAAATAGGGGAGGAGGAGCGGCCCGC
>JBDTUY010000382.1:0-4866 GCA_040007495.1 Acidobacteriota bacterium | reverse complement strand
AATAGGACTTTTCTAAATGGCACTAATAGGACATTCTCATGTGGCAGCGACAATGGCCACCTTGTCCCTTGACTTTGCCCAACCGCAGATATATATTTACCGACGCTAGGCACGGGGTCTAAAAGCTAAGGGGGATCATTATGAAGCTACTCGGTTGTGTGTTTGCGTTTTGCGGACTGGCCTTCGCCCAAGGCAATCGTGGAAGTATTACTGGAACGGTGACTGACCCAGCGGGCGCTGTGGTCGCGGGCGCGGCGGTGCAAGGTAAAAGCCTGGATACCGGCTCGCTCTACGAGACCGTGACCACGGAGACCGGCAACTATACAGTTGCCGAGTTGCCGCCCGGCAACTACGAAGTCACGTTTACTGCTCCCGGTTTCAAGAAATATGTTCGTGGGCCACTCGAGGTCGGCGCACGCCAGAACTTAAGAATTGATGGCGCGCTAGAGGTCGGCACGGCTGCCGAATCCATAACCGTAACCGCCGCAGCGACGCTGCTGATCACTGAGAGCGCCGAGATCAGCTATAACATCAACTCCAGCCGATTAGCCGATCTGCCGGTGGGCAACATGGGCAGCGTGCGCAACGCCGTCCGCCAAGCGGCCCAGTTGATGCCCGGGGTGACCTTCACGCCAGGCTTCTTTGGCGGCGTAAAAATCAATGGCACCCCCGCCGACGGATACAATCTGCGCATCGACGGTATGGATAATACCTATACTCTGGGCAATTTGCTGGTCACGCAGGTGCAACCGAGCGTGGAGGCGATTGAGCAGTATTCGATCCAGACTTCGAACTTCGCCGCGGAACTCGGTCAAGCGGGCGGCGCGATCTTCAACGTCAGTATGAAGTCAGGCACCAACCAGTATCACGGCAGCGTCTACGATTTCTGGGCACACGACTCCCTCTATGCGGCCAACTCTTTTACCAAAATCAAGAATCCCCTCTCGAACTACGATTATGGCTTTACCATAGGCGGACCGATCTCGATCCCCAAGGTCTATAAGGGCAAGGACAAGAGTTTCTTCTTCTTCAGTTATGAAACGCGACCGCAAACGGGCCAGAGCCTTAGCCAGTTCGTCACGGTGCCCACCGATGCGTATCGCATCGGCGACCTCAGCGCGGCCACGGCGTTGAATAACAACAGGGTGTTGGGCACGGACCCCCAGGGCCGCAACATTATTCAGAACTCGGTGTACGATCCGGCGTCGAATTTCACCAACGCGGCCGGCCAGGTGCTCCGCAATGCCTTCGTCGGCAACCAGATTCCCGTTTCGAGCTTCGATCCGGTCTCGGTCAAGATACTGGCGTTGGTGCCCAAGGCGAACGTGGCTGGGGCGGGGCTTCTCAACAACTACAACGTCCCGTTCGACACCGCCACCAAGAACTATCTGCCGTCGTTTAAGATCGACCACAGCATCAACCCCGCCCACAAGTTGAACTTCTTCTATTCGCGGACGTGGCAGACCCAACCGATCTCGACCGCCGAAGGGCTTCCGACGCTGATCAGCAACGGCACTTTGTCCCTCTGGCGCAACGCAAACTACCGGCTGAACTACGACGCTACGCTCACGCCCACCATGCTGCTGCATCTGGGAGCCGGGTATCAGGAGGCCAGCATCGGACAGGTGAATTTCCCACAAACCAATCACTATAACGTGACCACGCAACTTGGGATACAGGGTCCGTTCACGACCAACCTCCCCGGTTCGACGTTCCCGGATTTCAACGGAGCGCTTAGCGGGACAGTAGGCGGTCTGCCCCAACTCGGGAACACCAGCTTCAATGGGCGGACGGATACCAGGAATCAGAGACCCACCGGGATTGCAACGCTGACGTGGGTGAAAGACAACCACACCTACAAGTTCGGCGGAGAGGTGCGAATCGAGGGATACCCGAATTACAACGAAATACGGTTGAACGGCACTTACACATTCAGCGGGAACCAGACGGCGTTGCCCTACAACAACAGCGCGACATTCGCGGGCAACACGGTCGGATTAGGGTACGCGAGCTTCCTGTTAGGCCTGACGGAGAGCACCAGCGTCTCGCTGCCGACCAATCCGCATCTGGGCAACCATTCCCTGGGATTCTACGCGCAGGATACCTGGAAGGCCACCCGGAAGCTGACCCTGGATTACGGCTTGCGCTGGGACTACGCGACCTACCGGACGGAAACGTACGGCCGCCAGGCGACGCTGGACCCGCTGAAGCCCAACGCGAAGGCTGGAGGGCAGCCTGGCGCTACCAGCTGGCAGGCCACCTGCAACTGCCAGTGGTCGCACAACTATCCGAATTCCTGGGGTCCGCGGCTGGGCGCCGCCTACCAGATCAACTCGAAGACCGTGCTGCGGGGCGGCATCGGGCTGATGTATAACACCACGCCGCGGGTCGGCATCGCGGGACGCAGCTCCCCCGCCAATACCGTCGTCTCTCCGGCGTTCTCGCAGCCCGCGATTAAGCTGGCAAACGGTATCCCGCTCACGCAAAACGATATCCGGTGGCCCAACTACGATCCCGACTTCTACCCGATCCGCGGCGTATCCCCGGGCGCGGCGAATGGAAGCGTATTCGACCAGAACGCCGGGCGGCCTGCGCGCCAGCTTCAGTTTTCGCTCGGCCTACAGCGCGAAATCTTCCGCGACCTGGTGATCGAGGCCTCCTACGTCGGCAATACCGGCGTGTGGTGGCCGGGCGCGGGGCTGGTGAACTATAACGCAGTCCAGTTCAGCACTCTGGCAGCGCGAGGAATCAACATCAACAGCACCGTGGACGCCGATTTGTTGCGTGCGAATCTGAATACGGCAGCGGTGGCGAATCGGGGCTACCGGGCGCCCTTCACTGGCTTCCCGTTAACTCAGACGCTGTTTCAGTCGCTGCGGCCCTATCCGCAGTTCAACAGCGGCCTAGGGGCGGTAGACGCGCCGCTGAACACCACATGGTATAACTCGCTGCAGTCCAAGGTGACCAAGCGATTCTCCCACGGGATCGACGCCACTTACTCGTTTACCTACCAGAAGTCCTTGACCGCAAGTAATATCCAGGACGTCTTCAACCGGAAGACGGGTAAAGGGCTGGATCCTGGGGATCAGCGGCTTATCAGCGTGATCGCCTTCACCTACAATGTGCCGAAGATGAGGGGGATCAACAGGGTCCTGGCATACGCACTCTACGATTGGCAAGTCGGCGGGATTATGACGTACGCCAGTGGCCTTCCGATCCCTGCTCCGGCCGCACAGAATCTCCTGGCTAACGCTATCGGCCAGGGCGCAAATGCCATCCGGGTGCCGGGCGTGCCGCTCTTCCTGCAGGACCTGAATAGTGGAAACGTGGATCCGCGCCGGGGTTTCTACCTGAATCCGGCAGCCTGGGCTCAGCCGGCGGCAGGTCAGTTTGGCGGCCCCCCCACCTACGGCGACTATCGCTCGCAGCGCCAGCCCACGGAGGCGATGAACTTCGGCCGCAACTTCCGGATCACCGAACGGGTGACCGCGCAGGCTCGCGTGGAATTCACTAATGTCTTTAACCGGCTGAGACCCAACGCCCCCGCTTCGACCAACGCTCTGACCCCGCAGGTGCTAGCCGCTACTCCTGCTGCTGTTGCCACCGGGTTCGGCGCCATCTCCTGGCAGAATACCGGCGGACAGCGCCAAGGCCAAATGGTCTTCCGCTTGAGCTTCTGATCTTTGCCGGATTCTGGAAAATCGCCCCCGAGCCGCGCATTTGAAACCGGCTCGGGACCCTCCAGCCATCGTCCATCGGGTGGGCTCAACACTCCAATATATGCACCCATCACGACTTAGTGGCCGGACCTGCATCAGGGCAGCCGCCGGATCGCTCTAGGGCGCCGGCTCCGTCAGCGGGGCTGGGCTGCCGCGGTGGCAGGTAAAGCAAGTCACGTGCTGCTTTCCGTCCGCGAAGGTGCCGTTGATTGCGCGCATCATGATGACCATCCTGCGGGCGGTTACCTTCTGGGGTTTCGCGTCGGCGGACCGATCATCGACGTGGCAGAAGCTGCACGTTCCCTGATCCAGAAGACCCAACGCCTGCACGAACGACTGCATGGTGGCCGGTATGTCAGCTCCCTGAAGCACTTGGATATTCTTGCCACCACCTCCCCCGCCCTTACCCTTAGCCGCACCAACCCCACCCTTGGCCGCGGCCTTACCTTTAGCCGCGTCATCCGTGACCGCGAGAGTGCCCGCATTCCTGCCCAGGTACTCAACAACCAGCGGAACCTGCTGATCAGTCAGATCCGCACCGAGCCCCTTCATGCGAGTGACTGTGGTGGTCCATCCGTTACTGTCTGCCTTCTTGTTATTGACGCGATCGAGCGCGTGGCACGAGGCACAAACAGTGTTCACGATGGTCGCAGCTACAGCATCGGGACCCGCGGGAGCCGCGCTAAAGGGTGCCTGCGGTAGAAGCGCGGGTGGAGCGAGCAGCAAGAAGAGGCCGACGAATGCGGTAACAGTGGAGAAAAGTTTTCGCATGGGGAAATTATACACAATGACTGTCGCCGCACCTACTCTGTCCGGTACAGATTAAAAGCATACGCAGCGAGAAACAGCAGATGGTCACGTGTGGTGCTCAAAGACCTCGGCAGCCTGCAAGTAGCCGGCCTATCGGGGAGAGTTTGGTGAACGATGGGAGGCATACATTGCCCCACCTTAGACGCCCCAGTGCTGGCATTTGGATACGGGCCCCGGGCGCGAGACAGTGGCACAGCCGAGACAGTGCCAAGACAGTGGCCATGACAATGACAATGACAGTGGCCATGTCAAATTACACATATCAAGTGGCATGTCAAGTGGCCATGTCAATGCCAAATAGAAATGTCCTAGTTTGTGCCAAGTAGAAATGTCCGGT
>JBDTUY010000381.1:0-4868 GCA_040007495.1 Acidobacteriota bacterium | reverse complement strand
GCCAAACTCCTGACCGGCATTCTAGCCTTGGGCACCATCCTAGGCGCCTGCGCTTTGATTACGATGTTCGCCTCTCCGCCTGGAGTCGTTCTCTGGTTGTTTGATTCCGGAACCCAGCTTCCAACGTTCGGCCCATTCGTCTATCGCAATCAATACGCCGCGTTTATAGAGGTTGTCCTGCCCCTGGCGACCCTCCGGGTCCTCGATTCGTCGGAACGCCTAGCCCGATGGAGCTATCTCGCAGTCGCGGCCCTCCTGTTGGGATCCGTGGTGGGTGCCGGCTCACGCACAGGTACCGTTCTGTGCCTTGCGGAGATCTTCTTCTTTATTCCGTTAATCGTCTGGCGTCGAGGCTGGATTTCCCTGGGTTCGGTTGCAGGAGCACTGGCAACGGTGGCTGCGGCAGCTGCGTCTGGGGTCTTGATGGTGGGATGGCAGACGATCTGGGCCCGGCTCCAGGAGCCTAATCCCTACAGCTTCCGGGCGGATCTTCTCCGGTCTTCCCTAGAGATGGTACGCGCTCACCCATGGACCGGCTTTGGTCTCGGATCATGGTCGGCCGTGTATCCCGGATTCGCCTTTTTCGACGACGGACGGTTTGTAAATCAAGCTCATAGCGACTGGGCTCAATGGGCGGTCGAAGGCGGTATCCTATTGTTTCTACTGATGCTGGTTGTGGTTTCTCGGATCGCACCTGCGGCATGCCGCTCCGTCTGGGGCTTCGGAATCATCGCCGTCTTTCTCCACTGTCTAGTTGACTATCCAATGCAGCAGAGGCCTGCCCTGACCGCCTTCTTCTTCGCCATTGCCGGGGCTGTCATGGCCTCGTCCCAGGTCACCCGGACCTCGGTGGCCCAAGAAAGCCTAGGCCAGTAGGTTATATAAGAGATAAGAACAAAGCCCATCTCCTCCTGCCTCAGAACAATCTTAGGTATAGTTTTTCTCCGCCCTAAGACGTACCTAATCCTTTTGGTAAATTTGGTCGAAATGAGGTGTGAGTTGGAAGCTTCCAAGCTTCCGTGCCATCCCCTTAACAGGAGGCCTCTCACAATTAGACTCGCGCCTATCGGGGCCGGGCTAGGAAAGTTGAGGTTGCGGATCTCATGTTCACAACTGGTTGGGCAAAGCCCATTCTTCGCGCTGCTTCTTTCACCGCACTCTTCGGTATTTTCTTGTTGGGAACTACCGCTCAAGCGCAAGTCGCTGGTGGGACGCTGGTGGGAGCGGTATTGGACCCGAATGGAGCGGCCGTCGCCGGAGCGAAGGTGACGGTTGAAAACCTCGCCACAGGTGTGATCGGCAACGCAGTTTCGGAAAAACTCGGACAATACCGATTCGACAACTTGCTGGTCGGATCATACAAGGTAACAGTGGTGGCAACCGGGTTCCGCCCGGCTTCTCGGACCGGAGTGGCGGTCGTGCTGAGCACGGCGAATACCGCGAACATCGCACTCGAACTGGGATCGACGACAGACAGCGTGACCGTTTCGGAATCCGACACCTTGATCGAAACGATCTCCGCCCAAATCGGCAACATACTTTCTACTCGCATGCTGACCGATTTGCAGTCTGCCTCAAATCCGGCTGGGGGCTACCTTAATCTAGCGCTGCTAGGCGCTGGAGTCGGAAGTTCCGGGGGCGTGGGAGCCGGTACGGGACCTTCCATCGGCGGTCAGCGGCCGCGTAACAATAACTTCACGATTGAAGGTGTGGACAACAACCGGAAGGACGTTACCGGACCGTTAGCTGGTATCTCTAATGATGCGATCGCCGAGTTCACGGTGCTGCAGAATCAGTTCAGCGCTGAGTACGGACACTCGTCCGGTGGTCAGTTCAATGCGGTTCTCCGAAGCGGGTCAAACCAGTATCATGGCAAGGCCTACGAATACTTCCAGAATCGGTATCTAAACGCTCAGGATGAGATTTATAAGCGACAGAGGATCAGTGATCGTCAGCGTTTCGACCAGAATACCGTGGGGGGAAACCTCGGCGGACCAGTGAGTAAGGATCGGCTATTCTTCTTCGGAGGATTCGACTACTCTCCGAGTGGACGGGCCAGCACAACATCAGCTCCCTTTTGGGTTCCGACGGTCGCCGGTTTCAATACTCTGGCGTTGATGCCGAATGTTTCGCAGACCAATGTGGCGTCGCTCAAGCAGTATGTTGGCGCCGCGCAAGCTCAGGACGGCACCAAGACGGCAGTGGTTCAAGGGGTCTCGATTCCCTTGGGCCAAGTTCCCATCATATCTCCGGTATACCAAAACACTTTTCGGGCTGTCGGTTCCGTGGACTTCAACAGTTCCGACCGTGATCAATGGAGAGGCCGCTTTGTTAACAGTCGTGCTGCAGGTTTGGACACAGCATCCCAGCTCTCTGCGTTTTGGACTACTCGTCCAGTCAATGCCAATCTAGCGACAATCGCAGAGACCCACGTGTTCAGCCCACATATCCTAAATGAGGTTCGGGTCGGATACAATCGCTACCTGGATTCCAGGATGACGCCGCAGGTGTCGTTTCCCGGACTAGATGCGTTCCCCTACATTGTACTCAAGGGCGAATTGAACCTTCAACTAGGACCGAGCATCAATTCACCGCAGGCAGTCACCCAGAACACCTATCAGTTAGTCGACAACCTTACCTGGAATAAGGGCAATCATGATCTGAAGTTCGGTTTTGATGGACGGGATGCAATTTCCTCGGTCGATTTTGTCTCCGGGATTCGGGGCGATTATGAATATGCCAACCTGGATCGCTATTTGTCGGACTTGGTCCCCAATTCGGTGGCGCTCCGCAATACTGGCGGCAAGCCCTATCGGGGCAATGCTAACGCCTTTTACGTGTTCGCCAATGACAACTGGAAAGTCGTACACAATCTAACCGTGAATTTAGGCCTTCGGTGGGAGTATAACGGCATCTCAAAATCGATGAAGGAGTTTGCGCTGAACAGCATCGCTGACGTTCCTGGCGTTCTGACCTTCTTTGCGCCGAAGCCGCAGATGAAGAATTTCGCGCCCAGGGTTGGGTTTGCCTATTCGCCTGGGCGTAATGGACGGATCTCAATTCGGGGCGGATTCGGCATTGCTTACGACCAGATTTTCGACAACATCGGGAACAACGTCCGTCCTCCTCAGGCGATCTCCACCGTCAACCTGTTGAGTTCGAATGCCCCAGCATTCCTCGCATCTGGCGGGATTCTATCCAGTGCACCGGGGGATACCTTTACAGTAGATCAGCTGCGTAACAAAACCTCAGGCTGGCTTCCAAATCAGAAGTTGGGCTACGCGATCAACTGGAATTTTGGCATCCAGAAGGTGTTTGGCAAAGACTACGTAGTGGATGTTCGCTACCTTGGAACCCGCGGTGTTCACCTGCTATTGCAAACTCAGCTGAATCGGCTAGCGATTGTGACGCCAACAAATTCTCTGCCAACCTACTTGGCCCAACCCTCCGCTGCTGAGTTGAATGCATTGCCGCTGACCCTCAACCAGCTGACGGCTCAACGGACGGCTTCCGGGAACCCGTTTGCCGCTTACGGATTCACTAGCCCGATAACTTCATATGGACCGCAAGGGAATTCGATCTATCACGGTTTGGCGGTGGATATCACGAAGCGTCTATCCCGTCAGTGGATGTTCAAGACCGGCTACACCTGGAGCCATTTGATGGACGACAGCACCATGGAAATCAACTTCACCTCGCTGTCTCCTCGGCGGCCCCAGGATTTTGGCAACATTCGCTCGGAGTGGGCGTCTTCCGCTCTTGACCGGCGTCAACGCCTCACGTTCACCAGCCAGTGGGACACCCCGTGGTTTCGTACCGATCGGAATTGGTTCTTGCGAACCGTTGTCGGCAACTATAGCTTTTCCGGCACCTATACCGCCGAAAGTCCTCAATATGTCACACCTCAGAGTGCCATTGATTCCAACCTGAACACAGATAGTGCTGGTGATCGTGTCATCGTGAACACTGCTGGTACGGCCGGTGTAGGCAGCGGAGTTACTTCATTGAAGAATTCAGCTGGGTTGATTGTTGCGTACCTTGCAAGCAACCCCAACGCGAGGTTTATCCAGGCTGGTCAAGGCGCTTACGCCAATGGCGGCCGCAATCTTATGCCGACGCAGGGAATCAACAACGTCGATCTGAGTGTCGTAAAGGTCTTCCACGTCGGCGAGACTCGCAGAATTGAAGTCCGTGCCGACTTCAACAACGCCCTGAATCACGCCCAGTTTGTACCCGGCCAAATCAACAATGTATTGCCCACGCCCCATGTCGGCGAAACCTCCTATTTAACGCCGGGTAATGCATTGTTTGGGCAGTGGAACCGTGTCTTCCCCAGCAATGCGCGCAACATTCAACTGGTTGCGAAATTCAGTTGGTAAAGCGCAGCACTGAGCCATTTGGCAAAGCGCGAGAACGCTTTGGACATTTGCTGTGTGAGTAACGGCGAGCATCGAGCCGTAAGTGTCGATGTTCGCCCTTGTTTCCAACCCTCCATCTTCTTGTCCTTTGAAGCTTTTACGCTTTTGCTCGAACGGGTCTTTCCTGTAACGTGGAGCTATGCGGTTCCCTTATCATTTAGCTTCGGCGGCCGTTGTCCTGGTGTCCTTGCTGTTCAGTTCCTGTAGTCAGACTCCCTCCACCCCGCCTTCCCAGCCATCGGCTGGGGTGCTGCCTTCGTCCACCGAAGAGCCACTTCGGCACTACAGTCTTCACGGCCAAATCCAACACTTAGACGCAGTTGGTAAGATTGCGACCATCAAGCATGAGGCGATTGGCGACTGGATGGGCGCTATGACTATGGAATTCCCGGTGAAAGATCCCGGCGAGTTCGCCAAGCTCAAAGAAGGCGCTCCGATTGATGCGACGGT
>JBDTUY010000380.1:0-4870 GCA_040007495.1 Acidobacteriota bacterium | reverse complement strand
CAGACTATTGGTTTTTTTATCCTCCATGGATGCTGATTCCATTGCTGCCATTCGTGTTTGCGGTGTACCACATCTCCTATGGACTGGGCTTTTTGCTGGCGTCCGTAAGAGCCGTATTAAAGCTTGAGACTTCAAAGTCAGGGAAACTGGCCACAGGCCTTTCGCGATAAGTTTACGCTCAGAGCGAACCCTGTGCGCCGTCTGTTTACAATGTTTAGAAGCATTTTGGATCGTTTTACGGCTTTAGCCGGGTTGCTGGTGGCCTCCCCGGTCCTTGCAGCGGCAGCCATTTGCGTTGTGGTTCAGGACGGGAAACCCATATTATTCCGGCAAGCACGGATTGGCCGCAACGGGCACCCCTTTGAATTGCTGAAATTTCGATCCATGTACATCGGTCGGACCGGACTTAGCGTAACCGCCGGGTCGGATGCACGCGTGACACCGGTAGGCCGATTCCTTCGGCGCTACAAGTTGGACGAGTTGCCGCAATTGTGGAACGTCGCGCGCGGCGACATGAGCTTGATCGGACCACGTCCGGAAGTGCCAGAATTCGTCGATTTGAACGATCAAACCTGGCAGCAGGTGTTGGAAGTGCTGCCTGGAATATGCGATCTGGCGAGTCTGGTGTACCGCAACGAGGAGACTCTCCTGGCCAGGGTCTCAGAAACAGAACGTTTCTATCGCGAAGTTCTTTTGCCCGCGAAGTTGGCGCTTAGCCTGCATTATTTGCGAACGCGCTCCATCACTTCAGATCTGCGGCTGCTGCTGCTCACTTTAAGATTTTCGTTTATCCCGTCGGGATTCGATCCCAAGGCCATTAAACAGAGGTTTTGTTTCCAAGAGGACTAATGCCTGCATTTATTCCATTTCACGTTCCTTGTATCGGCGAAGAAGAGATCAATGAAGTCGTCGAGACACTCCGATCCGGGTGGCTTACGACCGGGCCTCGTACACTGCAATTTGAGAAAGAGTTCGCCGAGTACGTTCGGGCGCCGCACGCCTTGGCCGTAAACTCCTGCACGGCGGGATTGCATCTCGCGCTTGCTGCGTTGGGGGTGGGTGCCGGGGACGAGGTTATTACGACTCCGCTCACCTTTTGCGCCACGGTCAACACCATTTTGCACGTGGGTGCGACGCCGGTGCTGGCCGATATCGGGCCGGACGGCAATCTTGACCCGGCCTCAATAGAAGCATGCATCACGGAACGCACCCGCGCGATTATGCCTGTGCATCTGGCGGGATTGCCCTGCAATATGGATGCGATCTGGGACATAGCCCAGCGGCACGGACTGTTGGTGGTGGAAGATGCGGCGCACGCTGTGGGTTCGTTGTACAACGGTGTGCCGATCGGCGGCGGAAACCCAGCAGCCGGCAGGTATAGCGACGCGGTCGCGTTTAGCTTCTACGCCACCAAGAATCTGACCACTGGCGAAGGCGGCATGGTGAC
Source organism: Acidobacteriota bacterium (assembly GCA_040007495.1). Lineage (GTDB taxonomy): Bacteria > Acidobacteriota > Terriglobia > Bryobacterales > Bryobacteraceae > Palsa-187. Next base: position 3,423 of record JBDTUY010000380.1, on the reverse strand, counting down.
CACTCACAATGACAAGCTCGCTAATGACATGCGGATGCTCTGTCTGCATGGCATTTCGACGGATGCCTGGAACCGCTATTCGGAGAAGGGCAAATGGTTTTACGAAGTGCTGGCGTGCGGCTACAAATACAATATGAGCGATATCCAGTCCGCCATCGGATTGCATCAGCTCAGAAAACAGGAAAGATTTCTTGCAAAGCGAGCCGAATACTCCAGATTATTCACCGAAGGCTTCCAAGACATGGCGGAACTTGAGCCTCCCCCGGATTCATCGCGGTCGCGCCACTGCTGGCACCTGTATAGCCTGCGCTTGAATTTGGAGAACTTGCAGATTGACCGAGCGGACTTTATTCGCCATTTGAACGCGGAGGGAATCGGATCGAGCGTGCACTTTATCCCGATCCCTCTGCATCCCTTTTACGCCGCGCAGAGCGGTATTGCAAATAGTAAGTGTCCCAATGCGATGGACATGTATCCGAGGCTGATTTCACTTCCTCTGTATCCCGCAATGACGGAGGAGCAGGTGCAGCGCGTCATTGACACAGTGAAGGGCATCGCCAGCAGATACTCGAAAGTCTCGCAGACCAGTTTCACCACGATCTAGGCGGAGTAAAACCCAGGAGTAAATCCATGAGTAAGCTTCTCAATCGGCGCTATTTTATCTTCATGCTAGTCAACATGATCCTGTGTGCCGGATCTTTGTGGGTTGCGTTTCTGCTTAGGTTCGACTATTCGATTCCAACCGACCAATACCCACTTTTGCTTGCGGGACTGGCTCTGTCCGTTCCCGTTAAGCTGATTATTTTTCAGTTCCTTCGGCTGAACAGTGGCGGGTGGCGGTATACGGGCATTGCCGATCTGCTACGGCTGGTGGCCGCCAACGGCTTGGCCTGTCTGCTGTTTACGATGATGGGGCTGATGATCATTGGCCCGTCGTTTCCTCGCTCGGTCTACGGAATCGATCTGCTGTTGTCCTTTCTTCTAACCGCAGCCGCCCGTTGCGGAGTTAGAGTGTTCTATGAGATGAAGCCGCGTTCCGGGTTCAAAGGCAAGAACACCCTAATATACGGAGCGGGAGCTGCCGGGGCGGGGCTGGCGCGCGAGATTCGTGCCAATCCCGATCTTGGCTACAAGGTGATCGGTTTTCTCGACGACAATCTTTGGAAAAAAGATATTCGAATTTGCGGCTCGCCGATTCTAGGCACCGGCAAGGAAGCCAGCCGAATCATCGCTCAGTATCGTGCCAAGAAGCTGGTGATTGAAGAAATCATCATCGCGATGCCGTCTGCCGACAGCCAGCAATTGAGCGAAGCGTTAGAACACTGCCGCGCTGCGGGCGTCGCTTGCAAAAAGATTCCGGGAATCGCCGACGTCCTTACCGGCAAGACCTTGACCTCCGATATCCGGGATATCACTCTCACCGATCTGCTGGGCCGGGAGCCTGTGCACATCGAAGAAGACAGAATTCGTGAGCAGGTATTCGGTCGTTCCGTGCTGGTGAGTGGCGCCGCCGGCTCCATCGGTTCTGAGTTGTGCCGCCAGATCGCCTCTTTCGGACCTGTCAAATTGGTGGCATTGGATCAAGCCGAGAGCGATTTGTTTAAGATCGACAACGAGCTGCGCGCAAAATTTCCCAATCAACCCGTGATCGCTGAGATCGGGGATATCAGAAATAAGGAACGCATGCTTGAGGTGATCCGCAAGCATGGCATCACGTCGATCTTTCACGCTGCCGCCTATAAGCACGTGCCGTTGATGGAGGCGCATCCGGCGGAGGCGATCCGTAACAACGTCATTGGAACCTGGAATCTGGTGCAGGCCGCCTATGAGATGAAGGTTGGCACTTTTCTAATGATTTCGTCGGACAAGGCGGTAAATCCCTCCAGCGTTATGGGCGCGACAAAGCGGGTCAGCGAACTCATGCTTCTCTCAATGCCGCACAACCGCACTAGGTTCGTATCCGTACGGTTCGGCAACGTGCTGGGCAGCAATGGCAGCGTGATCCCCCTATTCCAGGCACAAATCGCAGCGGGTGGACCACTCACGGTAACGCATCCCGATATGACCCGTTACTTCATGACCATTCCGGAGGCGGTGCAGTTGGTGTTGCTGGCATCGACCATGGGCAAGGGTGGCGAGGTATTCGTGCTGGACATGGGCTCGCCGGTTAAGATTGTGGACTTAGCGCGCCAAATGATTCGACTAGCGGGGCGTATTCCGGATGACGAGATTGAGATCCGTTTCACGGGTATGCGACCGGGCGAGAAACTTTATGAGGAGCTGAACTCGGAAGGAGAAAACATCCTACCCACCGAGCACGAAAAGATCCGGATCTTTCAAAGTCCGGGGGTGGATGCCGACAATATGCGAAGGTGGTTCGCCGAACTGGAACGGCTCTTGGGAACCAGAGACGATGAAGCGACTGTCGCTCACCTCAAAGGCCTGATTCGCGAATACCAAGGTTCCTCACGGCAGTACGCCACTGCGCATTCCTCTTAAGTCTCCACAGGTTTTTAGTCCCACCGGGTGGAGATAGGCTAGAGTGGATGAAGCCTATTTGATGTCCCGCCATAACCGGAAACCTGCAACGGTTAGTCCGCGCGGCCCCTAATGGATCCAACCTGAAGTTTAAACGGAAGCGAAAGACAAGCGGAGGGTATCTCCTAGCAAGGAGGATGCGATGCGAGCCTCTACGGCCCGTAAGGGCTGCGGTCAATGGTAACTTGAGATTGAGACTATGAAGAAACTCTTGCTGTGGACAATGCCGGTGCTGATCGTGGCGGTTGTCGCCTACGTATGGGCGCGAGGCTCGCGCGTAGATCTTGGTGAAATGCCTACGGGTACACAGTTTTTTGTGGCAGCGGATGGTTCTGCTGAAGGTGATGGAAGCCTAGCGAGGCCGTGGGATTTTAGAACGGCTCTGCTTCAACCGCCCGCCGTGAAACCGGGTGACGTCATAAATGTGCGCGCTGGTACGTACTTGGCGACCAAAAATGAATATTTTCATAGCAAACTGATTGGTGCCGCCGGGAAGCCTATTCTGGTCCAGCCCTTCTCCGGAGACCACGTGATTATTGCAGGAGGAATTGAGATCGATGGGTCTTGGGTGATCTTTCGGGATTTTGAAGTCACCAGCGACGACCTAGATCGACTGTCCCTTCAGCCCACGTCCTTCCCGACAGACGTACTTCAGTTTGTGGGTTTCAATGTCTTCGCATCCAATGTGAAGGTGATCAACAACATCGTCCATGACAATTCGGCCGGTATCGACGCCTGGGCAGAAGCTCCGGATAACGAGTTTTACGGAAATCTGATCTACTACAACGGCTGGCAGCAAGCACTGGACGGTAAGATGCACGGCCATGGTCACGGCCTCTACATGCAGAACATCAGCGGCTTCAAGAATATCGAAGATAACATTAT
>JBDTUY010000379.1:0-4887 GCA_040007495.1 Acidobacteriota bacterium | reverse complement strand
GAATCCAGTTATTTAATCTAGTGACACGTTCGCGCCGTCCACAAGTGCTGCGTTTGGATAATCTACTGATCGCCGCTGTCCAGGCGGGTGCGGCGCTCATGACAATCCTGCTGTTTCCGGACTACTTGTTTGTGTTCCGCATGGCGGTGGCAACCTATCACAGCTTTGGCAAGTCGCTTTTTGAGATCTGCGTGAATCCTGCTGGGGTGTTTCTGGTCGCCACCACCGTCGCCAGCCTCACGTGGGGTCGGCGTCGCACGTTGGCGGGGTTCAGAAACGTGATGCTGGTGGTGGCGTGGTCCGATACCTTGGTCGTGATTTATCAAAGAGAAGGATTCGCTTACCATTACTATCCGCTGGAAGTAATGATTCTTTTAATGCTCACCGCTTTGCTGCTGGATGCTCTCCAGACAACCGCAGCATATCAGAAGGTTTTGGCTTATGCGGTTCTACCTTTGATCGGGTTCGTCGGAATTGTCCAAGGCACGGAAGTCCGCGCAATGCCAAAGCAAACCGGCCCTCTACTACCGCTGGTCGAGCGGGAGGCAAAAGGTAAACCGGTGCTGGTGCTGTCGACATCCCTGTGGGCTAGTTCACCGCTGCTCAGCTATGCCGGAGCCACTTCCGCTTGGCGGTATCGAAGCCTGTGGAATCTTGGAGCCTTTTACCCGGAGCAGCCCGCCGCATATCGCACGAATGCGGAGATGAGCGAGTATGAGCGGTATCTGTTGGACTCGCTGGATGAGGATATGCGCCGACATCCGCCGCAGCTGATTATTGTCGAAACTGGCGATGATAAAGAAGGATTCCGAGGCGGACGATTCGACTACTTAGACTATCTGCGGCACGACCAACGCTTCGCGCGGCATATGGCAGACTACACAGAACTCGTGGATGTCACGAGGTACAAGGTGTTCCGCCGCCGCTAGTTTAACGTTCGACAGGTTGCGACGGCACCTGGGATGACGCCCGGGTTGCTGCATCGTAAGCCAGAAGGTCGGACGCACTTTGCGAATCCATATCGGCACCGACCCTTGGCGGAGCCGTGGAAGCATCTTGTTCGACTGACCGACGAGCCTGCCAGGCTGTCGACGGAAACCGGCGACTCAGCAAAGACCGCTTCAGGTTCACATGGAAATTCGGCCGACCGATCCCATTCTTGTAAATGCGCGCCAGATAGAGGCAGCCGAAGGTCGCCAGCGTCGCAAGATAGGAAAGATCTAGCGCGATCAGCCACTTGAATCCGAGATCGGCTCCCCACACCAGCAGTCCAAGATTGGCGAGCAGCAGCCCAGGCAACAGGTACAGAGGGAGCCTCAGCACAAACGTCGATGCCGTCAGAATCCCGGCACCCGCGAAGGTGATCATGCGGGTCAAATTGTAGTGCGATTTGCCAGCGACTCTGGCTTGCCTTGTATAGCGGATTCCACAGCGTTCAAAGCCGACGTAGCCGATCTCGGATCGGAGAAAAGGGAAGGAATTCGCGGCGTTCATCGTCGCATCGCGCACGTGGGAGGACATCAGCGAGAACTCCGCCATGTAGAGGATGATGTCCATGTCGGCAACGGCTTGCAGCATCCGGTAAAACGCGTTGCGCGAGGCCTTGATGGCCCACGGCTCCGGCCGATCCCAGCGAATGCCATACACGATGTCAAAACCCGCTTCCCACTTGGCGATGAACTCGGGAATCATCTCCGGCGGATCTTCACAATCTGCATCAATAATGACCATCGCATCGCCTGACGCGTAGGTCAGACCGGCTTGCAAAGAGGATTGATAACCAAAATTGCGAGAGAGTGAGACAAGTTGCACCTCCGGATGTTCGGCGTGAATGCTCCGGATGACTTCCCGGGTCTGGTCAGTTGAACAGTTGTCGGTAAAGATGACCTCAAAGTCGTAGCGATCTCGAAGACCTGCAAGGGCATCTGTCAGCCGCCTGTGGAAAATCGGGATCGTCTCGACTTCGTTAAATACCGGGCAGAGGACCGAAATGCGTTTGCGCGCACCGGTTACCTGGGTTGAAGCGCGAGTTGAGCCGCCAGGCGAGCTAAGATCCCCCATCTAAGGTTCAATCGGCAGAACTAAGGTGGCGCTTTACGTCGTCTGCCTTACGGCGCACCTCTGTCACCGGGCATCAGGTGATACACTCAAGAATCCCTTATGGCATTTGGCAATCTGGGCCAGAAACTGACGGCTCTTGAGATTTTTGACTTAGTTCGCGCCGACCTGAACAAGGTCGAAAGCGAAATTGGCCTGGAATCGGTTTCCTCGGTCGAAGCTGTATCCTATATCAGCCAATACCTGCAGACCGGCGGCGGCAAGCGCCTGCGTCCGATCCTGGTGCTGCTGTGCGGCAAACTGTTCGGACCTAGCACCCCTGGCCTGGTCCGCATGGCCGCCGTGGTGGAGATGATCCACACCGCGACCCTGGTCCATGACGACGTGATCGACATGGCGAAAACCCGCCGCGGTCGTCCGTCTATCAATGTGGTGTGGGGCAACCATACCTCGGTGCTGGCTGGCGACTGGCTCTACATGCAGGCGTTTTCGATCGCTTTGCGGGAACGCAACTTCGCATTGCTGGACCTGTTGATTGAGCTGACCCAGCGCATGGTCGAAGGCGAATTGCTACAACTGGATCGGATCGGAAAGATCGCTGTTACCGAAACAGATTACATGGAACTGATCGATCGCAAAACGGCCAGTTTGTTTGCTGCCTGTTCGCGATTGGGTGCCGTCTGCGCAGGCGCATCGAAGGAAGACGAGGCTCGCCTAGGCGAGTACGCCTGGAACCTGGGCTTAGCGTTCCAATTGATCGACGACGTTCTGGATTTCACTTCGCGGGAAAAGATCCTGGGCAAGCCGGTTGGCAACGACCTGCGCGAGGGGAAAGTGACGCTGCCACTGATTTACGCCCTGGAATCAGCTGCTCCTGAAGAGCGCAAGTTGGTCGAAACCGTGTTGGCGGACGGCAACTACGACCAGGTTCCATTCAGCAAGATCCTCCAGTTGCTGAATCGCACCAACAGCATCGAACGGGCACAGGAGCGTGCTCGCACCTTCACAGAAAAAGCCCGCCAGATTATCGCCGGATTCCCAGAATCCCCGTATCAGAAAGCGCTGTTCGCTGTCACCAATCTAGTAACCGACCGCGACCACTAAGCGTGCTGAAAAGGCACTGCTGATTTGCAGCCACTCCTGGCCTAAGGTCTTCCCCGGATTGCCGCCGGTTGGAGTTCCGCTTAGAGTGGGAAGGTGAAGGACTCCGCCGTGCTCCTGTTGCGTGTTTTACTTGCCGCTTCCCTCTTCGCTGGCCTCGCGTGGGGCCAATCGGATAGCATCACCTATCAGCGCGACATCAACGGACGCATGTCCCCTACGGCTGAGGTTCGAACCACTGCCGACGGACATTCAGAGAAAACCATCATTATCAATGGGCGTCCGATGCCCCTGGAGCAAAGCGACGAGAAGCTGGTTCGTCAGGACGCCTCAGGCAAGGTGGTGGAGCGAACCGTGCGGACCTATGGTCCCACTGGTCAGCTGATTGGCACCGATCGCTTTGTGATCGAGGAGATGGGTAAACCCGGGGCAAGCAGCGTCAAACAAACCACTTACCGGCTGGATATCAATGGCCATAGCCAGGAAGTCGAGCGCCGCGTCACCGAAACCCGAACGCAGGGACAAAGCACGAACGTCGAAACCATTGTGCAGCAACCTGGGCTCAGTGGTTCGTTCACCACGACCGAACGCCGCAACAAAGTGACCAGTGGTACTCCAGACAATCTGCAGACTACCGAGAGCGTTTATCTTCCGGCTGGTCCCGGTGGGCTGCATGAGACGGAGCGGGTGATCTCCACAACCGCAGTCAAAGGGTCCCAGACCACTTCCAACACGGCGAAATATGAATTCAGCACCACTGGCAGCGGTAGCATGCAGATGCGGGAACAGACCGTCACAGTAGGCACCCGGCAACCCAACGGGAGCGAGGTGGTTGAAACCAGTGTTTATGGGCCGATTATGGGCAAGGCGGAATCGAGTTCCAGCCAACCTAGTCTGCGGGAAGCCCAACGTACCGACCGCCAGGTGGCCGCAGATGGCTCTGTCACGGAAAGAACGACGGTCCGGCGCGCCGACCTATCGAACATCGGTCGTCTAGGCGCTGAACAGAATCTTTCAGAAACTATCTGCAAGGGAAAGTGCCTTCCAGAGAAAGACACCGACACAAAGTCGAAGGCGGCCGCCATAAAATTGGCGGACTCCAAAGCGACTGACCCTAAGTCCGCGACCGCAAAATCCGCAGATTCAAAGGCCGCTCCGGCGCCTGCTTCGACCACCAAGCCCTAGACGTCAGACGGCCGTACCGAAAAACGCGCCCACCCCCGACGTCAGGGCCATCGCCAACGCGCCCCAAAAGGTCACGCGCAACGCCCCTATGGCGATAGACGCCCCTCCCGCTCGCGCGGCCAAGCCCCCAAGTAAGGCCAGGAACAACAGGGATGTCGCCGATACCACCACGATCAGTTGCGATGCCGTCACAATCGTCGTGACCAGCAATGGCAGAGCCGCCCCGGCCGCAAAACTTGCAGCCGACGTCAGCGCGGCCTGAATCGGTCGCGCGCTAAGTTCTTCGGTAATTCCCAACTCATCACGAGCATGTGTACCCAGGGCATCATGTGCGGTCAACTGGGTCGCCACATGACTCGCCAGCGCCTCATCCAGCCCCCTACCCACGTAGATCGCGGCAAGTTCCTGATGCTCTCCGGCAGGATCCGTGGCCAGCTCTTCCTTCTCGCGCGCCAAGTCAGCCTGCTCCGTGTCTGCCTGCGATTGCACCGAGACGTATTCCCCAGCAGCCATCGACATGGAGCCGGCCACCAGTCCGGCGAT
>JBDTUY010000378.1:0-4910 GCA_040007495.1 Acidobacteriota bacterium | reverse complement strand
CCGCGATGCACGCATAGAGCGGCACGCAATAGGGCGCCAGGCGGATGAACGTGTACAGCATCGGGTTACGGTTTGGTGAATCGTCGTCTGCGGCGGCCTGCAGAAGTCGCTTTTCTTCATCCGGACTCAAAGCCCGCCCTACATCCTGGTTTTCTTCGAGCTTGCGAACACTCGGCCACGACACGGACCACTTGAACTTCATCGCGCGCGACAATTCGCCAACTTCCATGTTAATTGTCCGACCGCCTGCTTCTTCCGCTAAGCGAGCCCGGATGTAGTCCTGTACCCGCTGTTCAGTGAGGTCGCACTGTAGGCACTTGCCCAGCAGTCGCTCGACGTGAGCCAGCCGCGTTGTCGCGAAGACAACAGAATTCTTTCGGTGGCTGGAAGGGTAGCTTTCCAAATACGTCGCGATCCGCTCAGCAACGGACGTGACGCGTTCCGCACCGCTTACGCTGGGAATACCCGCATAGGCTTGCTCAAGCTCGCGTCGACGCCGTTTCTCGGCCTCCAGGGCGATTGTCTTGCGACCGGACTTGCTTGACTCCTGTATCCGGCGACCGGCAAAGGTGAAGTTGTACCACCAAACGCTTTGCGTCTTCACCTTGCCTGTGGTCTTGTCGGTGTATGTGGGTTTGTAGACTGCCATAATGGTTTCTCATGGAAAATCCCAGTAGTGGTCGTTTTCTTATTGTTGGTAGCGACGATACAACAAGCTTCATAAACGTCGAACAAATTCGAGTGATCGAAAAACCTGCCAGTGGAACCAAGATGAAGCTGCATTTCAGTGAAAACCACACGGTTGAACTTGAAGGGCAAGTGGCTTTAGATTTTCTGAATTACCTTTCAAGTTCGAGACAATTGATTCTTTCGAAGAAAGATTAGCCTTTTTCGGCTTCTTCGTTGCAGTTCCTTGGTGGCCGATTGGCCAGGAAATGCTCCGGCTGGACGGCCCACATCTCGCGCATTCTCTGGGATTTTTCGGCCTTCCTTCCAGGAGCAGACCACCATTGCTTCATACGCTCGGACATGGCCGCTCTCGCTACTGGCCGCCGCTTCCCCTGAGCGATTTTATCTTTCCATTGTCGTCGCTCCTCCGCTGTTCGTCCAGCCCATACATCCTTCATTCGTAGTGATTGAAAGCGGCGTTTTACGGACGGGCTCACGTTGCGCCACTTGTCCTGCAGCGCCCGGAGCATGGCGACCTCTTCAATTGTCATGGGCAATGATTCCTTGCAGTGATTGTCCATAATCAGATGTCCAATTCTTCCACGTGATCGATCCCCAGGTTGTCCGCCACTGCAGCGATTAGCGATTCCGGATACCGCGGATACTGGTTGTCAATCATCTCCCCCTGTAACTCTTCGAAATTTTTGTAATGGTCGAGCGTCCCGCCGGGATTTCTCTCTTTCAGTTCCTTTTCATAAACTGCGATTCGTCCCTTGGCTGTTATGGCGACGGAATAATTACCCCCGCCCGACACTCCAGTCTTTTCCTGATCGAAGTAAAACTCCGACCCTTCCTCGCCATCACCAACGATCCAACGACCGTTAAAAGCCTTCTTCGAGAAGACCTCCCGAGCCTTATCCCACTCCACCACCACCAGCCTGTCGGTTTTTGTCGCTAGAGAAGCCAGTTCGCTTTCAATGCATCGCAGGAAAGTAGCGGATATTGTGCCGCCGAGCTTTTCCTTCGCCTTTTCGTAGATAGCGGCCTTGTCGTCCGGGATGTAAATAGTAGCTTTCATTAAATTTCCTGTGTGGAAAGCATCCACACGGCTACTATACGGCTATGTGTACGGTGTGTCAACAGTTTTTGTAAGGCTTACCTTCTTATTCCTTCGGGGCCTCGGGCGTGGGCTTTTGTTTTAGCGCCCAGTCCAGCAGCCACTTGATGGCCGCCGCGCGGTTTTTAAACCTGTGCTTGTGGTGGAAATCGTCGAGCTTCTTCAGAAGTTCCGGTTCAACAATAAAATGCAGAAATGGTTTTTCGCTTCCCATGCTGTTAAGCAGTATAACCGCAACAATCGGTATTGACAAGGGACAAGATCAGAGGTATAACTGGTTGCGACGGTAGTACCGCAACATCAACCCAACGAAGGAGAATCAAATGCCCCGTACAAAGAAGCAAGCCACAACTGCGACCGCGCCCATCCTGGCGGTCCCAGCGGCGAAGCCAACGCGTGAACTGACCGAGATCCAGGAGGTTCTAGCAGACTACTGCGGACAGATGATCCTGCGAGGCGGCCGGGAGAAGCCTATCGAAAATCTTCTGATCGCCTGTCTCGGCTATGAATGCCGTGAGTTTGGCAACGAGTTCCAGCAAGACGAGATTGAAAAATACATCGATACCCGAATCGGCAAGTGGCGCGGGCAGTTGGAGGCGAGTTGGTCTGCCAAGCCATCCAGCGAAACTGGCGAAGCTGAACCGGATCGCAGCACGATCAGTAAACGCATTCGCGCCGATGCTCGCGAGTATCTTCGCGATGAGTTACTGAGATTCAGCCGCGAAGCGACGCCCGAAGAGATCCATCTAATGACGACCGTCATGAGCGACTGGAGCAACAATCAATCCGTTCCAAGCGACAACCTCAACCGTTACGAAATAGGGCTTGGGTACGCATTTGAATACACCTTTGGGGAGGGCCTCGATCACTATATTCGCGTGCCCGATACGCATTGGGACTTAGTGAAAGAGTACCTGAAGTTACTGGACGGCAAGAGGGTCGGGGAGAAGTAGAAAACCACCTTAAGCAAAGGCTATCTAACACAAGGAACCTAAAATGCCGAAGCCCAAAAAGAACACTCCCGCGCCGGTGGTCGCATCCGCTGCGCCCAGCCCAACCGCTTTCGAGCTCGAGCTCGCCGAAGTAGCAGCAAATCTGGTAATCCGGGACCCCTCCACCAAAAAGACTCCCCCTCCAGGTTGGATGAGCGAAACGCCCACGATTTCGTGCCTGCTGCTAGCTCAAACCGACAAGGCTGAGTTTCCCCAGGAAGTCGTTTTAACCGTCGAAGAATATGAAGCTCTGAAGCGGCACCTCGCGCATCTCCGTGGGTTCGACGTGCCGGAGGTGGAATAATAATGGCTGCCCTCCATCGGCGCGTTCCTAGACCTGTCGTTCGTCTGATCGACTGCACCGACTTTAAGCCGGAGATCGTGACGCAGGAAGATCTCAAGATGCTCGAAACCAGTCAAAGCGCAAGCTGGTTCTCCGCCCGAAGAGCAGCGACACTTTCCCAAAGAATCACAGACGCCCTATTGCGTGGCGCAAGGCTCGAACCTGGTCCGCTCGGGTTCGATCGTGAGTACTATCGCGCGGTGAAGGTGAAAGCCGATGCCTAGACTGCCCGAGATGCCCATCGGCACGCTGGCCGCTGCGCGAACGCGGTTCGCGGGGCTGTCTGACCTCGCTCTGAAACATGGTGACGCGCAACTGCTGAACCATTTCAGCTTTACGATGGCCGGGTTCATAGATGAGAAGCTCGGCTCGCTGGTCCACCTAAACCGCGTTCGCCGGGAACTGGATGCCGAGCGGGCACTGGCGCTACATCGGCGACCGGCCCGCAGGGCAAAATAAACCCGGCGGCTGGCAAACCAGCACAGTCCGCGTCTACGAGTCGCGCGCGCCTCCCACTTCCGCCTGTTCGTAAGCGGATCTGGGAGGCGGCTTGCGTCCGAACGATTCCTTTGTTCTGGTGAAGCGCCCGATCAATCTCACCCACAGGGAGTAAATGGCTATTGCCGTGCAAAGGACATTGTGACTGACTGGTTTGGTCTGGGGGAGATAAAGTGAACCTGCCTAAGAGTACATCGCGCTCGCCCGAGGTTCTGCAGGGCCGGTCAATTCCTGGCGAGGATACGCCAGAGCCGGAGAAGAAGCCGCCTGTGAAGCGCGAGACTGCACGCTGATGCGCTGGGCAACAAATGATATCAAGCGGCTGCTTGGGAGTTTGCCGAAGAACTGAGTCGCGCCTCATCGTCCAACAACACCATCAGAACGCCTGCCGTCTGCACGAAGATGTCCCGCCCGATGCCCAAGTACTTGACCCTTTCCGGGTCCAGCCCGTCATCGCGCAAGGCCCGCAGAACGGCCCTCAGATCTTCGCCGTCCAACCCGCGACTGCGCGCCGTCATATCGAGGATGCTCTCACCAGCGCCACGCTGGACATCGCAGTGACGAACTAGCGCGCGTTCCACGATCTCTTCCAGGTTCAGCCCGTTGAGAGCACCGATCCGCGCCCGCGTCATCGCCTGAATAATCGCGAATCGTCGTGCCTTGATTTTGCTTTTTCTAAATAAACCCATTGGTGGTTTTCCTTTTTCTGCTATTGATGAAGTGCGAGCTGCTGAGAGAGCTGCAGCGAGATAGTGTCTGTCAATTCCCGGACCGTGCCCATCATGCTGCCGTCGACCTGGACGTTCACTGTCACGTTCGGTTTCTGCGCGCCGATCGCGCTCACGATGTCGCTCAAGCCAGGGCTGAGGATGTTATCCAGTCTGCCGCCGATAGCAGCAAGGTCCGTGTAAAGCCAGGACTCGATGTCCGTTTTAATGCCCGCGATGTCATCGCTGATGTTGGTCAGTTGGTCCTTATACCAACCGCTGAAGGCCCCGGTGCTGAAAGCGGAGAAGTCGTTTTTCAGCGCCAGCAGAGCGTCCTTCATGCTACCAGGATCGGCCACGGCCTTTGCGAGCGCCGTCGTGTCGTTGTGCATTCCGTTGAGCGTGTCCTTGATGTTGACCATCACCGCGTCGCCGTAGACGGCGGCACCCGCTGAAACAATCCCGGTCACAATGCCAACGACCGACGAGACGGTTCCGAGGAGTCCGGTGGATGCGGTACTCGCCACGCTGCTCCCTGCCGATCCTGCTGATCCCGCCGCCCCGGCGGCGGTAGACGCGCCTGT
>JBDTUY010000377.1:0-4917 GCA_040007495.1 Acidobacteriota bacterium | reverse complement strand
AACTGTTGCGGACGATCATGACGTCGCATGTCTATGGGCTGTCGTCGGAGCCGACGCCGGAGAATCTGGCGGACTTGCGTAACTATTCGCGCCACTATCGCCAACGATTGCGCGCGGAAACGCTGTTGGATGCCGTAGTCGAAATTACCTTCCTTGCGAGCTTCGGTGTAGAACGGCAGCAAGTCATTGACGTCCGAATCGGTGATGGGGCGTCGATAAGCCCGGTGCATCAGGGTCGAAAGGATCTGACGCGCGCACGGTGTTTCCGCAGCCGCGTTGGCGGGTGTACAGATGAAGATCTGACTTCGGCTCGGAGTGTTTCCAGGGCCGGTGACCTTATAAGGTCCGCGTACATTCAGTGCTGCAACCGCAGGCTGGGTACCTCGGCTGCGCGGACGAGTGGAAAGCGTCGACTCGTCCAGCGCGCGACTGAGCTGCACGAAGGTCACCCCGATCAGGTGAGGTCCTGCAGTGACGGGGAATCGATACTCTTCCGGTTTACCGCCGCGGCCCCCACGACCGCCACCACGGCCCCCACCAGCGGACGACCCACCTAGCGTAATGAGTTGTTTACGTTCGCCGTCGATCGTGATCTCCATTTCGTGCGCGTCGCGGCCACCTCCTGCAGTTTCCACTTGGAAACCGTATTCACCATCCAACGGAAAGTAGCTATGAATCGCCATGCCGCCGCGCGTGCCGAAGCCGAGTTCTTCAAGTTGCGTGGTCTGCGGACCATCGTCGGGTGTGCGGTGCACGTTGACCATCAAGGGAAGGCTCGGGTCGCCAACTGCGAGGCGAGCCACTTTGCGCGCGGCGTCGAGGTAGCGCTCCATAGTTGCGGGAGACAAGTAGAGCAGGTCAGCCAGGTTGTCGAAACCGCTCGATGCATTATCGGTGGGGAGCAGGAACTCGTAATCCATCTCTTTAGGCAGATTGTCGATCGCCAGCAGATCACGAATCGCGTTCTTATATTCAGTGCGCGTCAGGCGATGTAGGGCGGGAAGATCCCCGGGATTCGGATTCGCTGCTGCAGCTTTGTCCAGCGTGTTCTCTAAGAACGTCGCCGTACGCGCATAGACTGCCGGAGCCGGCCGCGGCGAACCGGGAGGAGGCATGCCACCTTGGCGGAGTTGGCGCACAACCTTTTCCCACTGTTCCGCGTTCTGCGCGATTTGATCCAGTCCCGCGGCGTTGACCACCATTCCGCCGGTATGCAGTTGCGGACTGTGACACCCTACGCAATACTGTCCGAACATGGCCCCTGCCGCTTGTTGTTCTGTAGGTTGCTGGGTGAAAGCGACGGTCGACAGACCTAGAATTGCGGCTACCGCAAGGGACGCGATGAAGAGTCTGGAAAAAGTGCTGCTTGAGATGACCACTGTTGTAGTATACTTGCATGCAAGGATACAATCAATGGCTCTGAAGAAAAATTTTGCTCTCTTGATTCTACTCGCCGCAACGGTTCACGCTGGGAACATTCAATTGGTGGACGCCGTGAAGAAATCTGATGCGGCTGGGGTGAAGACGCTGCTCGCGCAGAAGGCCGACGTGAAGGCCGCGGAGGTAGACGGCACCACGGCGCTCCATTGGGCGGCGGAAAGTGGCAACGCCGCCATTACGGACATGCTGCTGGCAGCGGGAGCCGACGCGAAGGCTGCGAATCGCTATAGTATGACACCAATGGCACTTGCGGCGGAAGGCGGACACGCAGAGGTAATCGAGCGATTAATCAAGGCGGGCGTGGATGTGAACGCTACCTTCGGCGACGGGCAGACGGCACTGATGAGCGCAGCGCTCAACGGAAATGTCGATGCCGTTCGCGTACTGCTGAAGAACGGCGCGCAAGTCAACGCGGTGGAGAAATTCAAGGGCCAGACCGCGCTGATGTGGGCGGCGGGCGAAGGAAACAGTGCCGCGACGGCCACGCTGGTGGAATTTGGAGCGGATGTGAAGGCCAAGTCCAAGGGCGGCTTCACGGCGTTTCTATTCTCCGTGTTGAACGATCGCATCCCCGCGATGCGCGCGCTGGTGGAGCACGGAGCGAACTTAGATGATCGCGCTCCGGACGGCAGCACGGCGCTGAACGTGGCGATCATCAATGGGCATTTAAATATGGCCTCAGCGCTGCTGGATTTGGGCGCCGATCCGAAAGTACAGGATTTGAACGGAACTCCGCTGCACTCGCTGATGTGGATGCGCAAGCCTGGCGCTTCCTGGGAAGCTGCTGGAACCGCGAGCGAGCCGTTGCCGGTGCCGCGCTTGTTCGACAAAACGTCTTCCCTGGATCTGGCGAAGAAACTGATTGAAAAGGGAGCGGATCCGAACGCGCGCATCACCTGGAAGGAAATTGTGATGACGAAGGGGTTGGGCATTACGAAGGCGCCGCCGAACATAAATCTGGGCCGGCATCAATTGAGCTTTGTCGGGTCCACGCCGTTCTATAATGCGGCACGTAACGGGGATGCTCCCATGATGCGGTTGCTGGTTTCGATGGGCGCAAATCCGAACATCAATACCGAGGTCGGAGTGACTCCGCTGATGGCGGCGGCTTGTCTTGACTACTACGAAGGCGAGAGTCCCGGACCGACCACGGGCGTTTCCGAAGCGGAGCGTCTGGAGGCTGTGAAGCTGGCCCTCGACCTGGGCAATGACATCAACGCACATACGAATTTCGGAGACTATCCGGTTGTGGGAAGTCCCGAAACCACCCTCATGCGGTATCCGGACAATATCGACGATCTGCTCGGGTTGGGCGTGGGCGATCCCCGGTGGGATGGGATGACGGCGGTGCATGGGTCGATTCTGTGCAATCAGAATTCGATTCTGGAGTACCTGATCAGCAAGGGCGCGGATTTGAATTCGAGGACCGACTACGGATGGACGCCGTTGATGATTACCAAGGGAATTTTCATGGCAAACTCTAAGAAGGAGTTTCCCGCGGCGGCGCGCATTATTGAGAAGGCGCTCGCTGAAAAAGGGACTAAGCAGGCGGCCCGGTAGATGAAGAATATGGAGTTTATCTCGCAGACTGGGCGAACGCTGCTTACGTTGCGTGAGATGTTGCTAAAGGGCGAATTTGCCCCCGGCGAGCGGCTTTCGGAATTGGCGCTGGTCGCTCGGCTGAACGTGTCCCGTACGCCCATCAGGTTGGCGCTGGACCGCTTGTCGCATGAGGGCTTGATGGAGGCATCTCCGTCGGGCGGATTCATCGTTTGCGAGTTCACGTTGGCAGATATTTGGGACGCTCTGGATATGCGCGGTGTGCTGGAGGGTACAGCGGCGCGGCTGGCCGCGGAACGATTGGTGGACGTATCTGAGTTGCGGGAGATCCGCGAATACCAGAGTGAGATGGACGTGATTGCCCGACACACGCTGGACACCTTCGCGCGATATATGGATTTGAACGAGGCCTTCCATATCGAACTCGTGAAGCTCGCGAAGAGCACGATGCTAGCGCGGACGCTAAAACATCTGTCCACCTTACCCTTCGCCCATCCCAGCGCGATGGTGTTTGCCCGCTCCAAACTGCCGCGCGCAGCAGAACTTATGACGATCGGGCAGGAGCAGCACCACGCGATTCTGGAAGCCATTGAGAACCGCCAAGGCACGCGCGCCGAGGCACTGGCGCGTGAGCATGTGCGGTTGTCGCGTCGAAATTTGGAATCGGCACTTAGAGGCGATTCCGATATGCTGAGCTGCGTGCCTGGCTCGTCACTGATTCGGACGCCCTCGGTCGTTTAGGGCTTCAATAATAGATCCCCAGGGTTCAGTTCGACTTTTTTGGACCATCTATGCTCAGAACTCCGCTTTTGACTCTGGCTGTGCTGATGGCAGAAATGCGCGGCAACGCTTCCTAGTTGCCTGAATCTCCATCCACTGTAAGGAAGTACGTTCAAGTTCCCCGAAACCAACTTATCGGTCCGACCCAACGGTATCCGATTACGCCTCAAACCGATCCGAACCCACTTGGAATCGCCTGGTCCATTCCAGGCACGTACGGCGCAACCCGACTTTATTCTTCCGGTCCAGCCAGTGCCTCAATCGTCGAACTCTGCCCACGGGAGGGCACAGCCACTCTAGTTTTGCGTCGGCGGTTTGGCCGGAGGAGATACCAAATGCCCCGACCTAACTTCTGCATTAAGCGCCGAACAACGACGCTACGTCTAAGTTTGCCATTGACAAGGCCCATGCAACGCGATAGTATTACCCGACGTTGCATACCTGCATGCAAGCATACAATTTCCAGAGGGGGGAATCATGAGGCTTAGACTACTAGGATGTGTGGTGTTAGCGGCCTTGTCGGCGTTCGCACAGAGTGATCGCGGCACGCTCACGGGGACTGTAGCCGATCTGGCGGGTGCGGTTGTGGCTGGTGCTCGGATGGAAATCCGAAACGTGGAGACCGGTGCCACATCTCAGGCCGCCAGCACGGACACCGGAAACTACACACTGCCTCAATTGCCCGTTGGCAGTTACGAACTTACGGTAACTGTTCCGGGTTTCAAGAAGTACGTCCGCCAGCGTATTGTGATCCAGGTTGCACAGACGCTCCGTCTCGATGTGACGCTGGAAGTGGGCGCGGTTTCGGATTCGGTGACCGTAACCAGCGAGACCACGATGCTGAAAACGGAAAGCGGCGAGCTGAGTCACGTGGTGTCGGTGGAGCGGTTGCAGAACCTACCGATTCTCGCGATCGGTGGCGCGGCTTCTTCCAGCCAGGGGCTACGATTCTACCTTGCGCAAACGCAACTGATTCCCGGAACATCCTACTCTAACGGTGTGAATAGCGTGCGAGTGAACGGCGCTCCCAACGGGACGTTCCGCACTCAGATTGAAGGCATGGATGCGACCAATGCGCTGATCCCGTTCAGCGCGGCTTCCCTTCAACCCAGCATTGACGCCGTCGAGGAGACCAAT
>JBDTUY010000376.1:0-5017 GCA_040007495.1 Acidobacteriota bacterium | reverse complement strand
TCGGCTGGGCCTGGTTGGCCGGGGATTGCATGGCATGGCTGGGAAACGAGACGCCGTTGATAGTCCAGCGATTGAAACCATCGTCGGCCGCATTTTGCTTGGCGAACGTCATGTCGAAAACCTGGTCGGGATTGGCAATCGCTTGCCCTGTTCCGAACTGTGCGTAGTTCCAGGAGAACGGGCGCGGGGCGATCCACTGCGGCTTGCCCTGTTGGCCCGCATACTCAACTACGATGCCCATGCCGTGATTCCGGTCGTCGTTGGACATGTCGCCCAAAATCCAGATGCCGGGTTGATTCATCTCCACAATGGCGGATATGCGCTCAGCAGTGCCCAACCACAATCCGGGGACGGAGACCGGTTTAGGCAGCGGATTCCCATCCATCGCGACGACGGTGAAGGCGTGGCCGGGCAACGCCAGACTGCGAATCTCCGTGGCGCTGCCGTTCAGTATATGGAACAGCACCCGCTCGCCTTGCTTCACGCGGACCGGTTCGCCGCTGCCGAGCATTTTCCCGTTTATGGTGAAAGACCCGTAACCGACCTCATAGCCATGCGGCATGCCTTTGGCGAGCGAGGCTTTCATGGAGCCTTCGCCAGCATCGTAAAGCTCCTTCACTGTGGCCGCAGGGGACAGGAAGTCCATGTTCATGTCGCCGCCTCGGCTGAACAGAGGCTCGAATTCTTTCAAGGTGAGAAAGACTTCGCGGTCATAGCCGCCGGAGTTGGCTTTCGGCTCAATATAGACGGGACCCACTTGGCCGCTGTAGTGACCGGCGTTTAGATCCTCCCCCGCGCGCACATGCGTGTGATAGAAACGAAAGCCGGATGGCTTGGGAGTAAACGTAATACGGCGGCTGCCCTGCGGCGGGATGAAGGGCGTGCCTTCTTCAGCGGCGCCGTCGACGTCGGTGGAGAGGAACTGCCCATGCCAGTGGAGTTGCTCAGGCTTGTCGGTCTGATTGTGGATGTCGATGGTGACCGGCGTATCTTCTTTGAATCGCAACAGAGGCCCGGGGAATTGACCGTTATACGTGGTCATGGAAACGATATGGTCCTGGGCGAGTTCGACGGGCTTGACGGCAATGGTCAAGGTGTAATCGGCCGGGGTGGTTGGCGCTGCCGCCGTTTCTTTGGGCGGCGAACTGCAACCGGTGGTCTGGGCGAGCAAGGTGCCCCCAGCCAACCCCACTGCGGCTTCTATGATGTTCCTGCGCGAAGGATTAGAAGGTGCCATGAATCTTCCTCTATGGGCTTGAAGGTTGGTAAACGCCAACGTCAGTATAGCGATACCGTCTTTCGTTATTAGATCTCATGCGGGGTTCTGTCCATCCAGGTAGTCTTCCCGCGAGGAGATTTCGGGGACATTGTGGGTGGCAAATAGATCAACCAATGCGTATCCATTGGCAAAACGACTCATCACCTCCAGCGAAGAGATGGGAGGCTCGTCTTGAAGATCCGCTTCCCTGTGACGTCCTCTATGCCTAGAACGTCGTCGAGCACCTGAGTGTTGCTCGGACCGCTGATTTGTCTGCTTATCCTGTCGGCAAGTCCCTGCGAATTCACAATGGCCAAGGTAGCGAGGAGCCGCCAGTTTGCCGCCGATGACAGAGGAAGTCTGCGCTTTCCTCGGGCGGGATGACGAAGCGTAGTATCTGGCGGCAGCGCAATGCCCGTAACTTGTAGATAAATTGGTAGCGCCAACGAGAATCGAACTCGTATTTAAGCCTTGAGAGGGCTCTGTCCTAACCGTTAGACGATGGCGCCACGCAGGGTGATGCGATGGCAATGCGACTTCCATTATACGACGGCGTCGTTCGGCGTGTCTTTATTCTAATGGAGATCTGCTTCCCGATTAGGGTACTTTCATTGTGAGTGAGACTGTTTGGACTGCGCCCTGCTGCATATTGAATACGGCTCCCGACGCACGGCATGCGTCCAACGCGGTTGGCGTGGTCGGATCATAGATGTCACATGGAGGTTGGTCGAACCAGGCGCTCAAGATGTAACGTCCGGGAGCCACACCGGTAATGTGAAACTGACCGGTGGTATCCGCGTAGCCATCCCGGTAGTCTTGCAACCTCGCGGTAGTCGACTCGGGAATCAGTGAAAGATTGGCGCCGGCCCAAGGGTCGCCAGTGGAGCCCAATACTTGGCCGTCAATCCGTCCTCCCCGCGAATCGGCTACGATCTGAAACGGAATGTTGGAGGCCATCGACGACATCAGACCCGCTGTCTTGACGTCGCCGCCTCCGACACGAATCTGCGAGATGAAGTAACCGTCCGGCAGGTTGTCTACCAGGACGTCGTAGGTCTCATTCGGCATTAGATTTACGTCAAGGCGGCCATTCTTTAACACCGCATTCACGATCGCACCGCGTTCGCTCCTGGGTTCCAAAACCACCTTGGGGCTAAAGGTGCGAGCAGCGGGGCGGGTGCCTGGAGGATAAGTGAGTTCGCCCGACCATTGGATCTGAGGCATCGCCGACAGATTCAGATCCTCCACATCAGCGTTAGTGACCAGCAGCGTGGAGCGGCCGACCAGTCGTTTGCCATCTTTGTTCGTGACGTCGACCCACACCTGATAGCGCCCAGGGACCACGTTCGCGATGTGGAAACGGCTCTCTTCGTCAAACTCCACCTTGGCCGGAGCGGGGAGCGTGCCGGTGCTGGTGGAATCCGCGCGCTCCAGAATAATGGATGCACCCGAGAGCGTCCCTCCGGTCGCGCCGTCGCTGACCACGCCACTGAGTTTGACTCGCTGGACTTGCTGCATGTAGAGATCGATGCCGGTCAGATCGTCTCCCGCGCTCAGGCGGATCGGCACGGCCTCACTGAGACGAGTCGTATCGGGATAAAACATCGTCGCGTAAGTACGTACTGGCACCTCACGACCGGAGTCGTCCCTACGAGATTGGTTCTCAATTTTTTGGGCAGTCTGGGCTGAGTCGACCACCGCTGCCAAATAGTAAAGCCCTGCCGTGAGTCCGTGGGCGCGAAACTCGCCACGATCGTTGGTCAGTGCGGTAGCAGCGCTCTGCAATCCGTGCCGGCCGCGAACGTGATACTCGCGGTACAGCGTGACCGGCATGTTTACTGCGGGCTCTCCGTCTTCGTAGCGAATCCGGCCTGACACGACTGACCAGCGTTGCAGGCGAAATTCCAGATTTGTCATTCGCTCGCCGCCATTCAAGGTGAACTGCCGAGGCATTCTAGTTTTGCCAAGCCGGAACGTAGTGGATTCCAGATAGCCGTCGCGAATCGCGGTCAAGGCGTAAGGTCCTGGCTTGATGTCGCGGATGACGAACGTGCCTTGATCGTCGGTCTCGACTGCCATGGCGGGGTCGGCGCTTTCCAGCGGATGAAGAATCAGACGGACGCGGCGAAGCGGGGTACCTTCGCGGTCGGTCACGACACGGCCTTCCATACGGCTGGTGGGAGGGATGCGAGGCGCAGGCTGAGCCAGCACAGCTATCGCTGTGGCAAACACCGCAACCAGAGTCCGAGCTCCCATTTGCATAGTTGACGCTTCGGGTGCCGAGGGCGTGGAGACAATTGTTGGGTTGAGACCCACACAAGTCTATAGTCGGCTCGTCAGCCGACTTGCAGGCATGACTGCCGACCCCACATCTAGGTGGCTGATGCGGGCCGCAGACGACTGCGATATACGATCGCTCCCGCTGCAATGGTAACAGCGGCAGCCAACGATATATACGGTCGCAAGGTCACGCCGTAATAGGTCATCCAGGCAGCTACCAACAAGAACAGCACGGGGAACAGCGGGTAACAGAAGCTGACGGCGGGTAGCTTCTTCCAACCGTCGCGCTTGCGGAACACGAACAACGACGCAACGGCCATCGCCGCAAACAGGTTCAACATGAAGCCGATGTACAGCACCAAGCTCGGAAACGGCGTGATCGTCAAAACCAAGGAGCAGATGCCCTGCGCGATGATCGAGTACGCGGGCGTGTTGTAGCGAGGATGGACGTTGGCCGCTGCGCTGAGAAAAGCTCCGTTCTTGGCCATCGCGTAATAGACGCGCGGTCCGACGGTGACCATCGCATTGATGGTAGAAAGCAGAGACACCGCCATCAGAGCGGTGAAGATTCCGGTGATCTCAGGTCCGAATAAACGGGATGCAGCGAGCGCACCCACCGCAGGCTGGCCCTTCAATACTTCCAAAGGCGCGGCATAAATGAATACTGCGTTCAACCCCAGATAAAGCACCGCGACCACTAGGGTGCCGAGCGCGAGGGCTTTAGGTAGCGTTCTCTCGGGTGACTTTAATTCTTCGGCCACATAGGTCGCGGCGTTCCAGCCGCTGTAGGAAAGATAAAGGTAGAAGAGGCTGACGGCGAACTGCCCGGCCAACGGCGTCGTCGATGTGCGAGCCGTGGACAGTGCGAAGTTGTGAAAACTTCCCTGCCCTGCCAGGAATCCGAGCACAATGAAGGCCAGGATCACGCTGACCTTAATCGCAGTCAACACGTTCTGGATGCGCGCGACTCTTTCGACGCCCAAAACATTCAAAATCGTTAGCGAGATGATGATCACAGCGGCCACTGCTTGCGCCCAACCCAGATGAAACGCCCAATCTCCGGAACCAAACAGGACCGGCGATTTATCTTCAGCCACGGCGGGAAAGAAGTGGCCCAGGTAATCGGCGAAGTTCAAAGCAACGGCGGCGATGGTCGCGGAGAAGCCCGCAAAGAACGATACCCAGCCGGTCATGAAGCCCCAGGTGGGTCCGTAGGCTTTCGTCAAGTAGACGTATTCGCCGCCAGAACTCGGCATGTTGATACCCAACTCGGAATAGCATACGGCTCCGAGCAAGGCACAGGCCGCACCCACCACCCAGATCCACAAAACCACGCTGGGCGATCCGAGGTCACCGGCCAGAAATCCGCTGGTGGTGAAGATGCCGGTGCCGATCATGTTGGAAACAACGAGGGCGGTCGCACTGAAAACGCCTAGTTGGCGAAGTAGCGCAGGACGCGCGGTTGTGTTGGTAGTGGCC
>JBDTUY010000375.1:0-5061 GCA_040007495.1 Acidobacteriota bacterium | reverse complement strand
GCCCGTCCTTACTGCTTACCCCTGCCCGGTCCGGCACCACGGCCGGGTGCCGGTGTCCCCAAGCCCTCGGTCTCCCCTTCCGGTGGAGCATTCGCATTTCCGCCGCGGCCGCCGCGCCCACCACCGCGTCCCGGAGGAGTCCAACCATCATTCGACTGGCCATTCTGAAAGAAGAATGAATCGCTGCTCAGCGGATGGCCCTTTGCGTAACTTGCGTTGGCCTGTCCGAAAATCTTGCCGGCACGCTTCACATCGTCGTGGATCTTTGTGACCATCGCCTGATAGTGTTCGTCATTCTGTGCGAAGCCGCTAAACGAGCTGAGGTCGTTGTTTCCGATGATGACGACATCCACACCGGGAACCGAGGCAATATCGTAGGCATTGGCGACGCCCGTAGGAGTCTCAATCATTACGACCACCAACATATTGTCATTGATGGTTTGACGATAGTTCACTCCGTTCGCTCCCCAGATCGTTCCGCCTTGTCCGCCGCCCGAACTGCGACGTGCAACGGGCGGGAAACGCGACCACTTGGCCGCTTCCCGCGCACGATCCACATCATCCACGGTCGGGATGATGACGCCCAATGCTCCTATATCAGCCGCGTGTTGGATATGCCACTCCTGTGCGTCGGGCAGGCGAATCATCGGAACCGCCCCAGCGCGAGGGCAGGCGGCAATCATCGCTTCTACATCTTTGAATTCCAGCGTGCTGTGTTGCATTTCGAACCAAGCGTAGTCGAAGTGCTTGGCCGACTCGCAGTACCCGGCGATATCCATCTTCGTTTGGGTAAAGCTGAAGACCTGCTTACCCTCCAGCAGCTTCTGCTTGGCGGTGTTGTATAGTTTGGCCGGGGCCGCACCTTTAGCTGGCTGCGGTTGAGCTTTAATAGTTACACATAGGGTCGCGCTGGCTAAAACGACCAAGGCTCCCATAACATGGCGTGCGTTCATAAGGTCCCCTAATTCCTCAAAGTCGAATACTTGTATACAATAGCTCATGTCGCTCTAAGTTGTAAGGGAGCGGAAAGGATATCTAAAATGTACCTACGAAAATTCCTGCTGGCGGTAGTAGTTTCCGCGGCCGTTATGGCGCCTGCGGCATCCGCACAATGGCTTGATCTTCCGACACCGAACGTACCGAAGACGAAGGATGGGAAGCCCGATATGAATGCGCCGGCACCTCGTCAGGCAAACGGCAAGCCCGATTTTTCTGGAATGTGGGGCTGGGACGCGATCCAGCCTTGCGGGTCGAAATGCAACGACAATCAGATTTCAACTGAGTTCATCAACATCGCGGCGAAACTGGTGAGCGTGGATGGGAAGCCTGTCGCAGCCGGTGCCGCAAGAGGTCCGGGCGCAAATGGTCCAGCCGCTGGGGGACGTGGCGGCGCTGGAGGGGGTCGCGGTGGACCCGGCGGGGGAGCACCTGGTGGGCCTGGTGGACCTGCAGGCGGTCGCGGCGGACCAGCAGGGGGAGCACCTGGAGTAGCCGGTGGACCTGGCGGCGGAGCAGCGGGAGCACCTGGCGGCGGACGGGGTGGATTTGGGGGATTTGGAGGATTTGGCGGCGGGCAGTTGCCGTATACCGATTGGGCCCGCGACGTGGTGGCCAAGCGGATGGCCGATGGGGCCAAGGACGATCCTAACGTTCATTGCATGCCCCGTGGGATGCCGCGTCTGTGGACCGACGACTACTACAAACGTATCTTCATGGCTCCCGACCGCATGCTGATGTTGATGGAGCGGAACATGCAGTATCGTCAGGTTCACATGGATGGACGGGCGCTGCCGGTAGATCCGAACCCGACATGGAATGGATACTCCACCGGAGCCTGGGACGGTGACACCCTGGTGATCCACACCATCGGATTCCGCGACGACTTGTGGCTCGATTCCAACGGCAACCCGTTGACGGAATCCGGCAAGGTGACCGAGCGAATCACTCGCCCGAATTTTGGAACATTGGTCGTGGAGATGACCATTGAAGATCCGAAGAGCTACACCGCTCCCTGGACCGTAAAGATCACGGCTCCCCTGGTGCTGGATAGCGAACTGCTGGACTACTACTGCCTGGAAAACGAGAAGGATGCCGGGCACATGGGATCATCCTGGGCCACGCCGACGGGTCCCGCGAAGAAGTAACAACAAGTGACACGTTGGACTGCCCCTAGAAACTCACTTCCAGCGGCAGTCCAACATAGTTTTCAGCCAGGCTCGCCATCGCGGCCTTCGATCCGGTCAGATAGTCCAGCTCAGCAAGTTGTCTCTGGTAATCGAAGGGATTCTCGCCTGGGAAGCGATGCAGAGCCTGTGTCATCCACCACGAGAACCTTTGCGCCTTCCACACGCGCTTCAGCGCTTCACACGAATAGCGCGAGAGCAGGTCGCTCTTACCCGTGCCATAGAAGTGCTCAATCCCTTTACCCAGCAACAGCACATCCGCAGCCGCTAGGTTCAGTCCCTTGGCACCGGTCGGCGGAACGATGTGCGCCGCGTCACCGGCCAGGAAGAGGCGGCCAGCGCTCATCGGCGCGGTTACGAAACTGCGCATGGCGGTCACGCTTTTGTTGATGATGGGACCGACGTTCGGTTTCCACCCGTCGTGCGTGGTCATGCGTGCCAGCATCTCTTCCCAGATCGCGTCGTCAGACCAGTTGCGGATGTCTTCATCGGGCGGCACTTGAAAGTACAGGCGCGTGATTTTTTGCGAGCGCATGCTGTAAAGCGCGAAACCACGTTCGTGGTGTGTGTAGACAAGCGCATCGGAAGAAGGCGGAGCCTCCGCCAGAATACCCAGCCAAGCACACGGATAGCTACGGTCATAGAACGTGACCCCGTCGCCTAAGGCGGACGCCAGCGTAGGGCGGCAGATGCCGTGAAATCCGTCGCAGCCTGCGATGAAGTCGCACGTCAGTTCCTGATCGGATCCATTGTGCCGAAAGTGGACCTTCGGTTTTTCTGTATCGATGTCGTGAACCGAAACGTCTGAGACCTCGTAGTGCAGTGGACGTCCCGAGGCGACACGTGCGTTCATCAGATCTTTGACGACTTCGTTCTGTCCGTAAACATAAATCCCTTTGCCACCTGTGAGTTCCGCCAGTGGGATCAAGTGCCGCTTGCCCCTCAAGCTGACATAAACGTCGTCGTGACGCATGCCTTCGCGATGCAAGCGCTCCCCCACACCCATCGCCTCCATGAAGTCCGCAGTGAACTGCTCCAGTACCCCGGCACGAACCCGGTCGACAACGTAGTCTTGATTGCGGCTTTCGATGATAACGGAATCGATCCCCTTCAGGTGCAGCATCTGTCCCAACAACAACCCGGCCGGTCCTGCGCCGATAATCCCAACTTGCGTATGCATCCCCGTCATCCTCTTATCAGGTGTACCGAAATGCCTGGTCTGGGAACAATACGCAATTCTTCTGGAACGATACGAATTCGTTATTGGAGTTTCCTGCAGTGCGTCCGGTACAATTTCCGCTGGAACAAATTTCCAATTTATTGAGTGAAAGCAGGTACGTGCATGCGCGAGTTTTGTCGATCCTTAAGTCCCGCGTTTGCGATGGCGCTGATGATCGGCGTCATTGTTACCCACAGCGATGCCCAGCAGGGTCCAGGCGCGGGAAAAGGGGGACCTGGGCTGAAGGGTGGACTGCCAGTTGGGGCCGCACCGCCACTGGGCTCGATTCCAAAGCCTGCGATTCCGAACGCCAAGCCGACGCGCAGCTGCGAGAGTCTGGCAACGGTTGCCCTGCCGAACACGACGATCGAATCGGCGACGGTCGACCCCAACAATCCCGGCACCTGCCGCGTCTCCGCCTTCACGACTCATCCGCCCGCCGGGGACAAGGTGCGGATCTGGGTCGCGATTCCGATGGCGAACTGGAATGGTCGTTTCATGGGCACCGGTGGCGGAGGATTTTCTGGAGGCAGTGCGGGTGGCGTGAATCAACCGCTTGCGCTGGGGTATGCGGCGGGTGCGACTGACACCGGGCACGACGGTGGCAGCGGCAGTTTTGCTCTGGATGCCAATGGTCACACCAATTGGCAATCGATTCGCGACAACGCGCACGTCGGGATTCATGACACGACGGTCACGGGCAAGGCTCTGACACAAGCGTTGTACGGAGCTGCACCGAGGTATTCATACTTCAACGGTTGCTCCACGGGCGGCCGACAGGGTTTGTCGGAGGCCCAGCGTTATCCGCAGGATTATAACGGAATCGTCGCAGGCGCACCCGCCGTAAACTGGCCGAAGTTGATGATGCAATCGATCTGGAGCACGGTCGTCATGAACGAAGCCGGAAATCCAGTGGCTGGCTGCAAACTGGCGGCCGCGACCGCCGCTGCGGTCGCGGCCTGCGACGTGATCGACGGCGTGAAGGATGGCATAATTGAAAATCCGGAACGCTGTACCTATGATCCGAAATCACTGGTTGGCACTTCCGCAGGGACCTGCGGCGTGATAACGAGTGCCGACGCGGATGTGATCCGGAAACTATGGGAAGGCCCACGCCGAGCGGACGGAACACTCATGTGGCACGGACAACCTTGGGGTGCGGATATGGCAGCTTTGTCCGCAACACGCGGAAGGCGCAAGCCTTCACGTTCACCGCGGATTGGTTGCGTTACTTCATCACCCAAGATGTCAAATACGACGCGAATTCGATCCCAGAAGCGGACTTCGCGCGCTTCTGGGATCAATCGATAGAACAGTACGGGCAGGTAATCGGAACTGATAATCCTGATCTGTCCGCATTCCGTGATCTCGGTGGCAAGGTGATCATTTGGCACGGTTGGGCGGATCAATTGATCACGACCGAAGGCACCATCGATTACTACAAACGAGTTCTGCAGCAGATGGGCGGCGCTGAGAAAACTGGTCAATTCGCGCGCTTGTTTCTAGCACCGGGAATCGGCCATTGCGCGGGAGGTCCGGGCGCGATGCCATCGGGGCAGCTGGACGCGCTGGTTTCCTGGGTGGAAGAGGGCAAAGCTCCAGTGACTCTGCCAGCGGCCCGGCAGACGCCTACGGGTCCGCGTACCCGGATTCTTTGCC
>JBDTUY010000374.1:0-5061 GCA_040007495.1 Acidobacteriota bacterium | reverse complement strand
TGCCAGTCTTCGGTGATTTGTGCCGCCCAGTATCCGGAGGGATCGAACGGGGCCGCACGGCGGGCATTGGGGGCCGCGGGCTTCGGCGGTGCTGCACCGGGTGGCTGCGCGCCAATCGGCATCGCCAAGACGAGAACAATGGAAAGAAGGGATCGCATCATTTGGTTTTTCGGAGGAGTTGTACCTGAGAGCACTCAGACATGACATTCAGGAAGGCAGCGTAGGCTTCTTCACCCACCACGAACGGATGTGGGTCTTTGGCGCCGCGCTTCTTCAACAGCGCCAGCTTCGCGGCGAATCCATCCATCAAGGGATGATTCTGGATCTCGACTACCACATGATTATCCGCCGCGATGCTAGCGTAGCGCTGCAAGGATTTGATGTAGTCGCGCAGTCCGTCAGCGGTGACGAACCCGGCAGACAGGACTGTACCGCCGAACAGCCCAGCCGTATACTTCGTCCCCTTATCGGAGACCTGGAAGATCAGTGCAAGCGAGCCTTTTGTGTGGCCGGGCACCAGGACCGGCAGTATCTTCGTGTCGCCGAGGCTAATCGACTGGCCATCTGTCACAACTTGATCGCGGCGAGGTTGAGGCACAGCGGTCCCCTTCCCTTTGGCTTGCGGAGCGTCGAGAAGGTCCCAGTCCGCCGCTGAGAGAAACACCTTCGCGCCATACGTGTCCTGAAAATACTTGGCCGCCCCGAAGTGATCGGAATGCCCGTGCAACACGATCACGTAGCGAACCTGAGCGGGGTCGAGATTCAACGCCTTGAGCCCCGGAAGAAGCACCGATTCGATCTGCTCCGGGTACCCAGCATCGATCATGATCAGCCCGGCGTTTGTGTGAACTATGTAGATCGCGGTGCCCACGCTCCCCACCACGTCAAGGTTGTCGAACAGATGGGTCGGTTCGATCGCCGGATCGGTCGGGCGATTCGGCATGGAGGATTCGGCACAGAAATAGTTCTCGGCCTCCGCCCAGCGACTGCCAGCTGCGGATTTCGCTCGGTCAATGTGCCCTTGGATCGCAGCTGGGTCTTGCCCCAGCGCCGCAACGCTTAGGAGCGCGCACGACACGAAAAGTCGCTTGATCATTTCCCGGCGCCCTTGCCCCCGGCTTCGTCACGCACTCGCTGGTTGAACTTGTATTCCTCGGTCGGCACGCAGTAGATCTGCTCGTCCCAACGCTTCGATTTTGCCTGATCGATCTTGAAAACCTTCGTGTCGCTAACCCATGGGCGCGTGTACGTCTCAGGATCTGTCAGCGTCATCGTCAGTTCGAGCGTATCCTTGTCCAAACGCCGGTAGCGCTCTTGCAGGTGCATGTTCTCACTATGCGGATAGCCGAATTTGTCCAGCCACGTGCGCTCATCGAATCCGGTACTATCGACGACGAACACGTTGTCTTCCCAATGACCGATTGAGGTCCCGTTCCAGGTGGCATCGACCTTGTCCGCTGGGGGTAACGCGCGCCCATCCGCGAAGACTTCTCGCCAGTCGTGATGCCACTCGAAGAACTGAATCATCCGGCCCGGGACCTGCACGATCTCCATGGTCTGGTGCGGCGAGATTACTTCGGTGTTCAACAAACGTGGGATGCCCAAAGGGTCGCACGTTCCCATCGGATCGTTGCCAATGGCAGGTGGGACCGCGCGAGGTCCATAACCGGGTTTGTTGGCTTCGAACTTCGCCATGCCTGCCGCAGTCAGCGGAGCGTCGACAGTGCCCTGAGTTGCTCCCTGGCCGGAGTTCACGTTGCTAAAGGTTTGAAACCGGCTGGTGCGATTCCAGTGGCCGGACAGATCGTGGGGATCGAAATCGGACTTCGCTTGCCCGAACACGCAGACCGAAGCAATCGTGAGAAGAACTGTTCGTCGCATTACTGCTTTCCCTTGGGCGCACCCGCACCACCCGCCGCGAGAGGCCACGCTTTGCCGTTCACCTGAAGACCCTTCGCGAGGCACGCCTTTGCCCCCGCGACCCGGGATGGGTTGCACACCAACTGGATCTGGTCACCCGGCTTCATGGTGGTGCGGCTCCAGCCCGCTTGCATGTTCTTCAACATTAGCGGGGTCGGAAGGAGCTCGGCCGCCCAGTGCGCCACCTCACCACCTTCATTATGGGTGTCGAAGTAGATCTGCGGATGCGGGTTTATGAACGCCCACTCCGTCACGGTGCCAGTAACCGTGATGGTCTTGTCCAACTGATAGGAGACGCTGCTCCCGTGGTGAGCTACCGCCGAAACGCTTAGCAGAAGCGCAACGGCAGCACTCAAGATGATGCGGTTTCCATACGTCATACCGAGCGAGTATAGAGCGCTACTCAAGTTACGGGAAATCGATTATCGCGATAGCAGCAATCCGCAGAACCGATAAATCGCGACTCTACATCGACTCTTCCGGTATCGCGAGATCCTGCTACAGAACCCAGAGCGGATGCTACTGGTCAGTAAGTCTCAAATTGGCTGACGCGGGCGGACCCAAAGGTCGTTCGGGGCTCAAGGAGCATGCAGTACCGCGCACAGCTATGCACATGGCAAATCCTCGGCAACAGTGCGTGGGGATGCCTTTGAGTTCCGTCCAGCCTCGGGGTACCTTGACAGTTCGTACGCTACATCAATCAGGGCCGCGGTCCATAGTGCGGAACAGGCTGTCCAACTTCTAGCGCGCCCAAGTCTGGCGCGCGACCTGAAAATTTATCCGTCACGTTGGGCAGCACAGTCCCGCGATCCACAGCCACTGCTCCCGGTTTGAGGCGGAAGTCCAGGTCATCCGCCTTATACATCTTCTGCAGGCTGGAAATATCGGTCGCATCCAGGCGCGGCACCTTTACGAAGATGTCGTAATCCACCAGGATGCTGTTGCGATCCTCTCCGGTTGCCTGACTGTATTCCTGCAGTGTCGCGAACTGCCGATTCTGCAGCTGTGGATTCTTCCCAGGCCCCAGCGGGTCCATCGCGATCCCCGCCGGTGGCGAATCCCACCGGAACGACATGGCCGCGCCAGGATTGGGGCGGAAGCCGTTGTAGTCCGATGAAGTGTAGTTGGTATTGGTGGTTACGCTGAAGATCAGCGGGCTGGAGTTTTGCCCCAGCATCAGATTATTTCGCCAATGGTTGTTCTGCGGATTCCCTGAGGTTTCAGAAAGAATCGTATTGTTGTAGAAGATTACGCCCATAGATCCGCTGGTCAGGCGCGTCGATCCACCCGGCAGATTGTAGGCGATATTCCGGATCCAGTAGACGGGGCCACCCAGCGCTGGCTGGTTGCACATGGCGTGCGACGGGTGGTTGATCAGCATGTTCCGCATGATGCGGATGTTGTGCATCCCGCCATCGGCCTCAATCGGATTGTCGTGCGAATTCGTAATGTAGTTGTTGTAGAAATCAATCGCGACCGGCCGTCGATCCCAGTACTCTCGCGGAGGATACTTCGGTGCTTCTCCGATATCGGGGCCAGAGGGCATGGAGCCATCCGGATTCCCGTAGGTTTCGATGTTGATGCCATCGTGAAAATTTGCGATGTAGTTATACGCCACCACATGGCCCGGGCCATACAGTTTTATGCCTATATAGGAAGCCATTTTGGGTGGGAAGATCTGACCTTCCACTCCCGCAAAGCGGCCCCACAAATTGGGGCTCGCCCAGCCGATCATGTGGTCCGGGTCGTTCCGCCCAATGAACACGTTGTCGGCAATATAGAAGTTGCTGCAGCCCGAATAGTTGGCAAAGATACCGGCACCGACCTCTTCGAAGCGGTTCCGCTTGGCGGTAAGCCCCTTGGAACCAATCAGGAATTGTGTGCCCGCCAGAATGCCGATTTCCGCATTGCGAATTGTCAGGCCCTCAAAGTAGGTGTAGTCTGCGGCCCGCACGTCGAACAGCGCGTAGTTGCCAGCGCCATCAAAAATTGCAGGACCATCACCGGCAGCCTTGATGGAGATGGGCATCTCCGCAGTCCCATCGGCTGTTAGATAGTAGGTCCCATCCAAAGGGGTGGTCCGGTTCACGGATGCGTCGTTGGTGTATTCGTAGCGGTTGTACTTATATAAACCGGCGTGAACCAGAATCGTGTCGCCGGGACGAACCCTGGGGCGGCCCGCCGTCGCCCAATCCGTGCCCGCGCAGGAATAGTTGTAGGCGCACATCAGTCCTTCATAGGACGGTTCGATCTTCGTGCCCTTGAATCCATGCGGGTAGACGTGAAAAGTGCGTCCCCCTGTAAAAGCCATGGGCTCAGGACGCGTGCGAACCGTCACGGTACGGCGAGCCTCGCCTCGAACGCCATCCGGATCGGACAGCACGAACTGCGCTTCATAGGCAGTGTCCTCTTCCAGATCCAGGATGCTGCCGGCGAACATGTTCGGGGCAATCACATCCACCTGGTTGGCCATGTAGACGCGCTCCTCTTTAAGCCGCAGCATCGGCAGGGCGTCCTTCCAAGCGGTTTCGCCCTTCTTGCGGCAGGTTACGCTGACGGTTGCATTGCGATTGTCGTCGCCTTGAATGAACCATTCAAAGCCCAGGTTGATCAGGGTAGGCGGATCGATCACAAATTCGATGCCGGCGACCGCATTCGGATTCGGCGGTGGAGCCTTGCCTTGTCCACCTGGTGCACCCCCTGGCGGCCCAGCAGGAGGCTGGAAACTTTGCGCAAATTGCGCCACCATCGCCAGCCCCGCCAGCAGACAAGCCGTCTTAACTACATTCATGGATGACATCGTTCCTCCCGTCCACGTGCGCTGGGAGCCGTGACGGCTCAATCAAGATCCATCCTAAATTAGAACGTAAAACGAGCTACCAGTGTGCCCGCCCGCTGACCAGTTGTCCCGGCTGTGGGTAGCACGGTGCCAAAACCGCCGTTATATAGGCCGGTATTCGCGCCGCTGGCAAATTGAGTTGGCGGGTTCTTGTAACTACCCGTAACCACCGGCTGTGGAAGCCGCATGCGATTGAAAGCGTTCTGGAATTCCACGCGAATGTGCAGCGTCATCTTCTCCCTGATACGGAAGTTCTTGCCCAGGTTCAGGCTCTCTTGCGGCTGCCGGATTCCACGATAGCT
>JBDTUY010000373.1:0-5127 GCA_040007495.1 Acidobacteriota bacterium | reverse complement strand
CTTGGATCTGGTAAGTAACAAGAGCGCGGCGGTCACTCGCATCTATCTGCCCCCCGACGCCAACTGCCTGCTGAGCGTGGCGGACCACTGCCTGCGCAGTCAGGATTACGTAAATGTCATCGTCTCGGATAAGCAGCCGCACCCGGTCTATCTGGATGTGGCGGCGGCTACCATTCACTGCACCAAGGGGATCGGAATTTGGGAATGGGCGAGCAACGACTCTAGCTCCGAGCCAGACGTCGTCGTCGCCAGTGCCGGAGACATTCTGACGCAGGAGGCTCTCGCCGCGGTAGCAATTCTTCGAGCCAAATGTCCAGATCTCAAGATACGTTTCGTCAACGTTGTCGATCTGTTCCGGCTCCAGCCATCAAGCGAACATCCTCATGGGTTGACCGACTATGATTTCGACTCGCTCTTCACGAAAGACAAGCCTGTGATCTTCAACTTCCACGGCTACCCCTGGCTAATTCACAAGTTCACCTATCGGCGAACCAATCATGCAAATATTCACGTGCGCGGGTACAAGGAGAAAGGAAATATCAACACTCCCTTGGAACTTGCGATCCATAACCAGGTCGATCGCTTCAATTTGGCGATCGACGTAATCGACCGCGTGCCGAAGCTGCAGGAAACAGGAGCTCAGCTCAAGGAATGGCTCAAAGGGCAGATTATTGAAAGCATCGACTATGCGCATACCGAGGGGCAAGATAGGGCCGATATTCGCAATTGGGTGTGGCCTTTAGCCACATAAAGTTCGCAGCGGTCGAGCAGACAAGTAATCGCTCGAAGGAGCGTCCAGGAGTTCGACGAACCAGGTGCTAACGACAAGCCCCGAACTTACTCGGTGGATTACCAGAATCATTCGGAACCCATTGGTGATTCTTCTGGCCGTGCTCGCGGCCATTTCTTTCGCCACTGGCGATGCTCGCGCGGGAACGGTCATGGTCGCAATGGTAGCGCTCAGCGTAGGGTTACGATTCTGGCAGGAGGCGATAGCTGATTCAGCGGCGGCGCAACTCAAAGCTATGATCCACGTTACGGCGACCGTCGTGCGGGATGGCCAGGCGGCTGAGATGCCTCTGCGCGATCTGGTGCCTGGAGACTTTATTCAACTTGCCGCCGGGGATATGATTCCGGGCGACGTTCGCATTCTGGCTTCGAAAGATTTTTTCGTAAGCCAAGGGAGTCTACTCGGATTCTCGGACCCTAGGCAGCAACCTGGCGAACTCCTCTGGCCCGCGCGGTTCGGCGCAGACGAACTCGTATCGCTGAAACGTAGCCTGGGAAGCTACGCTGCGTCCGGGCAACTGCAGCAGCGCCCCTCGCCGGCCGAGGGCGGAATGCTGAAGCGGAATTGGTTCCGATTCTTTCAGCGCGCGGGCCAGAATTTGCCTCCGATCGATGTGAGGTACCCCGATGGATCCCACCGTCTAACATCGGTAAGCGCCTTGTGAAGTCCCCGAAGGTCTTCGTGCGCGATAGCGGTTTGGTACACGCGCTGCTCGGCTTGGGAGATTACAACGAACTCGCCGGGCACCCCGTGGTCGGGACAAGTTGGGAGGGCTTTGTGATCGAGAACCTTCTTGCGGCAGCGCCAGCGAGAACCCTGGCGAGCTTCTATCGAACTTCGGCGGGAGCCGAGATCGATTTACTCCTGGACCTTCCTGGTCGGCACGGTGTATGGGCCATCGAGATCAAGCGCGCCTCCGGAGCCCGCGCGGATCACGGGTTCCACAACGCCCGCGCAGACGTGAAGCCGAAACAGTCATTCATCGTTTACGCGGGAGAGGAGCGCTACCCGCTCAGAGAAGGCATTGAAGCAATTGGCCTCCGCGAATTGGCAGCGATGCTCGCGGCGCTCTAGTGACCCAGCGCGGCCTGCGCTTCGGCCTTTGAAACTTGCCGCAGGGCCTTCTGACGCTGGATTTTCGCCCCGCCGCTTCTATTGAAGTGATCCTCAATGTCCCAAACGGTGGACAGCGTGCATGCACGGCCAGGACATTCTTCAGAAGAGAGGTCTTGCGATCCTATGCATCGGGCTTCTCTCTGGCAATCTCCTGGATCACCGCGTAGATCCAACCGGTAGCGGTCTTAGTGTCGAGCAGTATCTTGCGACGAAGAGCCGGGTCGAACTTCTTGCGAATCTGCCCAGTGATTTGGGGAGTGATACGATCTTCGCCATAAGCTCGGAGCGCCTGAACAACGAGTCGGCTCTCGTGAAGTTTGAAGGCCGCTTCCTTGAGCGCCGTGTGCTGGAACGCCAGCGATGTTCTCTCGATCATGTATGCCCGGTCGGGACCCTCTGAGAGATAGCTCACATGAGCCGGCACTTGGGTCGAAAGTCCAAGCAGGTTCTGCGCGGTTGCGCCATCGGGCTGAATGCGCCATGCAAACTTGCGCGCCAACGCATGCGCGACCTGATCGATGTCGGGGCTGACCTTCATCTCCAGAAAATCGCTGTGGCGCGGATAGTCGTAGACGCCTCGGATGATCCGCCGTATTACCCCCCCGTGTGTGCGGCGATGAAGGGCTACATCGATAGCTCACCGGCTTCCCAGGTCGGCGAAGTCGGATTGGGAGCAGGCCCACCCCTCCCGTTGCCATAGATGCGGCTAACTATCTTTTGTTCAATACTTTGTTTCACAACATACACTCTAGATCTGTAAGAAAAAATACAATATTCCCCTTACATCCTTGAGATCAATAGTTTGAAAGCTATCGAACTATATCAGGCCAACCGAGCGATAGAGGGACTTGCTATCAATCATCATCCAGGGTATTGTGAGCGATAGAAACGAAAGCTATCGCTCATGGCCTGGAACTGGCAACAACCCGACTGGCCCCACTTTTCCTGGGACAAATCTCTTCTGCGCAAGGCGGAAGAGGAGTTCCTACTGGGAAGCGGCGTGATTGCGGGTTCTCTCAAGCACCTGCCCAGAGTGGATCAGGAGCAACTCGCTGTCGAGGCGATGAGCACGGAAGCGCTCACGACTTCAGAAATCGAAGGCGAGATTTTGGACCGCGCCAGCGTTCAATCCTCGATCCGTAGACAGCTTGGTCTTGCCACCGACGAGGGGCGCGTCAAACCAGCCGAGCAAGGCATAGCCGAGATGATGATCGATCTGTGCCGCTCGTTCGAGGAGCCTCTTTCAGAAACAACGCTGTTCAACTGGCACCGCCAGTTGGTGAAGGGTCGCAGCGATCTTAAAGATATTGGCCGCTACCGTACGGATGAAGAAGCGATGCAAGTCGTGTCGGGTGACCTTTACTCCCCGCAAGTTCATTTCGAAGCGCCACCCTCATCGAAGGTCCCGGAAGAGATGGCTGGCTTTATCAAATGGTTCAATCAAACCGCGACCAATGGGCCTACCCCACTGCCCGCTCTCACTCGGGCGGGTATCGCGCATCTCTATTTCGAGTCGATCCATCCCTTCGAGGATGGCAACGGGCGCGTTGGCCGCGCCATTTCAGAGAAAGCCCTGGCGCAAGGCTCCGGCCATTCCACACTGACCGTTCTGGCCGAGACGATTCTAATCAGGCGCAAGGCTTACTATTCGGCGCTCGAAGGCGCGAATAAGGAAATCGAAATTAGCGACTGGCTCCGATGGTTTGCGGGAGTGTCCATTGAAGCCCAGCGCCGGACAGCGGCGCGAATTGAATTCCTGATCGACAAGACACGCCTTCTCGATGGATTGCTGGGACGGATTCACGAACGCCAGGAACGGGCCTTGTTGCGGATGCTTCAGGAGGGCCCCGAGGGTTTCAAGGGCGGTCTGAGTGCAGGGAACTACATCAAGATCACGGGCACATCTCCAGCGACGGCAACGCGCGATCTTGCCGATCTGGTCGAGAAGGGTGCGCTGACGCGCACAGGCGAACTTCGGCATGCTCGATATCAACTCGCTATACCTCTAAGGCCTGTCGCGCAAGTGATGATAGACAAGAACGGCGATTTGAAACCAGCGGACCAGCGTGCTGCTTTGGAGAAACTTCCATGACTCCCACGGATTACTTCACGGCACAGATCGCTCGATGGCAGCGAAACTCACTCCTTGTGGGCATCGCCGGTTTGGGGGCACTACGCCACCAGACTGATTCAGGTCCCTCGGCACGCCAGTGATTGCGATCACCATGGTTTTGCTCGGCGTGGAGCGATTGCTCCACGCCGGTATTTTCGATCCGCGTGTTGGGGGCGCCCCCATCCTTTTTCAGCACCTATTCTGGTTCTACTCGCATCCAGCCGTATACATCATGATCCTGCCCGGCATGGCAGTCATCAGTGAAATTGTGGCGTGCTTCTCACGCAAAGCCATCTTCGGATACAATTTCGTGGCTTATTCAAGCGGCGCGATCGCCGCATTCAGCTTCATTGTCTGGGGACATCATCTGTTTGTCTCGGGACAGTCTATGTACGCCATATGGTGTTCTCTTTCTTCAGCTTCCTGGTGGCCATTCCGTCCGTGGTCAAGGTGTTCAATGGGAGGGATTCACTTCTGGTTTCCCAAGATTTCCGGTCGTTTGTATCCGGAAGGTTGGGCAAAGTTCGCGGCTCTGCGCCGCCATGTGAAGTATTCGTCCAGGGTCTTCATGGCGCTAAGGCTCGGCGACCAGCGTGTGCGTCCTTGTGAGAAGTACATAGACTTTGCGTTGGAATCGTCGAGAAGCTGGGCCACGCCGGGACGCCCGGGCCGTTCGGATCATCCTTCTTTGCGAAGTTCGTCCATAAGTGTCCATCAAATCGGCAACGGACTCGTCCGCCCTCGTCGCGTCTCTTTTGTCGCGTCTCTTTACGCCAGGGCGTTCCTATTCTGCTACCCTTGCCGAAGGACTTCGACGATTACGCTCGCTCGATCCAGAATATCGAGCGACCCGGCTGTGGCCGACCGCGCGGGTCCGCATGGAAGTAGACCGCTACGTGAAACGAAGCAGCAAGTACTTTGAGAACCATCGGTGCGACATCATCCTTTTTTAATATATCCGCGCATATATTAAAAATGAGCTAGGAATCAATGCCCTCCTATATCGGAGCAATCGACCAAGGAACAACCAGTTCGCGGTTTATGGTGTTCGACCGCGCGGGCAAAATCGTCTCCTGCGCCCAAAAGGAACACCGGCAGATCTATCCGC
>JBDTUY010000372.1:0-5132 GCA_040007495.1 Acidobacteriota bacterium | reverse complement strand
TGGCGACCGCTACCACCCCGGTTTCGAAAATAATCAGGGTGTAACTCAGGCCCTGCTCATCCGCGCTGACAGTCCAGGTGGACTCCTCCCGAAATGCAGAATACGAAACTTATGGCGGTATTTCGCTCCTGAAGCAACATCTCTGGTAAGCAAAGCGACGAGTTCAGAGTTGTCGCGGCAATGCGGAAGCCCTGCTGAGAATGCGGTCAGGAGAACTTGTCTTCTCGTTCCCACAAACGCAGTTTTCGGCAAGCGGTGACGAACGTCGCCGCGCCCTTCGCCCCGGTAAGGGAAATGAAGCCCTCGTCTATCTGCAGGCCAACTTTTTCAAGCAGGGGCTGGGCTGTCTCGATATAGCCGATGAATTTTAAGTGAGTATAGGCGTCCGATAGGAAGTCTCTCGCGTCTGGGTTCGTAAGCAAAGCCTCGCAGCCCTTCGCGGACGGAATCACCGCCACAGCGTCGTACAGCACCGAGGGTCCCCCGCCCAACTTCTGCTGGGCGCCGATATTGCTCCCATCCTTGGCTGTCACTCCGCCGACCTTTGGCGCGATCACTTCAACGATTGCCCCCTCCGCCTCGATGGCGCTTTTGAGACGACCAAAAACTTGTGAATCGGTGCCATCGGTCAGCAAAACGCCAACCTTGCGACCCGCAAATGATTTGGGGCCGTTCGCCATAATGCTTAGTGCCTTGGAGGCCTTGAGGTCCATGCGAGGACTCCGCGCGGCAACTGCGACTTCAATTGTGTTTCGCATGCCTAACCCCTCAGTGACACGGTCGGCAAGACCGATATCGATGTGGGGCAGATGGGAAACTACGCGTTCGCGAATGGCGAGTCGCTCTACTTTGCTGAGTTCGAAAATCAAGGCGCTGGAGATATGCCCTTGTTCGGTGGGAGTTTGGCTTATGTAGAATTGGCGAGCCTGGCTGTAGTGGTCAGCGAAACTCTCCGGTCGCTCTCGAACTTTCAGACCTTGCTCTTCCGCCGGGAACGAGCGAAAGCCTTTCTCGTGACATTCCCGGGGGCCGCCCTCTGGTGCTCCCCATGAATTCGGTTCGTAGTTCGCACGACCCTTCGGATTCACCATCGCCATATGGCCGTCCTGCTGGAAGTTGTGGAAGGGGCACTTCGGGGCGTTAATCGGGATGTGAGTAAAATTGGGTCCGCCGAGTCGCTTTACCTGCGTATCGAGGTAAGAAAAGTTGCGCCCCTGCAGCAGCGGGTCGTTACTGAAGTCGACACCCGGAATAATGTTGTTTGTGCAGAACGCGACCTGTTCGGTTTCTGCGAAGAAGTTGTCGACGCACCGATCGAGCACCAGCCGGCCGACGCGCTGGACAGGAACTTCCTCCTCCGGAATTAGCTTGGTGGCGTCGAGGATATCGAAATCAAATTTGTTCGCGAATGCCTCATCGAAGAGCTGGAGGCCTAGTTCCCACTCGGGAAAGTCTCCCGCTTGGATCGAGTTCCAGAGGTCCCGCCGATGAAAGTCCGGGTCCGCTCCATTGATCTTAACCGCCTCGTTCCACAGCACCGACTGCAAACCCAGTTTCGGCTTCCAATGAAATTTAACGAAGGTGGACTTCCCCGAAGCATTCACGAGCCGGAAGGTATGAACGCCGAAGCCCTCCATGAAGCGAAACGACCGCGGGATCGCCCGATCCGACATAGCCCACATGATCATATGCATGCTTTCCGGCATCAGAGAGATGAAATCCCAGAAGTTGTCATGGGCTGAAGCCGCCTGGGGGAAGTCTCGGTCCGGCTCCTGTTTGACGGAGTGAACCAGGTCGGGGAACTTCATTGCGTCCTGGATGAAGAAGACGGGAATATTGTTCCCGACGATGTCCCAGTTACCTTGCTGCGTATAGAGCTTAACCGCGAAGCCACGTACGTCACGCGCAAGGTCAGCCGAACCTTTGTTCCCTGCAACTGTGGAGAACCGCACGAACGCGGGGGTTCTTTGACCCGCACTCTGGAAAGGATCCGCCGAGGTGACGTCTGTAAGTGGTTTGTAGTTTTCGAAGAAGCCGTGAGCTCCGTATCCTCGGGCGTGCACCACGCGCTCCGGAATGCGTTCATGGTCGAAGTGAAAGATCTTTTCTCGAAAATGAAAGTCCTCTAAAACGGCAGGGCCTCGAGCTCCGATCCGAAGTGTGTTCTGATCGTCAGAAATCGGCACCCCTTGCTGCGTCGTCAGTGCCGGAACTCCTCGGCCTGCAGTTTGATGAGTCTCCCCTCCTACGCCGCTTGGCGGCGTGGCGTTTTCCGCGGGAACAGTCAGTCGTGTTTTTGGAGTCTTGCTTCCCTTAGTCTTCATAAATATTTAGATCGCCGCCTGGCATTTCTATTTCGCTCGTGCACCCTCCAAGATCTTTGGCAACGAAAACCCGTGGATTCGCTCAACGAGGTGAGGTGTACATATGAGTCCGATTCTGATCATTCTTCTGGTCCTCTTGTTGTTTGGCGGCGGTGGAGGTTACTACTACGGCGGCCCCGCTTACGGTGGTGGCATCGGAGGGTTGCTGTTGGTCGTGCTCGTAATTTGGCTCGTGATGGGCAGGCGGTCTACTCTATAACTCCATCTTGGTGAGACGAGCTTGATCACCCCTTACTGCTAGTACTTTCAGGCGTGAAATGTAATGGAAATGTGGTGATCTACCAAGCAGAAAGAGCTCCGTTCGGCTTGGCCATGCTGGGTTCGAGCGGAGGCTTAAGATTTGGCATGCCCAAATACCAAATGGTGAAAGTATGTTGTAGACGATGTAAATCGGATCACGTTCGCCGATCACAGAGCGGCGTGGTGGCTACGCTGTTAAACATCGTGGGAATCTCTTCAGTTTTGGGGTACAAGCCTTTTAGGTGTCGCGGTTGCAGCAGACTGTTCTGGGTGAAAACCGCACTCGCCCGAAGAAAGGCTGACGTGCTTGCCGTCCAATGACGGAGAGCTGTGGCAAACGCCTTGAGGTTAGCCCAACATGAGAATCATCTACTCGAGTTCGCCAACTACAGCGCTAGCTGCTAGAAACTTCCGCTGCCCGCAAACGCTGGGTGCAATCCTCGGTGCTCGCCGTGCGGACGATAAAGCTGCAACTTGTCCAGAGTGTGGGGGGCTCAAGATCCGCAGGATTGTCCTGGATACTGTCGATCGAGTTTCGAAAACACCATGGAATTTCCTTCAGCGAATCCTGGGCGGCAAGCTCTTTCATTGCAGACAGTGTCGCCTCCAGTTCTATGACACCCGAAAGGTCGGCACCGCAGGGTCAGATCACCGAACTGAGCAAAGGGTCGTTTACCTGCGCGGAGTATCGTAAGAGTCTTTAAAGCTCGATGGCACCGCGCTTCATGCGAACATTTTTTTGACGAGAACCCCTAATTGAAAGAATTCGTCGATGGAGGATGTTTTTTGGAAGAAAGCATCCGCGCCGAGTTTAAGAACTTCGGCTTTCTCGCTTTGGAGTATGGAACTTTAGACAACGATAACTTTCGTGCGGCCACACCACGGGAGCGCACGCAAACGTCGAAGTAGTTCGGGACCCCGCACCTTAGGCAAGTTCAAGTCCAGAATCAACAGCTGCGGGCAGTTTGTCTCATTGATCAAAACTTGTTCGAAGTATTCGATAGCGCTGGCCCCGTCGACGAAGACTTGGGTTGTCGTAAAAACCGCTGCGCTTTCCAGCGCCATGAGCACGACATCTACGTCGGCCAAGCTATCCTCCACCATCACCACGCGCAAGGGTCGCGACTCTCGGGTCTCAACTTCGGATGGTGAAGTGGAATGTAGATCCTGAGCCAGCGACCGAATCGACCCAGATTTTACCGGAGTATCTTTCGACGATTCGCCGGCAGAGGGCCAAACCAATGCCCGTCCCGGCGTACTCCTCGTTGGTATGTAGACGCTTGAAGAGGTCAAAAATAGTCTCCGTATATTCACAAGCAATCCCGATGCCATTATCTTTCACTGAAAATTCAATAAATCCACCTCGCGCAGCGCTCGACACGTGAACTTCGGGGACTCGGTCTAGAACTCGGTACTTGAACGCATTGCCGAGTAGGTTCTGAAAGAGTTGGACCAGGTGAGTTTCACTCAGCGAGACATCGTGCAACTCCCCTCTAGTTACCTTTACGGGCCCTTCCCCTACTGATATCTCTAAATTTTCCATTGCCTTAGCGAAAGCGATGTTAGCGTTTACCAACCCTTCGGGTTCCTGTGCGGTGCTCACTTGCGTGTAGGCTAGAAGATCCCTGATCAACCTGTCCATGCGAATCGCCCCCGATTCGATATGTCCCAGATAGCGCACTGCCGTCGGATCCAGGGTCGATTTGAACTGGCGTTCTAGCAGCTGGCTGTAATTTACGATGGTCCGCAATGGCTCCTGAAGATCGTGGCTGGCCGAAAAAGCGAATTGTTCGAGGTCGCGGTTAGCGCGCCGGATATCGGTATCGATTCGTTTTCGCTCCCTGATATCACGGGCGATTTTGGAAGCACCCACGACCCTCCCCTTGGCGTCGCGTATGGGAGAAATCGTGAGAGAAATATCCAGTAACTCTCCTGTTTTTGCCCTGCGGACGGTTTCGAAGTGATCGACACGCTCGCCCGCGCGTATCCGCGCTATGATTTCCGGCTCCTCATCCAAATGATTCGGCGGAATGAGAATTGTGACTGGCTGCCCGATCGCTTCGGCTTCCTGGTAGCCAAAGAGGCGCTCCGCACCGACATTCCAACTCGTGATGATTCCATTCAGATCCTTGCTGATAATCGCATCCTCCGAGGAATCCACGATCGCGCTCAGTAGGGTCCTAGCTTTCTCGTATCGCACTCGGTCCCCGATGTCGTGTGCAATTTTTGAAGCTCCAACAACCACTCCTTTGGAATCTACGATGGGCGAGATCGTCAACTCTATCTGAAGTAGGGCACCGCTCTTGCTTTTTCGAACCGTTTCGAAATGTTCCACTCGCCCGCCGTGCCGGATTTTTTCTAGGATTTGAGGCTCTTCGCTGAGTCTATCGGAGGGAATGAGGATCGTGATGGGCTTACCAATCGCCTCTTCGGCGGTGTGGCCGAACAAGCGCTCGGCACTTTTGTTCCAGCTGGTGATGGTGCCGCGAAGATTCATACTGATGATCG
>JBDTUY010000371.1:0-5182 GCA_040007495.1 Acidobacteriota bacterium | reverse complement strand
CGCTCCGCCAGCAGATTTCGCAGCATTGCCTGCAGCACGGGAGCCTCGCCATTCTGCAACTGTTGAAAACTATAATCTGGTGTGCCCGCTGGCATGACAGCCTGGATGTGGAACGCGTCTTTTTGAATCCAATCTGGACCACCAATGATTAACTTCAAATCCAGCGCGGCCCCGCACGGCTGACCATAGGCTGCGGCTATCAAACGAAACACCGTGGCTGCGGTGATCCGAATCCGTCCAGGCGTCAGCTCTATGCCGCCGTTGCATGCCAAAATGCCGGAAAACGTGGGATTCTGCGCCGCCACTGCGCGCAACTCCGTCGCATCCACCAGTCGAATGAACGCCACATCAAAGCTAGCTCGATCGATATTGGATTGGGCGGATGACGATGTCTGAGCAGCTTGCCCCCATGCCGGAATTGACCCAATTCCCGCAAACAGCAAGGCCACGCTCACTGCCCTAATAACACCAGTCTTCATGGCACCATTATCAATTCGGTACCCGTCAGACACAAGTA
The DNA here is from genome assembly GCA_040007495.1 of Acidobacteriota bacterium. Taxonomy (GTDB): domain Bacteria; phylum Acidobacteriota; class Terriglobia; order Bryobacterales; family Bryobacteraceae; genus Palsa-187. Next base: position 4,665 of record JBDTUY010000371.1, on the reverse strand, counting down.
CGGCACATTGAATTACTCTTCCCAATACTGCACTTACGATTACCGCTACTTCCAACCTAGCCTCATTCACCTAACCCCAAGTCAAGGAATTCGGGCGGTCTGTCATCGGATAGCCTTAGTCGGCCAGGAGTTGCATTCCGGACACTGCAACAAGGACCTACCGTAACGCACGGATGGAAGGCGGGTTCCAAAACCCGCACCGCGATCAAATCCCGGCTGTTGATCGCAAGACAGCCTACAAGTGGCCGAGTCGTGCCTACTCCAACGAATACCCGTTCTGCGCAATCCCTCTGCACACGATTTCCGACTTCCGGCCATGTCGCGCGAACACCTCGCGAACCAGTTCACAAACCTGTTCGTGTCCGCGTTCATGAAATACCAGAATCGACGGCCCAGCACCACTCAATGCGCACCCCAACAAACCCGGAGCCCGCAGCTTGACCACTTCCTCCAGCCCAGGCACCAACGGCAAGCGATACGGCTGATGCATCCGATCTTCCAACGCCGTCGGAAACGCGCTGGTCGTCCCAGTTGCCAGCGCCACGATCAGCAGAGCGCTGCGCTGAACATTGAACACCGCATCGGCCCGTGAATATGTAGCCGGAAGAACACGACGAGCTTCTGAGGTCGGTAGAACGTAATCGGGAACCACCACAGCGACACTGTAGTGCGAATCGAGATTCATCCGAACTGCCTGAGCGCGTCCTTCAGAATCGACGGCACTCGCCACAATTGCGCCCAACACACAGGCCGCGACGTTGTCCGGATGGCCCTCGATCACAGCCGCGACGTTCAGAACTTTGTGCTTGTCCCATCCAAGGTTCAGGACTTGATTCGCAATAACAACCCCAGCCGTCAAAGCCGCCGCGCTTGATCCGAGCCCTTTGCCGAGCGGAATGTCATTTCGAATTTCCAGCTCCACCGGTGGCATCTGGCAGCCCGCTTCCTGAGCGACCTGGACGGCGGTCTTCCAGATCAGGTTGTCGTCCCCGGTGGAGATCATTGCTGCATCACGGCCGGAGGCGCGAATCGTCAACGCGGAGGCAGGGCAAAAATCGCACTCCAAATATAGGTCCAAACCAAGACCTAGCGCGTCAAACCCAGGTCCGAGGTTGGCGCTCGAAGCGGGGACACGCAGTTTTTGCATCCCGCTGGGTAAAGTAGCATCCGCCATGAATTCATCCATTCTGGCACGCCAGCTCAGGAACATGCTAAGTTAGCCCTGCTTTGTGAGCCGGGTTAGGAGTAAAATCTGGGTTGGAGTAATATAAGGAAATGGAAGCAACCGCTCAGCCCATGCCACGAAGTATGGATATGCCTGCCTGGAAAACCGTAGTCAGTCATTTGGGGGCAATCGTGATTGCCGTGCTGTTTCTGGGTGCGGGAATTTACAAGGCTGTCGACCCATTCAAATTCGCAGCTCTGGCCGCCAACCTGAAAGTGCCCTTTAACCTAACCTTACCTCTGGCGGTGACACTCGCCATTGGAGAGACGACGGCAGGGGTTCTGGTTCTCATTCCCCGATTCAGACGCTGGGGTGCGGGATTAGCAATACTTCTACTCTTCGCGTTCATGGGTTATATTGGCTGGAACTACCAGGCTCTAATAGGGCGTGACTGTAGCTGCTTTCCAGAGTTGAAATTGCCCTTCGGATTCGCGATTGACCTGAAGCGATCTGTTGGGCCGGGCTTCTTCTATGGCGACGCCGCGTTCATGCTGGCTGCAGGCGTCGCCGGTATCTGGGCCAGGCGGTCAGAAGGTCTGCGGACCGCAGTCGTCATTTTAGGTGCGGTAGCGGTCTTTACCGGCGTCAGCTACGGAGTGGCATATGCCGGACAAAGTGGGCTGAAGGCACCGGATTCCATTGTCGTTGATGGAAAGAAGGTGTCACTACAGGAAGGTCGGCACTTCCTCTTTTTCTACGATCCTGAATGTGGTACTTGCAATGCGGTCGCTAAGAGTATGGGGCCACAGAAGTTCCGAAGCGATACGGATGTAATTGCCATTCCTGTCCGAGTGCCGCAATTTGCAGCCGAATTCTTGAGCGCTGATAAGCTTAAAGCAGGTACTTCCCTAGACTTAGAGAAGCTTCGCTCAGTCTTTAAATTCGATAACGCACCCTATGCGGTTCTAATTGAGCGGGGTCGGCAAGTTGGGGCAATTCAGACCTTCGACGAAGAGCACAATGGGCACATCGCAGTGATGCGACAGATGGGTATCATCGAGTAAAGCTATTGTAGTCAGTGCTCTGTGAATAACATCAGAGGTGATGCTCTAGCCTATATCTGTAATAAACTGTAGGAAAAGGTTTAACCCACAGTCTCTGCCGTCTTCTGATCCATCAACAAGTCAAGAAAGGCTTGGGATGCTTTCGACAACTTGTTCTTTTTAAGACGGATAACTCCAATAGGTCTCTGAAGGCCACCTCCAGCCAAGCGAATCGCTGTAAGTCGTTTCTGCCGTATATCTTCCCGCATAGATCTATAGGGCAGGATTCCGACTCCAACCTTATGCGCCACTGCTTCCTTGACCATTTCGATGTTGTCAAAGCGAAGTGTTACATTCACTTTAACTCCCTTCTCTTTGAAAAAGCGTTCAACATGCCTACCAATGGGAAGTTCCTCATCGAAACCAATGAAGTCTATTCCGTTCAATTCCTCCACCGGTAACGGCGCTTGCAGAGACGCTGCTACCTTGGCCAACGGATGATCCGGAGCTGCCGCTACCACCATGTCTTCCTTCCGCCAAGGCGTCGCAATCAGCTCCGGAGTAGCCTCTGGATAGCTAACTAACCCGATGTCGGCTTGACCCCCAAGGACCGCCGCATTGACCTTTGCCGGCTGGAGGTATTTCGTCACTACTTCCACCTGAGGATGCTGGTCACGGAACTGCTTCTCAAGATGTACCAGTTCGCTGATCCCGATGGAGTAAATAGAAGCGATCCTAACCGTTCCCTCAATAGCATCCCGAAGTCCGGCCAGGGCCACATCCAGCTCTTGCCGGCGCTTCAAGAGGTCTTCGCAGAAGGCCGCAACCAGTTCACCCGCCGCAGTGACCACGAGAGGGCGTCGCGTCCTGTCCAGCAAGCTAACCTTCAAGCTGCGTTCCAACTCCTGAATCTGCTGGCTGGCGGCCGATTGACTGATGCCCGACATTTTCGCCGCACGGCTGAAGCTTCGACTCGCGACGATGTCTCGGAACAGCAGAATTGTGTCGAATGTCACACCTGATAATATATCAGAATAGCTAATAGAGCAACGATCTAATATTAGATTGACCTGATTATCAGCGTAGTGTATTCTGAATCATGCAGTCGTCATCCTCCGTCCCTTCTTCTATCCCCGAGCAACGGGGAACCCCAGGGAAGCAAGGCCTTTACGATCCTCAGTTTGAGCACGACAACTGCGGGATGGGTTTCATTGTCAATCTGAATGGCGAACGATCCCATGAAGTGATTCGCAAGGGTATCGAAATTCTGATCAACCTGACTCACCGCGGCGCCTGCGGTTGCGATCCAGAGACCGGTGATGGCGCGGGGCTTCTGATTCAGATCCCGCACGAATTCTTTTCCCGCGAGTGCAAGACGCTCGGGTTCTCTCTGCCCGAACCAGGCACCTATGGCGTGGGCATGGTGTTTCTCCCGGTCGAACCGAAGCAGATGCTGATTTGCCAGGGCATCATTGAACGGATCGCGATGGAAGAAGGTCTGACCCTGCTCGGTTGGCGGGACACTCCGGTAAGGGCTGACGCGATTGGCCGCACGGCCCGAGCCTCACAACCGTACATTGAGCAGGTGTTCATCCGTGGCGGGGCCAACATGAGCCAGGACGAGCTCGAACGAAAACTGTTCGTCGTGCGGCGGCGTGCGGAGACTGAGATCTCTGAAAGCGAGATTCACGACCGAAGCTTCTTCTATATCCCGTCCATGTCTTCGCGCACCATTACCTACAAAGGTCTGTTGCTGGCACCGCAGATTTCGGACTTCTACAAAGAGTTGCGAGATCCCGAAACCCGCAGTAGCCTGTGCATGGTCCACCAGCGGTTTTCGACCAATACGTTTCCGACCTGGCCTCTAGCCCAACCGTTTCGGATGATTTGCCACAACGGTGAGATCAACACTGTACGCGGCAATGTGAATTGGATGAACGCACGCGAGTCTGTGCTGGAATCCGATCTGTTCGGCGATTCCCTCCGGAAGACCTTCCCGGTAATCCGACCCGGTCTGAGTGATACGGGATCGCTGGATAACGCAGTGGAGATGCTGACATTGGCAGGCCGCAGTTTGCCGCATGTGATGGCGATGCTGATGCCTGAAGCGTGGGATGCAGATACCACGATGCCTGCGGAGAAGCGGGCTTTCTACGAATACCATGCCTCTCTGATGGAGCCTTGGGATGGTCCGGCCGCGGTGGCGTTCACCGATGGCAAATGGCTAGGCGCAACGCTCGATCGCAACGGGTTGCGGCCCGCCCGCTATCTGATAACGAAGGACGGCCAGTTGATCATGGCCTCTGAAACCGGCGTGCTTACGGTAAAGCCGGAAAACGTCGCGCACAGAGGCCGTTTGCAGCCGGGCAAGATGTTGTTGGTCAACCTGGAAGAGCACCGCTTGGTGCCTGACGAAGAAATCAAGCACATGCTGGCTTCGCGACAGCCCTATGGGGA
>JBDTUY010000370.1:0-5192 GCA_040007495.1 Acidobacteriota bacterium | reverse complement strand
GTCCGTTCCATCGAATTGGACGGCATCTATCTGCGCGATGAAGTTCTCATCCCGTATCATTCCGACGAATACATGCTGCGGCTGTCGCGCGATCTTCTCGACCAGCAGATTATCGACGCGCATGGGCGCAAAGTGGTTCGCGTCACGGATCTGACGTTTTCCGTGAAGCAGGAAAACGATGGCGACGTGCTGTATGTGGAGGACGTCGATATCGGTCTGCGCAGTGTGTTCCGACGCGTAGTACAAGGGGTCATCCCGCCGCGCATCGTACGGCGTCTGCAGCAGCCGATCGCCCCGCGTTCGATCGCCTGGGAGTATTGCAACATCCTGGAACCCGACCCGCAGCGTCGCTTGCGGCTGAACATCTCCGACAAGCTGTTGGAGGATATGCACCCGGCCGACTTGGCGGACATTGTGGAAGAGCTGGGTCCGGACGATCGGCAAGCGATTTTCCAGAATATTGATAGCGAAGTCGCGGCCGAGGCTCTGTCTGAGGTCGACCCCGATATTCAGGCCAGCATTCTCGAATCGCTGGAGACGGAAAAGGCCGCTGACATCATGGAAGAGATGACGCCCGGCCAAGCCGCCGACGCTCTGCATGAAATGGGCGAAGAGGCCAGCGAAGAAATTCTGGAGGAGATGGAGCACGACCCCCAGGAAGAGGTTCGCGAACTGCTGGAATACGACGAGGATTCCGCAGGCGGCATGATGAATACCGAATACATCGCCTTGCGTGAGCATGCGACCGTGGCCGACGCGATTCAGGCCATGCGCGACAATCCGGACCTGCCGGAGATGGTAAATATTCTGTTCCTGGTGGATGCAGATGAACACCTGAAGGGCGCCGTGCCAGTCGCACGTTTATTCCTGCACGATACTTCCACTTTGCTGAGCACTCTAACCTTTGATCGATTGCTGGAGGTTCCAGTTACGGAGCAGCAGGATCGCATCACTGAACTGTTCGACAAGTACAACCTACTCTCACTGCCTGTGATCGGCGAGGATGGGAAGCTGACTGGTGTGATCACGGCGGACGACATCATCACGGTGCTGAGACACCGCTAATGCTGAAGCTCATGAAGCGGTTTCGCTATCAAATCGCGATCTTTTTCTCGGTCATTGGCCCCGGGTTCATCACTGCCGTGGTCGACAACGACGCCGGCGGTATTCTCACCTATTCGCAGGCCGGCGCGAAATATGGCTACCTGCCTTTGTGGACCTTGCTGCCGATCACTCTGCTGCTGATCGTTACGCAGGAGATGTGTTCTCGTATGGGCGCGGTCACCGGCAAGGGCCTGTCCGATCTGATTCGCGAAGAGTTCGGCCTGCGGACCACCTTCGTCGTCATGACGATTTTGGTGCTGGCGAACCTGACCAATGTAATGGCCAATTTCGCAGGTATTGCTGGCTCGTTGGAATTGTTTCATATCCCGCGCATGGTCAGTGTCCCGTTGGGAGCGGTGGCCGTGTGGTTGCTGATCGTCAAAGGCAGCTACGCCTCGGTGGAAAAAGTCTTCCTATTCGCGACCGCGATTTACGTGACGTACATCATCTCCGGCGTGTTAGTCGAGCCAAACTGGAAGGACGCAGCCGTGAACAGCGTGCGCCCCGTGCTGATGTTTGAACGCGGCTATCTGACGATGCTGATCGGCATGGTCGGCACGTCGATCGCGCCATGGATGCAGTTCTATCTGCAAGCAGCCGTTGTCGAAAAAGGTGTCACGGCCAAGGAATACAAACAGTCCCGAGTAGAAGTGATCGTCGGCTGCATCGTCATGTCGGTGATCGCGTTCTTCATCATCGTCGCCTGCGCAGGGGCGATCTATAAGGTTGCACCCAAGGACTTGCAAACCGCAGCCGACGCAGCTCTGGGGCTGAAGCCCTTCGGCCAATACGCATTCCTGCTATTCGCCGGAGGCCTGCTAAACGCGTCGCTCTTCGCGGCGTGCATCCTGCCGCTCTCCACCGCGTATTCCGTCTGCGAGGGGATGGGCTTTGAATCCGGCGTCAATAAGAGTTTTCGTGAAGCGCCAATCTTCTACTGGCTGTTCACAGGGTTGATCGTCGTGGGCGGAGGCGTTGTCCTGTTCCCGCAGTTCCCTCTAGTGAAAATGATCCTGTGGTCGCAGGTGATCAACGGCATGCTGCTCCCCGTCGTGCTGATCTTCATGACCTTGTTGGTCAACCGTAAGAAGTTGATGCACGAATGGACCAACAGCCTGTTCTTCAACATCATCGCCTGGACATCAGTTGCGCTGATGATCGGGTTGACGATGGCCCTGGTCGTAATCTCACTGCAGGATCTAATGGTGTAAGGATCGCGCGCCGGAATCAGAAGCAGGGCCGTCTAAATCTCCGATTCGCCCTCCTTTCGTTCCCCAACTGCTCGCTGCTTTGCATGGCGGACGTGCAACACGTATACGGCTGCAATAGTGCGCTCTACCGAGAAGATGATCCGGTGGGACTTGAAGAGGAGTTGCCGCAGCGGTGCATCAAGGTACTCTTGTTCGCGTGCGTGCCCGCACCTTTCAGGAAGACTCTCAAGAGAATCAATTTCACGATAGAGCTGCTGGATCCAACGCGTTGCATTCAAGGGAGAGCGCTCATGAATGTAACCAAAAGCGCTGAGTATGTCACTCTGTGCTTGGGGCGTGACAATCACCTCGAACTTTTTCACTTCAGCGAGATTCCATGTTCCTTGGCGAGAAGGTTAAGGAACTCCCGCATCGGTTTGCCCTCGCCCCGTTTGGCTTGCTCTAATCCACGGCTGACCTTACGAATGCTATCCAGAACCTCGTGGTCCTCAAGAAGCTTCTGGTAAGCATCGGCGCTCTGGACCACAACCTCGGCCTGCCCATTAATCGTAAGGATCGCCGGCTCTCCCGATTCCTTCAGCGATTTTACGTGGATCTTCGCGTTACGCTGGAAGTCACTGAGGGAATGGATATTCGAGAGGTTGATCGCCATAGCAATCAATTTACATTAGATTTCATGCTACAGCAACGCCGTGATCCCGCTGCAGGACTTGATGGTGTAGCCGCGAGGCTACTTCGGCTTATCGATCCCGAAATCCCAAACCTGAATATTCATCTTGCCTTCCGTGTACTCGACTAACGCGTACTCGCCTAGCTCCAAAGGCTCCTGCGGCCAGATCTTGTAAAGCCCTTCGTCGATCTGGCGCTTGAAGGTGGGGATCACCTTCTGGTCTTCCAGGACCTCCTCATCCTCAGGCAGTCGCTGAACGGTTTCCACTAACCGACCATTCTTGCCTTTAGGGGGGAGCTTGATCAGCTGAAATCGCTCTTCCTCCATCAGTCGAAAGAAAAACTCCGGCGTACGGTTGGTGAGCCGAAAGACTGCGGCCTTGGTTTCGATCTCGACCGTGGACTTGCCGGGGATGATGGGTACGGGTGAAAGTTTTTGTAGTAACCTGCGGGTGGTTGAGTCACTGATCACCACCTGCGCCGATTTCAATGCCACAACTTTATCGCCGTCGATCCAATACACGCCCGGAATGTCCGGAACGCTGCGGACCAACTTCTTGTCGGCCTTGACTGCTGCTTCTTCGGCCTTCTCGATCTTCACTTCTTCGGCTAGGGCTTTGGCCTTTTCATCCGAGTCTTTAGAAGTTCGTTTGAGGTCGACCAGTTCCAGAGGAATCTCCTCCCAATCGCCACGTTCCACCGAATAGTAGAGAACGCGGTCGCCCTCAATCTTGTATTCGCGCACGATGTGATAGTCGCCGTCTTTAAGGTACAGGCGGGTGTTGGCCGCAAATAAAACGGCCGCGAACGCGAAAAACAGGGCGAGGCGCAGTGGCATTGGTCCCTCTTGCATCTATTATGGATGAAAGCGTGCGCGTTGGAATTCATACCTCGATTGCCGGATCCCTGGAACGATCCGCACTGGAAGCGGCAGAGTTGGGGGCCAATACCTTTCAAATTTTCTCGTCCAGTCCCCGCCAATGGAAAGCGTCGGTGCCGGGCGACGCGTCGATCAAGCTGCTGAGCCGCGCACGTGAGAAGCATGACCTGTTCCCGTTGGTGATCCACGACAACTACCTGATCAATCTCGCATCGGCCGACGCGACGATCCGAGCTAAGTCGATTGACGCGTTTCGCGGCGAACTGGTCCGCGGCATCGCGTTGGATGCCGAGTTCCTGGTCGCCCATCCCGGCAACTACAAAGGTCAAACGGTAGAGCAGGGAATTTTCGCGTTCCTGGCGGGGGTCGCCGAGGCTGCCAACGGCTTGAAATTTTCCAAGCTCATGCTGTTGGTGGAGAACACCGCAGGTGCGGGCGCACAGTTGGGCGGAAGGATGGAAGAGTTGCATGTGATGCGCGATTTCGCCGCGCAAACCGTCGGCCAGTCGAGCGACTTGCAGATTGGATTTTGCCTGGATACGTGTCATCTGCTGGTGTCTGGATACGACATCTCGACCGAGGCTGGTTTGAATGAAACCGTTGCCGAAGCGGATCGATTATTGGGAATGGAAAACGTCCGCGTGATTCACGCGAATGATTCAAAGGGCGCATTCAACTCGCATCTGGATCGGCATCAAAACATCGGTGAGGGGTATATCGGTCTCGAAGCGTTCCGGCGGATAGTGAATCATCCGAAGCTGAGGGACAAGCCGTTTATTTTGGAAACTCCAGTGGAGAAGCCCGGGGACGATCGCAAGAATGTGGACACGTTGAAGTCGTTGTGGCGCGATGAAACTGTAATGTCAGCCGCAGATAAACGCCGATGAACGCAGATAACGTCCGCTTTTCTTATCTGCGTTCATCGGCGTTCATCTGCGGCCAATCAAGAACCTACGGGTGGACCTCTTGATCTCTCCCGCGCGTGAGATTGCCTTCCGCGTTTTGAAAGCTACCGCCCAGGGCGGGTACGCGACGGATCTGTTGGCTCGCGAAAAGGCCGATACACGCGATGTCGGGCTGGCAGAAACAATCGTGCTAGGATGCCTGCGATTTCAGGCGCAACTCGACTTTCTGGTCGGCGTATTCTCTGGACGCCCTACGCTCAAGCTCGATACCGAAGTCCGCATCGCTCTGCGCATGGGCATCTACCAACTGCGTTACCTGGAACGCATTCCGCCGCATGCCGCAGTGGGAGAGAGCGTGGAACTGGTCAAGCGCGCGGGCAAACAGTCCGCGACAGGTCTGGTGAACGCGGTACTCCGCAAAGT
>JBDTUY010000369.1:0-5196 GCA_040007495.1 Acidobacteriota bacterium | reverse complement strand
CCAGCAACTTCCAAGTCCCAAGCATCAGACGACGGCCGAGACCAACCGCCTTTCCGCCAGTGAGGCGATTGGAGTGGGCGATCATCTGGATCACCTACTGCCGCCACCCTCACTGAGAACCCCTCTGTATCGAGCACTCCTCGATGCGGCTAAAGAATTGATGCATCCAACGGTGCTGCCTCCGTTGGAAGTAACCTCCATGCCCATCGAGGTGGGGACCATGCGAGGCCTGTACGCAGGCAATGAATGGAAGGCCGGTGCATTCTCGATCGGGATCAACGCCACCATCATCGCCTTGTTGCTGCTGGTGGGTACCAACCCAACTATTCAAGAAGCGATCCGAGAAAAGATGCCAGTATTTGTCGCCCCGGTCCTGCGGAAGCCCCCGGTCGTTCCACTTAAGACGCAGGCGATGTCCGGTGGCGGGGGTGGGGGAGCCAAGACTCCGGACACCCAAGGGGCCCTTCCCAAGGTAGCCCCGAGAACCTTCGTGCCACCGACGGTCAACACCGTGGAGACCCCGAAGCTGCCTATGGCCGCCACGATTGCTAACGCACCCGATATTCAGATCAACGCGACCAACTTCGGCGATCCATCGGCCCGCGTCGGCGTTCCTTCCAACGGGACAGGTGACCACGGCGGTATTGGTCCTGGCGATGGCCCTGGCATTGGTCCGGGAAAAAACGGCGGCTACGGTGGCGACGTGTACAGGCCGGGTATCGGCGGTGTCAGCGCACCGATCGCCATTACCAAACCAGAGCCTGAATACTCCGAGGAGGGTCGCAAGGCCAAGCAACAGGGTGAGGTCCTGATCCAGTTCGTGGTCGACGAGACTGGCCATGCCAGGAACCTCCGAGTGTTAAAAGGGCTCGGCCTGGGTCTGGATGAAAAGGCCAAGGACGCGGTGGCAAGGTGGCTCTTCAAACCTGGCCTGAAAGACGGGAAACCCGTTCCGGTGATCGCGACCGTTGCCGTCACTTTTCGCTTACTTTAGGCCGTTTTAGGCCCCGGCGGGACAGATGGGGATCGTCACCCATACCATCCCGCCGGACCTGGCGCATACTCCTTTCGGGCGGTATGATAAACTCCAATACATAAATACGTAAGTTACCTGAAACCAAATGGGTGTTTTGCACGTCTCAAAGGCATGCCCCGAGTTGTGGGCAGACCCGTGTGCGCCTTGTAAATCGCGCAAATAGGAAACAGGTTAATAAACGGCAAGACCCGGAGCGTGACGTGGCGAACCAGAACGAAAATCCACCTAAACAGGCACCTGAGCAGAAGCCTCTCTCAATGAGCGAGGCCAATGGTATGGGTGACCATCTGGATCATCTGCTGCCGCCCTCATCGGTCGCGAAGCCGCTCTACTTAGCTCTCTACGATTCGATCAAAGAAATAATACATCCTCCGCCTCCTCCGCCGCCTTTGGTGCTTACCTCTAAACCGTATGTGTCCCCCAGCATGCGTGGCCTGTACGGTGGTAATGAATGGAAGGCTGGGGCATTTGGTATTGCAATCAACGCGACAATCATTGCTTTGCTGTTGTTGGTCGGTACGAACGCAACGATTCAGCAAGCCATCAAAGATGCAGTACCTCTAGTCGCGCCGATCTTGCCCAGGAAGCCTCCTCCAGCCCCGCCCAAGCAACAGACAGCAGGTGGTGGCGGCGGTGGCGGAGCCAAGACTCCAGATACCAAGGGTCAACTTCCGAAGATTGCACCCCGAACCTTTGTGCCCCCCACCGTCAACACGATTGAGAATCCCAAGCTGTCTATGCCAGCGACCATCGTAGCGGGTCCGGACATTCAAATCAGTGCCAATAACCTGGGCGATCCCTTCGCTGGCGTCGGACTTCCTTCTAACGGAACCGGTGTAGGCAACGGTATCGGACCGGGCAAAGGCAATGGCGTCGGCCCCGGTAGTGGCGGTGGCTTCGGCGGCGGCGCGCTCAGAATCGGTGGCGGTGTAAGCTCGCCCGTGCCGATCCTACGTCCGGAACCCGAGTACTCCGAAGAAGCCCGCAAAGCCAAGCATCAGGGCGAAGTGCAGATCCAGTTGGTTGTGGACGAAACTGGCCACCCACAAGAAATGAAGGTCATCAAGAAGCTCGGGTTGGGTCTGGATGAAAAGGCGCTGGAAGCGGTCTCCAAATGGACCTTCAAGCCCGGCATGAAAGATGGCAAGCCCGTGCGTGTCATCGCGACGGTCGCCGTCACGTTCCGCTTGCTCTAAATCCAGTTCCAGGGTTCAATCCACAGTCCATCATAATTCGTCCGCCTCCAGTTGCTAACTGAGGTACGCTTAATACGTGCCCCAAAGCCCCTCGTCCTTGCGCTCAAAGCTGCCGTTTGTTTTGGGCGCGCTTCTCATCCTTTTCCTTTCCAGCCACGCAATCACAAGCTGGATTCTGGATTATCATTGGTGGGCCGAGATGGGTCACGTCGACACTTGGCTCCGCATGTGGTTCTATCAGTCCGTGCCTTGGCTGGTGCAGTGGCTGTTCCTCGCCGCAGTCATTTGGATAGCGCACGCCAGAGGAATGAAGCATGCCGGAACCGGCCTCCGGGAGTATCCTCTTTATGCGAAACTCGCAACGTTAGTGTCCTTCGTGCTGGCATTGGTGCTTTCCGCTTCAGGCGTTGACGGATGGACCATTGCACGCTATGTCGGCTCACGAGCGGCCAACGTTCCTGGTGAATGGCAGGACCCCGTTTTCGGCCATTCGCTGTCTTTTTACTTTTTTGACCTCCCGTTGTTCACAGAAGCCGCCGTCTACGCCGTGGTCTGCTTCGCCGCAGGAGCGCTGGTTTATTACGCCACCGCGCGTGCGTGGCAGCTCAAGCAGCGATTTCCGGAGCTATGGGAACGCGGACAAGTCAGCTTCGAAGACCTCAAGCGCCTGGGACGCTTGGAAACCGGCGTGCTGCGAGTTCTCATCGCTTTGATCCTGGTTGCTCTGGCAGTCGAATTCTGGCTGGGCCGCTACAGTATGTTGTTCTCGGATCACGGCGAATTGATGGTCGGCATCGATTATGTTCAGCAGAACATCGGCTTGCCGCTGCAAACCGCCAAAGCCATCGCAGCGCTAGTCGCAGCCGCGCTGGTTTTGATCGGTCAACGTAAGCTTGCAATGGCGTGTGCGGTCGTGGTTCTCGTTGATATCGTAGTGCCTCCATTGGTTAGTTCGTTTCACGTCCGTCCCAATGAACTGGCCTTGGAACGACCGTATATTCAGCGTCATATCGAAGCGACGCGCGACGCCTATGGCATTGACCATAGGGCCCGCGATATCGCGTTCGCCGCACACAAAGAAGCCCCCATCGATTTCGCTGCCAACAAGGTGATGCTGGACAACGTCCGCCTGTGGGATTGGCAGGCGTTTCACGACACCTTGAGTCAGAGCCAGCCTCTGCGGCCCTACGCGTACGCCGACACCGACGTGGACCGTTATCAGATCGATGGCCAGATGCGGCAGGTTCTGCTCGCCCCCCGTGAGATTGATCTGACGCAGTTGGGCGCAGCTCGCGAGCGCTGGGTGATTTCGAACACTATCTACACGCACGGCTATGGCCTGGCATTGGGCGAGGCGAATCGCATCACGGCCTCAGGCTCGCCGGAATTATTGATCCGCAACGCACCGGTCGAGGTTAAAGCGCCCGGTCTGAAAGTGACGCGACCGGAGATCTACTTCGGTGAGGCATCGCACTCGCCGGTCTTCGTCCATACGACTCAGCCCGAATTCAACTATCCCTCGGGGTCGGACGATGTCACGACTCAGTATGACGGCAAGGGCGGCTTTCCTATCTCATCCATGCCTCTGCGGCTGGCTGCCGCTATGGCGTTAGGCGATTGGAATATCGTCTTATCCGATGCCTTTACTGCGGACAGCAGAATGATGATACGACGCAGCGTGCGAGAGCGCTTGCAGGAATTAGCTCCATTTGTAATGTGGGAAGGCGACCCCTATATGGTGATCGCCGACGACGGCCGCCTGATGTGGATTGTCGACGGCTACACGACCAGCGAATCGCATCCCTACGCAAGGTCTCTGACCACGCAAGGCAAGCAGTTCAACTATATTCGCAACTCTGTTAAAGCGACCATCGACGCCTATCAAGGCACAGCGAAAATGTATGTTTGGGACGCCGAAGACCCGATCATTTCAGCCTATCAGGGCCTGTTCCCTGGACTGTTCGAGCCTGCCTCCGCAATGCCAGCGGATGTACGAACACACACGCGGTCGCCCGAGTTTTTGTTCCGTACGCAAGCCGAGATTTACCGCACGTATCATATGCGGAACCCGGAATCGTTCTACAATCGCGCCGATCTGTGGGATCTGGCGACCTCTAGCGGCGCTCAAGGCTCGACTCCGTCCGTGGTAGATCCAACTTACTTGATTGCGCAACTACCGGGCGAAACCAAACCGGAATTTTTGTTGACGATTCCCTTCACTCCGCGCAACAAGCAAAACCTGATCGGCTTGATGGTGGCGCGCTGTGACGGCGAACATCTTGGAGAACTGGTCTTTCTGCAACTGCCCAAACAGGAGATTCTACCCGGGCCCCTGCAAATTGAGGCATTAATCAATCAGAACCCAGTCATTTCGAAAGACCTGACCTTGTGGGGCCAGCAGGGATCGCACGTGCTGCAGGGGCAGATTCAAGTTCTGCCAATCGGGAACACGTTCCTTTTCGTAGCGCCAATCTATATTCAAGCGGCTCAGGCACGAATGCCGCAATTGGAGAAGATTGTGCTGGCTTCAGGCAATGAACTGATCTACGCGAACAACTATCCGGAGGCTTTAGCGGAGCTGGAAGCTCGGCAAAAGGGACAGCGTCCTGCGGTGGCAACGCAAGAAGCCGCAGAGAAGACAGACCAAAGCGGCAAACCCGCGGTTTCCACGCCCGCACCTAACGGCGTCGATCCACGCATCGAAACGATTCGCAGCCATCTAGAACGCTATCGAACGCTGGTGGCCCAGGGAAAATGGTCTGACGCCGGTAAGGAATTGGAAGCAGTACAGACGTTGGTCGGGCGGTAGAGGCTATGGGGTTAAGCGTTTAATCTGCGGCATCTCGACCTCAATGTAGCCGCCGGGTTTAGAAGCATTCACAGCGGCGACCACTAGATCAACATGGGGTTCTATCAGCGACCAGCGGCCTCTACCAAGAACAACAGTGGCAATCTTGCGTCCGG
>JBDTUY010000368.1:0-5199 GCA_040007495.1 Acidobacteriota bacterium | reverse complement strand
CCCGTCCCGATTATCACAGCATCTTCCTGTTGTCGGGCGTGGACATTAAGCCGGGAAAGCTGGGCACTATCGAGATGGTGTCATTGAAGGACCAGTTGGCGGGCGTATTGGGCGTGAGCTGTCCCACGCCTTGACGTCGCTTCTGTCCCGGGCGCGCTGGCTGAACCTTCTTGGCCACCCGCAGATCCGACGCTCCCGATGAATGTCCGCTTTGCGCCAAGGGCGGCCATTAATAGTCCACCTCACCGCGCTTGGGGTGGACGCGCTGCAATTGCAAGACCGCAGTATTGATCCTGGTCCAAAGATTGAAATTGAATCGATCACCTTGATCCAGCGCAGCGTCAGCGAGCTGAGCCGTCTCAAGCCCTGCATTGTCTCCAAACCGCTCTATGAGCTGATTGGCTGCCCGGTAGATTTCAATGCTCTCGACTGTTCGAGACATCCCGATACCATTTCGTCCTCAATCAACCGCACAATTATCCAAACCCGTGCCTACTAAGCAATGCCCGTTTGCGCAGAGGTTTGTCGCTCAGTGTGAGTTCACCTTTTTTTCGCTGCTTTCTGGTTCGAGTTGTGCGAGGCTTTTTCCAAACCTTGTTCAACTCTTCCGCAGCACGCGCAATCTTTTCGTGGGGCATAAACCTCGCATAGTGCTTCAACACCGACTCTATGCTGTCTTGAATGGCGTAGCTTGCAAGTTCATATGACCCCGTAGTTTTGAGCAGGTGCGTCGCCAGGACATCCCTCACCGCGTGAGGACCATGAGCCAGAAGGCCCTTTATGGCTCCCCGTTTTGTATATGGGTTATAGATTCCGTACTGTAGAATCATGAGCTTCCACACACTGTAAAAGGAAGTGATATTCAGCTCCGGATCGCAAGCGATCGACCGCATGGACCTGACAAAAAACGTGCCCGGATCGCGGTTACCATCTAATAGACGAGCACGGTGCTTCCATAGATAGATCTTTATCCACCAGTAGAGGTTTTCGAGGTCCGGTAGCGTCGCCTGAAAGGGCCTGCCTCGAAAGAATTCACCGCTGCCGTTCTTGATAGCGATTGCGGGTATGAAAACCTCCCAGACCCGGTCGCCCGAATTCCATCGTATCTCTCCCCGCTCCAAATCTTCCAACGTGGAGATATCACGCGCCTTTTGTCCCGGAGGGCAAAGCAGCAATTCGCGAAAATTTCGTTGGCGCAATCCGAGGTGAAGGGCAAATCTGAACATTAAATAGTTGCGGACAGCAGTTGAGAACGACATGGGTCGTGCTTGCTCGTTTGGCAGGCGCCGAAGCATTTCGTCGCCAATCTTCTTGTACTCTGCCAAAGGTCTTTCGTTTGTCAGGACCGGCAAAATGGGAGCAAACGGGTCGCGATGTACCCGGATAATGCCGGAAAGTTCCGAAATACGCGCCGTGGTGTACTCGAATACTTTATCGCAGGCCGTACCCCAATCTGCCCTTGCTCGGTTGATGTCCTTCTGGGAGATCAGTCCTTCGATTGGCTTCAACCTGCGCGCAAGTCGCGGATGCTGCCGAATCCAGCCGGTTCGCCTCCGTGCAAGAAGCCGGATATCATAAAGAAGGTTCTTTTCTGAACTTGTATAAAAACCTCTCCGCTTTTCGCACCAATCCAAATACCACTCCCAAACCTCGGGAAATACAAAAAGCGCTGTCGTTAAGTGAGCAACTGGGACGCCCATACCGTTAACGTAACGATCTTTTGCGGCTGCCAGCGCGCCAAGGAATATTCCTAGCCGTGATGTGACAGTACTAGCCGTTGCTTTGCTCCATCGCCTGCGCCTTCGGTAGCCATTCGGTGGCAAAAGCGCTCTGTGGAAAGTTACGATTTGCGACATCTCACGCGCTAATCTAGCTGGAGCGGGTATTGCTCCATGCGCCTTGAACTTCTCAACCAAGTCGTGCCGCCTGAGGCGATCTCCCATCCAGGCGCGGCCACCCAGTTCTTTGGGGAGCGATGGGAATACGACAGCGAACTTGGTTTTGGTGCTCTTACTTTGATATCTTCCGAATGCGGTGCTACACGGCAAGATATTTTCCGATATCCAAGTCATTATTTCTTGGCGTTCTTTCTCGGCTCTTAAATCGAAATCATCAGGAGTATGCCACCGCAGTAACTGTGCGGACGCGAAGTTGATGCGCTTGATTGCGCGATAGTAGTGAGAGCTTCTCCCTCCGGACAAATTGGCTAGACGCCCTCTTGGTAGCTGAAACTTGTCCTCTATTTTTTCCAGAATATCTCGGTACTTACTGATGCGAGGGAAGGTCTTTGCCTTTCTCCAACACTGCATCGCATAAACGTTCAGACGATTGGGGCGCTTGCCAATAGCTTTTAGAAGCGAAACCTCAGTATGGCCATGAATCGCGATGAGCGTGTCGAAGACAATGGCAAAGCGATTAAGCTTTCGCGTTACTCGTCTCTCGCGTGTTTTCTTGGCCGCAATGCCCATGATCTTGAGCCACCGATGCAATACAAGTAAACGACGATACTTAGATTAGCGCACATTGCGTTGCAGTTCAGGCGTTATTTTTTTTCCAGGAGCGAAAAAGGTATAGGCATAGCTCCAGCGCTTCTCCTGACCGGGCACCAGGTCGATGGCAATGAACGGCTCCACCGACTGGACGCGGTCGACGGAGAAAATGTTCAGCCGCGCAATTGGTTGATCGCCCTGGACCCGCACCCCGCCGCCATTCGCGGTGTCCTCAATGGTGAAATCATAGTCGGCGGCAGTATTGCCGAAGCCGGTGAGCAAGAAGGAAATCCTTTCCTTGTTCTTCATCGGCCTGAGATAAGCGAGGGTCTTGCCCTCAATTCGCAACAAGTCGGCGGGCGGGGGACTTGCGGCAGACAGCGTAAAGGGGAACGTGATCTTTGTCCCGTTATTGCCCCGAAGAAGCCGCAAAAAATTATGGTTGTAGACCGATGTGTTGATGGCTTTCTGACCAGTGTTGCGCAGCCGATTGGTGATCAAAAGCTGCGGCTTGCCCGGCACCAGGCTAAGGGTCTTTTCGTGGATGTAACCATAGCCCAGATCGTTCAGAGTTTGCGTGAAGGTCACACTGGTTTTGGTAATGCGGGTGGTGCGCTTGCCCGCGTCCATAATGCGGTAATGGCGGTAGTGGTCGTAAGCCTGGCTATCCGGCTGTTCCAGCACCCCCACGCCGGGCTTGATGAACAATCTGGGCCTGGGTTCGAAATTCAGGGGCGCGAACTCCTCCACCGGACCGCTGATGGCGCTGTCAGGCCCGGCCACGATATCGTTGCCCACATAGGTGTAGTCCAACACCGTTGGACTCGTCTTCTCAAACCATGGGCCGTAGAATTCCCGCCCGCCCAACTTGAGGCTGGTGACCACACCGGCCTGGTCGAAACGCGTGCCATTGTAGAAACCCGTTACTGCATCGATGCGTGCGATACGGGCGGTGAGAGTGCCGTTGGCGATCTCAATATAAGGGGCCGACTTCAGCAGATCGCCCACCGGCGTGCTGGTGGCGGGCGGCGGCTGCACAGGCTGGGCCAGTACCGATAGCCCCGAAGCGCTTAAAGCGAAGAGCAGGCTCCAGGTAGCGATTGTTGGCTTCATGATTACCCGTTTCCGGTTATAACTGGGTGTCACGAGGTAGTTTGAGCCGTCTTTCGAGCCGGCACAAGATTCTGTCTACTATTCTATCTTTCTGCAGATCCAACCACACGGTGGATAGAAACAATATCGACGGTCTTTATTTCCAAGAGGTCCGGCGGGTTATACTGCTCCAACACCACCTTGGTACCTGAGCGCTTGGCCAGCCGTTTGAGCACGGCCGCCGGCGGTTCGCCCTTCTTGCCGCGTCGCTGCACTAGGACATAACCGCCAACAATCAAGGGCTTGTCGGGATGGATATATACTACCTCGCCCGGATGATAGCGCGGCTCCATACTCGTACCTATAACATACACAGCATATGCATTCCCTACCCCGCTCAGTGATGCGGGGCGATCGGCAACGTCAATCACCTCGCCGTTCCATAGCGACCAGCCGTCGGGCCCACATTCCGCCAGTCCCAAAACCTTTATCGGTTCCAGACCTCGGTCAGGAATGCTCTTAGGAGGAGCGGGCCCGTGGCCGTCCTGCAGCCATTCTGCGGTTGTGCCTAGCGCCCGAGCGATGCCTACAAGATGTTTGGTACCTCCACCTTGTTCCAACTGCTGGATCGCCTGGTAAGTAATCCCGCCGACCTTCTTCGCCAGTTGAGGCTGCGATAAACCGAGCGCCAGTCGGCGCTCTTTGACACGTTGCCCCAACGTCTTGGTTGTAGGTCGCTTCATGTGCGCTCCTTCGAAAACGCTCGCAAAATCAAGATATCTTGTAATTCTGCAAGTTGCAAGAATACTTGTTGACGTGATACAAGCGGTCTTGTTTAATGTGATCATGAATAACGCCTGGCGCGGTGAGGCACATAGAGCCCTGGACGGCGGGTTGGATTATCTGCGGCGCATGTTCTCTCAGCCGATCACCATTTTCGAAAGTGATGCGCGAGCCGCGCTAAAATCCAGATTTGCGGAATTGGGTGTTTGGCTTTGAAATCAAACTCAACTTGGAAAGACGTCTTTGTTTCCGTTGTGCATTGCGAATTGAGTGCGGCGTATGACTGCCTCGGAAACTTGCGCGTTTCGGCGAGAGGGGGATTGGCGGTACTTCTATTGATTGCAGTGGTCCTAACGATTTGGCGCTAGGCAGACGTAGGTAGAAACAATGAGGCTAACTGGCATGGTTATCGATACACATGTGGCGCTGACCCGTAGACCGACGAATAGGTAGAGACAGCCCAGAATGGCGGCCGACGCGATCAGCCAGGCAGCCTTGTTGCGGAAAGGACGATGGCGCAAAGGATCGCGTCGGCACCGGTGGGTACAAAGCTACCGCCATGAACGCCAGCAGTGTTCCAGCATTGGCCAAAGCGGCGTTCTCGTCCAATTCCGGACGAAAGAACCGCAATGCGCGCATAAGGCCGAATTATGGGAATTTTGCTATGCGCTGAAGCGGATCAAGCCGTGAATGTAGCGATGCGGAACGGGCGAGGTCCGGATTTCATCGGTATCTGAAGCCGTCGCGACACCCGGCGCGGCTTGCTGCGAGAATGCCTGCATTCCGGCGAACGGTACCGTTGCGGCCCCTAGCAGCACGCATCTACGATTCTCAC
>JBDTUY010000367.1:0-5213 GCA_040007495.1 Acidobacteriota bacterium | reverse complement strand
CCTGCCACGGTTTCCCATCACGTGAAGGAATTGGCCGCAGCGGAACTGATTCACCAGAGGCGTGAGGGCAAGTTTGTGATCCTCAGTATCAACGTCCCAGTGTGGCGCGCCTACCTCAAAGAACTTGCCCGCCTAATTCCTCAAGCTTGAGCGATATTTGCTGCGACCTTCTTGCCGTCGATCACATCAATTAGACGTGCATCGAAATGATGCAAAGCGATACGAAGAATAGAGGAACATCATGAGCAAGTTACAGGGCAAGGTAGCAGTGGTCACAGGTGCGTCAAAGGGAATCGGTGCACAAATCGCACGCCGATTCGCGAGCGAAGGGGCGCGAGTAGTAGTCAACTATTCCCGCAGTAAAGATGCAGCCGACAAAGTAGTAGCCGACACCGAGGGTCTCAACGAGATGAATCCCGATGAACAGTTCAACGGGCAGGTTATTGCGCGGAGCGTGGTCAAGCGCTTGGGCGAACCCGACGACATTGCCAAAGCGGCCGTCTATCTAGCTTCCGAGGACTCATCCTGGGTCAGCGGAGAAACGCTAAACGTCGGCGGCGGGGCGCGTCTGTAAGCAGGCCGAGGGGCGAGCAGAGGCGTAATTCCAGCGCGCATCAAGCAGCCGGTTCGCGCACTGCTCCTTCGCACTGCTCCTCGAGGACCTGCACTCACCGGTTGCCTGGTAGTGTCCAATTCGGCTACCCTAAAGAAGATCGGTGAGGTGGCAGAGTGGTCGAATGCGGCGGTCTCGAAAACCGTTGAACCTTCACGGGTTCCGTGAGTTCGAATCTCACCCTCACCGCCATCCTTCTTTCAGCAGCTTAGCCCGATCTGCCGCCCAATTTGAGCAATTTTGGGCAATGCCCGTGGTAGATTCGAGTCGTCAACGCGATGACTCTGAACCTTTATCGTCGGCATGGCGCCAATTGCCCCGGTGGGCGGGTTCAATTACGCGGACCTACGAGGCAGACGAACTTCGTCGTGGCTGGCGAAAATGCTCCTGCCCAATCTACGCGTCGGGCACGTTAAGTCGAAAGTTTAAGCGAAGGAATACCGAGCTCCCCGCTTGGCTCGATGCAAAGGCGCTCGTTCGGACTTGGGAAGAGTCAGGGACGTGGTCTGGTTCAGCCGCCTGCTCCCAGCCTCCGATCGAAGAACCCACGATCCCTCGGGCGGCTGAAGGGCCATTCGCACCTGCATCTGATCGTCAACGTCGTTGATCCCGAAACGGGAAAGGCCAATCAAGCTTCCTTCTCAAAGAAGAGACTTTCAAAGTGGGCTCAAGAATACGAGCGTGAGCACGGCAAGATCTACTGCAATAAACGCATTGAGAACAATGAGAAACGCGAACAGGGAGAGAAGGTCAAACACGAAGAACCTGAACTCAGTCTAAAGTCTCGTATCACGAAGCTCTATCAGGAGTCAGATAGTGGTGCAGCATTCCAAACGGCGCTCGCGGAGCATGGCTTCAAACTGGCGCAGGGCAAGAAGCTGCTTCTGATCGACAGCAATGGAAACGTCCATAGCTTGTCGCGCCAGATCGATGGAACTAAGGAAAAGCAAGTCCGCGCCAAACTCGCGGATCTTAAGTTGCCAGATGTAGATTCTGCCCGAAAGCAACCGGCCTCGACAACTCAGAACCAAGAGGCAGACAACAAGAAAACTTCTGATCAATGCGCCGAGGGAAAGCAACTTGAAGAGGAGCTAGAATACTTCGACCGCGACGAGCAAAACCGCGACTGGCAGGAGTCCATCATTGATGCCGCGATCCGAGATAGTGATAGACCGTCTGTTCCCAAGAAACCGCCCAGCACTGCTAGACCGGACGCCCCACCACCGCAGAAGCGCAAACCCGATCGTCGCAACCAACTCAAAGAGTTGTTCCTGCAGCCAGCGGCGCGATCAGCAAGTCCATCCGAACTCAATCGTCTTCAGAATCACCATCTATCTGAGCTAGGCAGCTTCTACACCCAAACCACTCACGCGCGGCTGTCTCTTGCGCAAAAGCTAGACCGGGAGTATGGAGATCAAGAACGTACGCTCCGCGGCGACATTGCCCACCTGGATAACGTGCTGACCAACTCTAGCCGAGTTGGTTGCTGAAGCTGACCAATCAGATACCTAAGACGCCTGAAGAGGATCTCCACGGCATGCGCCGATCTCTCGAAAATATCGAATGGCGACAGGCAGAAGCCAGGAGCGCTTTGGAGGCGGACGCAGAATGTCGTCGCAAGGAGATCGATGAGCGCTATCGGCACGAGCGGCTGGAGCTGCGGCCTGTGCCATCCGCTGAGAGTGTGTTCGAAGCCGATCAGGGCGATTTAGATCGAGACGCCCCGTCACTGGACTACTGATGGGTTTCTGCCGCATCCGCAGGCGAAAGGGCAATCTAGTCGCCGGTAAGATAACGATACCGGAGGTGAGCACGTGGATCTACAGACTGCGACGCAATGGAGCACAACTGACACTACTTTCGAGAAACACTTTTCTATCAAAGATTTGGCAGCTCAGTGGCGAGTTGGTCGCGAAACTGTGCGTCAGCTTGTCAAAAGCGAGCCCGGAGTCCTGAAGATTCGTATGGGCCCTCGCAAGGAGATGGCGCGTTACAGCGTGCCGAATTCACACGAAGCTCCTTCATCCAACCCCTTAGACTACCGTTCAGAGATTGGTCCGGCAGAACGTTAGGCTGGTTAGCGCCGGGGCATCCGTGGACGGCGTTCATCGGGATCTATCGACACGGCGTGGAGTGACTTCCTAGAACCGACTTCGGGACGGCGGGAGAACACTTTCCGGTTTGTCCGTCTCCGCGCACGTTCCCTGGTCTTGGCACACCTTGTCCTAAGGAACTAACATGGGCTGTGAAACCTCGTGCGAGATAGCTCTCAAATGGACAATGGAAAGCTTGCTCTGCGATGTGCTGCCGTGCCTGCCATCGTCGGTGGAATCACGCTCGTCTTCGTTCAGTTCGTTCCAGTAAACGCAACGACTGTCGGGTTTACCTATCTCGTGGCGATCCTTTTCATCGCCGCTCGATGGGGTCTAGTGGAATCAACACTGGGGTCCGTCCTTGCCGTCCTTTGCTTCAACTTTTTCTTCCTTCCGCCGGTCGGTACGCTTACTATCGCCGATCCCCAGAACTGGGTCGCTCTCTTGGCTTTTATGGTCACTGCAATCACCGCGAGCCGCCTATCTGTCCAAGCCCAAAGGCGCACAGACGATGCACTGGAGCGGCAAGCCGAGATGGAGCGCCTCTATGCGCTTAGTCGTGCGATCCTGCTGATCGATCCCGCCCAACCGGTGCATGGCCGACTCACAACGCAGATCGCACAAATTCTGGGAGTTGCCTCCGTCACCCTCTTTGATCGGGAATCGGGGCAGTTCCATCGGTCGGGAACGGAAGAGTTTCCCGGCATAGACGACCAACTTCGCCAAGCAGCGATGCAAGGAACTCAATTTCGGAACGACGACCACAAGATCGTGATCGCGGCCATTCGCCTGGGATCGCAGCCGATAGCGAGCCTCGGAATCAGCGGCACACCGCTTTCCGATTCTGCGCTGCAAAGTCTAACGAACTTGGTCGCGATTGGATTGGAGCGAGCGCGGGCCCAAGAGGCTGCCAGCCGCGCGGAAGCGTCTCGACAGAGCGAGCAGCTAAAATCAATGTTGTTGGACGCGATTGCTCACGAGTTCCAAACTCCCTTGACCAGCATCAAGGCTTCGACCACCGCACTGCTTTCTGATCGCCAGCCCCAGCCTCAACAACAGCGCGAATTCATCAAGATTGTAGATGAGGAAACGGTGCGTCTCAGCGGATTGGTGGACGATGCGATTCAAATGGCCCGTGTAGATGCGGGCCGCGTGCAGTTGCATCGTGAGCGCTGGCCGGTAGAGCAATTGATCCAAAGCGTGCTTGAGAAAATGAAACCCAGACTGGGCGGGCGGGATCTGAGCCTGAACATTGCCGAGGATCTCCCAAACCTACCGGCAGATCGCGAGCTTGTTGGACTCGCGCTGCGTCAACTGCTGAGTAACGCGACCAAATACTCCCCGCCCGATGCACCGATTGGTGTTTCGGCCACCGCGCAGGATGGAAAGCTTCTCATTCAGATCAGTGACCACGGCCCCGGAATCCTTGCGGAGGACCGTGCTCGGGTCTTTGAGAGGTTCTATCGATCTCCCAAAATGAAGGCCCAAATCCCCGGTGCTGGGTTGGGATTAGCCATCGCTCGCGACGTGGTTCGCGCACACAGCGGCGAAATTTGGGTCGACAGCACTCCAGGGGGCGGCTCCACATTTTGTATTTCTCTGCCTCTACTGTCCGGGGAGGAGTCCGTATGAGTGCTGGAAGTATTCTGGTGGTTGATGACGATCCGCAGATCCGCCGAGTGATGCGGATGACATTGACGGGGGAAGGTTACGAGGTCGAGGATGCGCGCAGTGGGGAGGATGCTGAAGAGAAGATCCGCGCGGAACGGTTTGACTTGATCATTCTCGATATGAACATGCCCGGCATGGGAGGCATTGAAGCCTGCAAGAGTATCCGTGCCGGTTCCGAGATCCCTATCATCATGCTCACTGTGCGGAACACAGAAGAGGACAAGGTCGCTGCCCTCGACGCAGGTGCAGATGATTTTGTGACGAAGCCATTCGGGACTCCTGAATTGCTGGCTCGAATCCGAGCAGCCTTGCGACGTGCTCCCCTCGCGCCCGAGTCAGATCCTCAGAAACTTGCGTGGGGAGACGTAGAAGTGGACTTCGGGGCGCGCACCGTGCGCGTCCGTGGAACACAGACTCGCCTGACGCCCAAGGAATTCGACGTCCTACGGTATTTGGTTTTGCGCCCCAACCGCGCTATTCCACACCGCGAGTTGCTTCAGGCGGTTTGGGGGCCGGACTACGGCGATGAGGTCGAGTATCTGCGCGTGTTCATCAAACAACTACGGCGCAAGCTGGAGCCTACCCCGGAAAAACCTGTCTACATCCTCACGGAGCCGTGGGTAGGTTATAGATTCCAGCCGCCAACCTCTTTATAAAATCCTTACGCCTTCTCTATTACTTCCTTACGTCTATCCGCGTACCTTGGGATCGGGTACATGGACATGCAAGACGAACGCCAATCCCGGATGGCCTACAATCGCGTTTTTCGCAGCAGCGTCAAAGATTCTCAGCATACCGACGAGGACCTTGACGAGCAGCGGATTGAGCTCAACGTC
>JBDTUY010000366.1:0-5261 GCA_040007495.1 Acidobacteriota bacterium | reverse complement strand
CAAGATGATATGGCGCGTGATCATGGGCATAGTCCTCCGAAATGCAAAGCTTCTAAAAGGGGGCGGGGACCCCGGTCCTGCGATGCAGCCCCAGCCTCGTCCTCAATCCGCAGTCTATGCCGCCGCTTGCTCACCGCTACGGTATGTCGATGGTTCCAGTATCCGCGCGATGCGATCGACCGTCTGCCGAAGTTCATCTAATTTCGATTCCATCTGCGAAATCGACGCCGGCGGAGTACTGTCCTTCAGAATCCGATCCCGAGCATAATCCGACAAACTGCGGGCGTCGTTCGCGGAGCATGCATTCTGCAAGAGTTCGTATTCCTCCTGCGTCAAACGAAACAGAACGGTGCGATTGCGTGGTTTGGTGATGGCCATGGTGTTGGTTCCTGAAAGGCTCCTACTCGAGTGGGTTGGCTTCTGAAGCGCGCAGCGGGCATGAGTGCATACTTACGTCGAAACACTTTCGCCGGGGGAGGAGAAGTTCGGGACACAGCGACTACTACGCACGTCCCGCCACAAGATCAGTGGAGCGGATCGATACGCAGCCGACGGCTGCCAAGGGGAGGAGCTTTCAGTGTAGTCGTTCCGTATACAGAGTCAAGCGTTTTTTGAGCCCGTGTGGATTCTGTATTTTGTGCTGTGGAAAAACGTAGTCATCGGGAGAAGAGCTTAATATTGGTCTTCAGCAAACCGATCCAACAGGTATGATCGGCTCCCTACCTCGCGAAATCAACATACCCGCGCCGCGGATCGGTCCCCACCAGCTTCACCTGTAACTGATCGCCGACGTCGACGCCTTGTTGTCCGTGAATCAGAATCCCCTCCGCGGGCGGCGTTGTGATCCGCACGAAAACGCCTTTCGGAGTGACGCCAGTAACCACTGCCGGGAACATCTCTCCGATACGATGCTGCAGAGCCACCGCCGCGATCCGCTTATTCATCACCCGTTCGACTTTACGTGCGGCGTCCTCTTTCAAAGTGCAGTTCTTCGCAATCGCGTCTAGTTGCTGATCCGAGTAGGGCGGAGCAGCCTTCTGCAAAACCGCCTTAATCAACCGCTGCGTTACTGTATCCGCGAAACGCCGATTCGGAGCGGTCGAATGGCTGTAATCATGAGCCGCTAGCGCGAAATGCCCCTGCTGCGCTCCATCGGGCCGCGACAGTACATACTCACCCGGACCCATTAGCTTCACGACTGCTAGTGAGATGTCGGCATAGTGAACGGGATCGGCAGTTTTCATCTCTTCTAAAAACGTGCTTAACGCGCCTGAGTCTGGCTCCGTCGGCAGAGTCTTGCCATAACGCGCAGCTAACTCCACGATACGCGGCCATCGCTCCGGGGTTCTCACCACGCGTCGGATGGAAGATACCTTAGCCTCCGTCAGCGTCCGAGCCATCACTCCATTGGCAGCCACCATGATGTTCTCGATCAACTCGCTGGCTCGATTCTTCTTACGCGCATTGATCCCCTGCACCTGACCATCCGTGATGACGGCCTCCGCTTCCACGCGATCGATGTTCAATGCGCCCAGCCGGTGCCGCTCGTCCAGCAAGTTCTGCGCCGCTTCGTCCTGGAGCTTGAGTTGCGCGGCCAACTCAGCCGACGAGCTAACCTTGGCCGGCGCATCAGCGGTTCCTTCCAGCCACGGCCCCACCCCGTTATAAGTCAACTGTGCCTGGTTCCGGATCAGCGCGCGATAGATACTAGTCTTTGAAATCGCGCCTTCCCCGTCAATCACAAAATCCGTTACGATTGCCAGCCTGTCCACACCCTCATTCAGCGAAGTAAGGTCCGTCGATAGTTGCTCTGGCAACAGTGGAAACGTTCGGATGCCTGTATATACGGAAGTGGTTTGTTCCGCCGCATGCCGATCGATGGGCGAGTTTAGTGGTACATCGCAATCGACATCGGCAATCGCGACCATCATGCGAATCCCGCCATCCACCCGCTCAGCGACTTCCGCTTGATCTAGATCCCGCGATGTGTCGTTATCGATGGAAGACCACAACAGGGAGCGCATATCGTGCACGTTCCCATCCACCGGCACTTCACCGCGAGCCTTCAGAGCCTGCACCTGAGCGTCAACTTCAGGTGGAAAGTCAGGCGCAAATCCTTCAGCAATCATCTCCTGGCGAGCAGAGGCTGCAAGATCAAAATGGTTGTCTGGCATGAATAGAAAGCCTACCATGTGACTCAAACAGAGGCCTCGAGTCTAGCTTCGACATGATGAACCGTAGGAATTCCGCCACCTGGGTGCTGTTCCTCGGTTCGCAGGCGTAAGTCGAGCGCCACAATTAACGCACTATCGAAAAGTACGAACGTCTGAAGACGCTTGGCCCACAACTTCGCTCAGCGAATCGAAAATGCCGTTTCGCCAAACGAACCCATTTCCGCCCCAAATATTGGAAGCCGTGCCGCCGCCTCCGCCCTACAGTCTGCTTGGGCGTTAGCACAGCATTACCTCGCTCAAACCCGGTGACGACAACCCGGTGACGACAACCCGGTGACAGACGGAACGTTTCGCCGAGGAGGGACGCTTGAGGACCTAAGTTTACCTGCTTAATAAGAAATACTCGATACAATTTTCCTTGTTATCTTTCGAATCCCCCCCGAGTAAAATGGCCGAGTCCAAAATTCTAGTTCGCTCCGACCGCTATCAACCCTTTGGCGGCGATTTCGCGGATTTGCGGATCGGGATCGGATTGAGCGACCCGGAATTCTGCTGCTGCCCCTGTCCTGTCGCCCTGACGTGCCAGAACTGCTCCCAACTGGACATGCGCGCGGCCGAAATCGGGACGCAAACGAACCGCGGCCTGGTAATGAGAAACCGCGTCGGGGATTTTGCGTGCTACTTCCAGCAACTCGCCTAAAAGCTCATGCGCAACGGGCTGATTCGCATCGACCGCCAAGGACTTCTCCAAGTGACTTCGAGCCTCCCCCGACCGGTTCATCCTTGCGAGCGTGATGCCGTAGTTGAGTTGATTAAACGCGCCATCTCCGGCTCGCTCGAAGTGCGAGATCGCCCCAGCGTAGTCACCACGGTTGGCCAATAGATAGCCAAGATACGCATGTGCCCCTGGCAACGCGGGCCGGATGCTCAGCGCGCTTTGAAGTTGACCTTCCGCCTCGGGAAGTTGGCCCATCTCCGCCAGAACCACGCCCAAGTCGCTCCGGCTCTCGGCGAATTCGGGGTCCAGTGCGATGGATTTTTGGAACGATTCGATCGCCGATTTCTTATCCCCGAGCTCAGATTGCAGCAGCGCCAAATGATACCAATTCTCCGCGTCATTCGGATCGGCTTGCACGGACTTCAGCATCGCGTCCAGCGGCTCCTGCGTCTTCCCAGACGCGCGTAACGCCTGCGCCAACCTAGCCCACAGCAGAGCTGATACGGGCCGCTTTTCGATCGCGACCCGATACGGCGCTGCTGCTTCTTCGGCACGTCCGGCACGTTCGAGCGCGTCGCCTAGTTCCAGGTAGAACTCCGGCCGCTCCGGTTTTCGCTTGGCGATCTCCGCTTGCAGCTTAGGAATTCCAGCTTCCAGATTGCTCTTGTGCGTGACCTGGGCAACAGCCGTATATAAGCCGTCTTTGTCGCCATACGGAATTACTTCGCCGCGATATTCGGTCCACTGCAACCCTGGGCCGTGCCGTTCCGGAAACTCTGCCAACAGATTTGAGGGCGGTTGGCGTTGGATCAAATGGTCCGTCATGACCGCATGGATGACGTCTTCGGTGCGCCGCTTCGGCATGTGGCAGCCCACGCAGTTACTGCCGGACGGATGCGATTGGGAGGCAAGTTGCCCGGCAAGTTGAGAGGATGCATGGCACTGGGCGCAGGCCTTGTTGTATCCGTCGACTCCTTGCTGACCGTGCTGAATATCGTGGGGATTGTGACACGTGGTGCAGCCAAGTTTGTCGTTACTTTGCAGGAAGCATTTGGACTGACGCAGCCGGTAGGCCGCACTGACGATCTCAAACTTGTTTTCGCGTCCTGACCCTGATGCGTGATCGAAGGTCAGTTGAAAGGCGCTCAACGGCTCACCTGGTCGGTACGAGAACGGCCCGCGATCATAACGACGGATCACGTTCGGCAGCGGTGCGCTAGTGGTTTCCAGATGGCACTGCATGCAGATCTCCATCGAACGCTCGTTGCTCAGTCGCCTTGGATTCACGATGGCGCTGCGGATATCGTCTAGCTTCGCGCCCGATTGACTGACGGCTTTCACGTGGTTTCCGCCGGGTCCGTGGCAACGCTGACAGTCGATACCCTGCGGCAACTGTGCGGCGAACACAGGTTCCGCTCCAGCGTCGTCATGGCCGGAGGGAATCGACGGATAGGAGTTATGGCAGAACATACAGTCGTACCCGACCTTCCTCCCGATCGGCGGGTCGCTGTCGTCGAGACCGGGATTCAGCGCCCAACTGCCGCCTTTTTCCGCATACCAAGCCAAGGGAAGTTCGATCAATGTACCGCGTGCTGTGCGATGCAGATAAGTGCGAACGTGGTTGCCCGAACCAATCACATAGTCGATTTTTGACTCCCCAACGCTCTCGGCGCGGCCTTTGGGTCCGATCTGCCACCACCGCTGAAACCAGCCTCCATCTTTAGCCACGATCTGGTACCAAGTGGACGATGCTGGATGGAAATAGGGCTTGGAATTTGGCACGCTGGCGGCTTCCGGAGCGTAGAAGGATTTCGCCATGCCGGTTTCGGAATAAGTTTGCGCGATGCCCTTATGACAGCTCGAGCAGACACGGGCATCGATGTACTGGTTCTGGGCTTCTGGCTGCTCGCGGCGAGCACACGAGGCTAGCGCGAGGACGAGGGTAGCAGCCAATACCAGGCAGGCTGGGTATTGGCGAGGCATACGATACACTTCATCGTAGCTGTTTATGGGGAGGGAGGCGGCACAATCGAAATACCGCCAAGACGCCATAGGACTATGCTTCCGTCCGCTACAATGGGCCAATCCCGACCCCCCGCCGTGCTTCTAGCGATCCTAATCCTCGGACTCTTAACGCAAGCCGTCCCCGGACGCTGGGCGCTCAGCCTGTTTCAGAGCGCTCTTTTCTTAACCGCAGCGGCTAGCCTCGTCGCGAACAAAGGGCGACTTCGTCTGCACCCCGTGGCACTGCTCTTGGCCGCTATTCCCGTTTGGGGACTGGCGCAAATTCTCTTTGGTTGGACGGTTGACCAGGCGCGTACTCTGGAAGAGGTCCTAAACTGGATCGCAAATCTCTCCGCCTTCGCACT